>JBBSEU010000311.1:0-6247 GCA_038239365.1 Aggregatilineales bacterium
ATAGGCGGTTGGAAATGATCCCAGAATATAACAGGATAAAAACGTGATCAGCGGCGGGGCGATTTTCACTAGAACCTCGGTCACAATCAGGATGATAGCTTTCACTATAACACTCTATCACCCGAAACGATGCCGAAACCCTATAGCAAAATGAGAACCTGAATAGGATTGTTATGTTGAGCGCGGCGCGCCGTTCATCGCATGGTAAAACGGATCGTCGGGCGTGATGCTGCCGCGCTTCACGGCTTGTCCGGTCAGCGCCGCTTTGTACAAGCTGGTCGCAAATTCCAGAATGCGACGCGCCTCAAAGCCGCTGACTAATGGGCGTTCACGTCGCTCCATGCTGGTCAGAAGTGCCGCTAGCTGCGCGTCGTGCGATCCGGGAACGTCCTGTTCAATCTTTTGCCACCGATTCAGTGCTTCAACATCCGGCGAATGATCGGGGATGCTGTAGTGCCAATGCACATTGGAGTAGCGATATAGCGTCTCGACCTCGACGGTTGCACGCTGAAAATCGAGCCGCATCATCGTATTCTGACGTGGCGATAAGGCGCTGTTGGTGATCGTGCCCAGTGCGCCATTCTCGAAACGTACCAGCGCCATCGACACATCTTCGACTTCGATAGCCCGATCCAGCGTGCCGATCATAGCTTGCACTTCCGACCAATCGCCCATCAGCCACAGAAACAAATCCATCAGGTGAATCCCCAGCGTCATGGTGGGGCCACCAACTTCCGTCGCCCATTTGCCGCGCCAGGGCACTTGATAATAGGCCATATCCCGATACCAGAGCGTCTGACATAACCCTACCAGCGGATGGCCTAAGTCGTTGGCGTTCATCAGCGTTCGCAAGTGGGCGACAGCAGACCCAAACCGCCATTGAAAGACGGTACTCACGTAGCGCCCGGTACGCGCTTCAGCCTGCGTGATCTGATCGAATTCGGCCAACGATGCACAGAGCGGCTTTTCACAGTGAACCCACGCGCCCGCCTCCAAACATTCGAGCGTTAATGGTAAGTGAGTTGCTGGCGGCGTGACGATGCACACCAGATCGGGATGAGTCGTAGTTAACATAGCGGTTGCATTCGTGAACCAGCGCGGAATATGCTGCTGCTCAGCAAAGGTTTTGATGCGCGCTTCATCCACGTCTACCGCCGCAACGAGCGTCACTGACTCACCGGCGGAACGCAGCGCGTCCAGATGATTGCCGATTGAACTGCCTGTCCCGATAATGGCAACGCGAGTTGGCTTCATGATTCCGTCGCCGGGAGTGCTTCAGGATGCTTGAGCGTCGCTAGGATTCCAGCTTCGGGGCGCTGTTTGTAAAAATCATCGAGCGGATAGCAGCCGGAGATCAGGCCATTGCGCGGCGCGGTAGTGCAATCGCTGAACGTGCGGCACAAGCGTTTGCGTTGAATCGGTTTCCCGGCCAATACGTCCGCCGCGATCTGTGGATAGCTCAGGATCATTCGCCCTAAACCGATTACGTCCGCCTGCCCGGTTCGGATCACGGCTTGCGCGACATTGGGCAGCCATTCCTGCAAATACGAGTAGCCCGAACCGACAAACACCAACTCCGGGCGATACTGCTTCAACTGCGCCACGACGTTGATCTGACGGGCGACACCCGCTAACGGGTCTTCGGGCGGTTGGTAGCCATCGGACGGCGGAAACAGTGCCGGGCGCTGAATGTGCGGCGTGTAGTACGGACTGCCCGCCGTGATGCACACCAACCGAATATTCAGTGACAGCAACAGATCGAGGAAGGCGCGCGGCTCAGTCAGATCGATCTGCGTACCGTCGCCTGAACCGCCAAACGCATACGGGTAGTCACCGTCCGGCCAAAGTTCCGGTTCGCCGCGCCCCTCTGCACCGGGACGAAACGGAATCCAATCGAAGGCGCTCAAACGCACGCCGATTTCCAGACCGGGTGCTTCAGCGCGAACGCCCGCTACTATCTCCCGCAAAAAGCGCGTTCGATTTTCAAAGCTCCCGCCATACCGTCCGCCGCGATCCTTTGCAGTCAGAAATTCGTGACCGAGATAGCCGTGACAATGTTTCAGATCGACGAAGTGGAAGCCAGCCTTTTGTGCCAGCACCGCCGCCTTTACGAAGTCTTCAATCAAGTGACTAATCGCGTCGTCGGTCATCAGGGGTTGATCCGCCGGGAGGTTATACTTGCGATCCAGCAGCGGGTGGTGATACAGAATGTGCGGGTCAAGTCGTTTTTTATCGACAGGCCGCGCAAACCGCCCCGAATGTGTCAGTTGCAGACCGATCAGCAGATCCTCCATATTGCCATAATGATTGCCATGTGCGTTGACCAGCGTTTCGCGCAAGTCGGCAAGTTCGGCAACAGTGTCATTCGAGATGACAAGCTGATTCGGGTTGGCACGGCCATCGAAACGCACGGCCACCGCTTCACCCCCCCAGATCAGTTTCGCACCGCTCAAGCCGAATCGTTCCCAACGGCGCTTGACCAGTTCGTTAGGGCGACCATCCAGCGTACCATCCCAACCTTCCATCGGCAGCACGGCGAAACGGTTGCCGATCTGCCGCCCGTGAACGGTCAGGGGTTGGGCTAACGGTGAGTTCGCTCCATGTTGTACTTGCTCATCAAAGGGCAGACTGGCGTTCATGCTTTCCAAATAAGTGTGCAGATCGTCAGAGGTACGAAGCTGCGCGACACGGCGATAACTCACTTTTTAATGCTCCCAGGCGGCAAGCCGCTGCACGATGTCCTGTAAAATTTCGATGTCGCTGGCCGGGCGTCTGACCGCCGCCGAGTGTGGTCTATCGGATTGAATCCTACCGCGCAGTTTCAAGAATTGGGCGGCGCTGTGTTTATAGGCGGGTACAGGTGAGCGAAACGCGAAAAAACCAAGATATTGCAATAAATCGTTCAATTCATAAAATGCCGGATCGCCCGCTGCCCACATTGCATCCCGTTTGGCGAATAAGTCCGGCGCAAAGGTGCTGAGGCCGAGCAGGTAATCGCTGCCATACATGACCATATCAATCGCCAGATCGTTCCCGGTGAAGACTTTGAAAGCCGGGCGGCGGCTATCGCGCAAGGCGAGGCGCTGCCATTCGAGTTGGCGGCTCAGCGATGAATGTTTCGCGCCGATGCACTGCGGAATATCCAGCAGGGCGGCATACGTCTCCAGATCGTAGATTTGGCCGAACGGCGCGAACATCTTGCCCAGTTCAAAAGCGATGAACTGTGGGCAATCGCGCCCCAGCGCCGCATACGAATTGATCAGCGCATCAGACGTTTGCCCGGTCAGGCCGAACGACTGAAAGATGATGGGTGTGCCGCCATAGTGTTGGATCAGCGCGATTTGATCCTGGTAAGCGTGTTCGTTCCAGCCCGCGCCGGGCTGATCGCCGACAAAAGCCCCGGCAGCGAACGGCTTGCCCGCTAGTGTCTCGCGCGTTCGCTCCAACACGGCTTTACGAGTTTGATCATCCAGCAGATTGATGTAGCCCGTATCCATGTTGACCGCCGGAGTCAGTCCGGCGTCCGAAGTGCGCGCGACGTGATCGCAAAACCCGTCCCAATCGACCTCGCCTGACTCGTTGAAGGGCAGCAAAATCGCGGAAATTCCGGTGATGTGTCGATTCGGTTTGAGCGTGGCCGTCGGGTGAACGGCAGGCGCAAGCAGCGCATTCATAAGCACTCCTCTTGTGTCGGATTGATTAGCCCGCTTGAACGCAAATGTTCCAGATAACTGTTCAGGCCATTTTTGTTGTGCTTGGAGATGGCCTGTGCCAATTGATCGGGGTTGCGGGCGCGGAAAGCGGCCAAAATGTGACGGTGTTCGTCCTGTGCAAATCGAATGCGCTGCCCGAACACATCCTTAAAATAGTGCAGCCGCAAGCGATCCCAGTGTGCCAGCACTTTTTGCATCATCTTTTTGGAGAGTACCGCATTCGCACAGTCGCAAATATACAGGTGCAGTTCCTTGTTCTGCTGTGACCACAGATCGGGATCGGTGACGCTACCTTCCATCTTTTCGATCATTGCGGCCAATGTGTCCAGTTCAGCATCAGTCATGCGACAGCACGCGCTTCGGCTGCAAACGATCTCGATGCTCTCCAACAGCGCGAACACTTCAAAGATGAAGCTGGCATTCAGTTCCGTGATCGTTGCCCCGGCATAAGGTTCAATCGTCACAAAACCATCCGACTCCAATTCGCGCATAGCCTCACGAATCGGAATCTGGCTAACACCCAATTCGATGGCCAATTGATCGATCACCAGCCGCGCGCCGGGTTTGTATTCGCCGGAAACAATCGCTTTTCGCAACTGCTCATAGACGAGTTCGTTTTTGCTTCGGTAGGCGACTTTCATGGTTGCTCTTGCAAGTTGACTCAATATCCTATATCCTATATGATATTCGTGTTCGATGCAACAAAGACTTTTGTCGGAACTTTCTAGGAGATTACTTATGAAAAAGGCGTTTAGTCTGATCGCGTTGGTGCTGCTGGCACTGACCTCTATTCATCCCGCCGCCGCGCAGGATAAACTGGTATTGCGAATGACCTGGTGGGGATCGCAGAACCGCCATGATCGCACTATTAAAGTCGTCGAAATGTACGAAGCCGCGCACCCGAACATCGACATTGTGTACGAGTTTGCAGGCTTCAACGATTATTGGACGAAGCTCACCACTCAGGCCGCTGGCAACAAACTGCCTTGCCTGATTCAGCAGGATTACGCCTATCTGGCCGAATGGGCAAAGAAGGGCTTGATCATTCCGCTCGATGATTCGATCAAGGCCGGTTTGCTCGACGTAAGCAATATCCCCGATCCAGTGTTGGCGGGTGGGCGTATCGATGGCAAGCTGTACGGGTTGAACCTGGGCATCAATTCGCAGTCGATCATCCTTGACGTAGAAGCCTTCCAGAAGGCGGGCGTTGATCTGCCTGCGCCGAACTGGACATGGACTGATTTTGAGAAGATCGTGCTTCAACTACATGACAAGCTGGGCATCTGGGGCATGGGGCCAGGGTTGTCCGATGAGCAGTTATGGAAGTCGCTGTATTTGGCCTATGGTCAATGGGCATTCTCCAAAGATGGGACACAGATTGGCTACACAGACGACAAGCCGCTCGTTGATTACTTCAAAATGATCATCCGTATCCAGGATGCCAAAGCGGCTCCCGGCCCGGAGTTGCAGCCAGAGTATGACAAAGCGGGTCCAGAAGGTGCGCCCATCGTCACCCGCAAAGGTGCGATGCAGTACCAGTGGAGCAATCAGGTCGTGGCCGTGTGGAAGGCTTCGGGTGCAGATCGCAAGTTCCAGCTCGTACCGCTGCCGCGCGTCGCGGGCGGCAAGTCGGCCAACTACGTGAAGCCGTCGATGTTCTTCTCGATCACTTCGCAGTGCGAAACGCCCGAACTGGCAAACGAAGCGGCCAAGTTCATCAATTTCTTCACGAACACCGCCGAAGCCAATGATGTTCTGTTTGCGGAGCGCGGCGTACCCGTTTCTACCAAGATGCTGGAATACCTGAAGCCGAAGCTGGATGCGCCGACGGCAGAAACGTTCAACTTCCTGTCGTTGGTTCAGAAAGATGTCAGCCCGATCCCGCCACCTGATCCGTCGGGTTGGGCGGATATTCGTAACAATGTCTACTTGCCACAGTTCGCGGATCCCGTTTTGTACAAGCAAATCTCGCCCGAAGATGGTGCTAAGACACTGCGTGACGAAGCCAACCGGATTCTGGCGAAAAACAAGAAGTAGGATTAGAGTAGACAATTCACGAGTGGTTACGCTGGGGAATCAATTCCCCGGCGTAAAAGACAAACATTTTTTACAGTTACCTTCGCAGTTATTTGAGGTACCAAAAAGTTAATGAGCAACTCGGTCATAGCGCCACCTGTTACCAGTCAGAGCAAATCGGTCACTCCGGCAGCAACGAGACGCATAAAGTTTAAGCAGGATTCCGGTACGGGTTACTTATTCATTGCGCCCTGGCTGTTGGGCTTTTTCCTGTTCTCGGCCATCCCGATTGCGATCTCGTTGTGGCTGGCTTTTACCGATTACAATTCGTTGGGTGGGTGGCAATATATCGGGTTGGAAAACTTTCAGCGCATGTTCTTTCAGGATGTGCGCTACGGACACGCACTGGCCGCAACCATCAAATTTGTAGCGTTTTCAGTGCCGCTTCGTTTGATCTTTGCGTTGGGCGTGGCCGTGCTGCTGAACACCAAGCGTCGGGGTATTTCGATTTACCGCGC
>JBBSEU010000312.1:0-6221 GCA_038239365.1 Aggregatilineales bacterium
AACTATCTGACTTTCCATGCAGTTTATATTGTTCGGCAGTGCGTTCAATCGAACGGAATAAACCAAGTTCCGGGTCAGCAGTTTCTTAAAAGCGTACATTGCCAACTTGCGCTAACCATAACTTCAAGGATTCCAGCTTTGGTGACGGGATAGATTGAATGATACGCAATGCTTGTTCAGTATTCACAACGTCAGTCAGCCGTCGCCTTCCATCTTCCGCAAGCAATTTCAAACGCTTACAATTTGTAATCGTTTCATTACCTTCTTGAGTTAACCGCCCTTTGAAAACGTGATAGTAGTTCTTAGCCGCTTTATTTTCGAGATCAAGCAGCACAGCAATGACATCAATCATGCTGTAATACCACTGGCCGTCATGCCAGTCTTTGCGAATTTTTCCACTATCAATCGTTGCAGCAGGTAAAAGATCGGACATCAGTCAATCTCTTTATAATTCAAGTTGCTTAAATTATAAGCAGGTTGATGCGCGAAGTCAAATTGATTAGCCTCATCAAGTAGAATCCCAGATCGAACAGCCCACAGCGTGCTATACTACACTGTTCGGATGCAGCAAGGAAGCGCCGTGATGCTAACGACGAAACCAAAGGAAAAACGCAAACGCCAACAGTGGCGTTTATCACCGCTAGGAATCATCGTCGGCTTGCCTTTTGAATTCCTGTCGTCCTATCCTTTAGGTGAATGTGCCGCGTGTCTCCAGAAAGAAAACCACATTCTGACAGGGCGGAACAGATGGTGGTTGGTTAAAGTCTTACCTGTTGATGTTTCAGCTATCAGTTCAGAGGTTTACCAATACAACTTCCAGCGGGAGATAGGTCGTGGCACCTATCTGACCGTTTCAGGAACTTTTAGTAATTGGGATAGCCAATCTACACTTGTAAAAGGCAAAGTTCGGATCAATCTAGGTACGTTATTCATATACGGTATTCACATATTGTTCTTAACCGCAGTGAGCATCTTATTTGGTATATACGGCCTACTGCCACTACCTTTGTTGATTTTAGTAGGTACCGGGACGATGTATTTTGTGGTCTTTATCTTCGCGCAAAATCGGTTAATTCAATTGATGATTAGTGCTTTGACTGAATGAGCTTGATCGTAGGGGCGTTGAAAGTAAAACTATGAGAGCCAGACAGGGGCGCGTACTTGCCCTTTCTTCCGTTGGATGTTTCGGCCTGATCGCGTGTGTGCTGCTGGCCTTCGGCCTGATCGTGATCAGTCGCGGGCGGGTCAGTGCCGCTGCCCCCGCCAAACACAAGATCGTGTACGGCCTGACGTTGATGCCCAGCGGATTCGATCCGCATATCAACTCGTCATCCGAACTCGGTATCGTGTTCCGGTCTGTGTACGATACGCTGCTCTACCGCGATCCCAAGACAAAAGAGTTCGTGCCGGGACTCGCTACACGAACCGAAGTCTCCGCCGATGGCCTGACCTATACCTTCAAGTTGCGTACCGATGTGAAATTCCATGATGGCACAGCGTTCGATGCTCAGGCCGTCGCGCGCACGCTGGATCGCGTCACGAACCCGGATACCCATTCGCAAAAAGCGGTGTTCCTGTTAGGTCCTTATGATCACTACACGATTGTTGATCCGGCTACGATTCAGATCGTTCTCAAACAGCCGTATGCGCCTCTGCTGGACGGCTTGAGTCAGGTCTATCTGGGTATCGCCAGTCCAACGGCGCTGCAAGCCTACGACAATGACCGCTATCAGTTTCATCAGGTCGGCACAGGGCCGTTTACGATGGTGGATTATATCCCCGGCGATCATCTCACCTTACACCGCAACCCCGATTACAAATGGGGTCCCAGCTTCTACACGGCCATGACCGATCAATCTGTCGATGAGGTCACCTTCCGGTTCTTCAAGGATGCGCCGACTCGTGCGCCTGCACTGGAATCGGGTGAGGCGGGGGTGATGGGTGAGCTTTCGCCAACCGACGCGGCGTTGTTCACCGGTAACAGCGATCTCAAACTGTATCCGCAAGCGATTCCCGGAATGCCGCTGCAATTCTTTTTCAACACGGCCAAAGCGCCCACCGATCAGCTTGAAGTACGACAGGCGCTTATCCAGGCGACGAACCGCGCGGCGATAGTTGATGCGATTTTCCAGCAGTTTTCGCCCGTCGCCTATGGGCCGCTCTGTGCCACGACGCCCTTTTATGATCGCACTGTGCAGTCAATATACCCGTTTGATACGGCAGCGGCGCTCAAACTCCTGATCGGAAAACAGGGTTATGGTTACAGCACGGGAGAGAAAACGCTCACACGCAATGGTAAGCCGCTCAGTCTGGTGATGATCGTGCCGCCCTGGGGCTTTCATCCCGAAGTCGCGCTCAAGATTCAGAGTCAGTGGCGCGAAATTGGGATCGAACTGGAACTACGGCAGGTTGCCAATTTCCCGGCATTGCTGGCCGCGCAAAAGGCAGGCGACTACAACCTGATCGCGTACAACGATTACGGCGTCGATGCCAGTCTATTGAGCCGCGTCTATCGTAGTGACAGCGCGCCCAACTGGACAAACTTCAAAGACCCGGAATTGGATGGTTGGCTCGATCAGGCCAGCGCGTCGATTGATCCAGCTAATCGCGGTGCAGTATATAGCAAAGTGCAGCACCGGATCATGGATCAGGCGCTTTTGTTGCCGATCCGGGATTATGTGAATCTGAACGGCGCAAGCGCGCATCTGAATGGTTTCGGCTTCGATGCGTATGGGTGGTTTCCGCTGCTGGCGAATTTGACGATACAGCCCTCACCCTAAATCCCTCTCCCCAGGGAGAGGGACTTCCAAACCAGAACGGCGTTCATACGTTTTTCACACAATCAAGCGCATGTCACGATCCGAAACCACTATAATGAGCTTAAACGTGAAAGGTTATCCCATGATCGAAACTGAAGGATTGACCAAAATGTTCGGCGACTTTCGAGCCGTCGATAATATTACGCTCAAAGTGGATGCGGGGAGCGTGTTCGCCGTTTTGGGGCCAAATGGCGCGGGCAAAACAACCACCGTCCGCATGTTGACCTCGATCCTCAAGCCAACATCGGGTTGGGCAACGGTAGCTGGCTATGATGTCGTCACGCAGGCCGCACAAGTTCGCGCCAGTGTGGGCGTCCTGACTGAGCAGCACGGTCTCTACGAACGAATGCGCGCGCTCGAATATCTGGAGTTTTTCGGGCGAGTGTATGCGATTGCCCCTGCCGAAACACGCCGCCGGGCACTTGACCTGATGGAACGTTTCGGGTTGAGTGATGCGCTCAACAAGCGTTTGGGCGAATATTCGAAAGGGATGAAGCAAAAGCTGGCACTGGTGCGCGCCATGCTGCACGATCCACTGGTGCTGCTGCTGGATGAACCCACGTCTGCAATGGATCCGCAAAGCGCCAAACTGGTACGCGATGCCATCTCCGAACTGAAACGTGATAAGCGAACCGTTATCCTGACGACGCACAACCTGAACGAAGCGCAAACCATTGCTGATTGCATCGCGGTTGTGCGGCGTGGGCAGATCATCGCCAAAGGCACATTCGCCGAACTGTTGCAGCGTTTTGTGGGCGATCCGATCATGCACCTGCAACTGACGAAGCCGCTCAATGGCGTTGCCAGTGATCTGGCGGGGATGGTTGAGGTGATCGAGCAGGGTTCGGACTGGTTGAGCTACCGAACAGCCGATCCGCGTGTGACGAATCCGGCGGTGATTCGCCGCCTGACCGAACACGGCGCAGAGGTGATCACGCTCAGCCAGGTGCAGCAAAGCCTTGAAGCGATTTACCTGCAAATTGTCGCAGAAGATGAAGCCCAGCACATGCAGCTTAGAGAGAAGGCCACCCGATGACCACAACCCTAAACCAACCTGTAGCACCGGCAACCGACTCGGTGCAGCGTGTACTCAGCCCACAAATTGGCGATCATTCGCTGCGGCAAACGCTCAGCAATGCGTTGATCATCACCCGCCGCGAAATGCGCGATAGTTTCCGCGACTGGCGCATCATGGGGCCGATCCTTATCCTGACGCTGGTCTTTCCAGCGTTGGCACAGGGCGCAACGGGTATCTTTATCCGCTTCTTTGAAGGCGCGGGCGCGACGCCGCTGGTTGACAACTTTTTGCCGCTGCTGCCCATGATCGTCGGCTTCTTTCCAGTCTCGATCTCACTCGTGATCGCACTGGAAACGTTCGTTGGCGAAAAAGAACGGCGCAGCATCGAACCGCTCCTTTCGACGCCGCTCACTAATACTGAACTATATGTTGGCAAGACACTGGCCGCGATGCTCCCGCCGCTGCTTGCCAGCTATGTTGGTATTGCCATCTATCTGGGCGGGCTGGTCTTTGGCGCGCAGCAGTGGCGTCCCGAAACTGAACTCGTGTTGCAAATTCTGGCACTGACTACCGCGCAAGCATTGGTCATGGTCACAGGCGCGGTAGTCGTTTCCAGCCAGACGACTTCTACCCGTGCGGCTAATCTGCTCGCCAGTTTCATCATCATTCCAGTCTCGCTGTTGGTCATGCTCGAATCGTTCATCATGGTCACGAACAACCGCTATGTATTGTGGTATATCATCGCCGGGCTGGTTGTGGTGGACATTATGCTGTTCGTGACCGGGGCGCGCATCTTCAACCGCGAAGAACTGCTAGGCCGCCAGATGGATGAGATCAATCTGGGTTGGGCGTGGCGCTTGTTTCGGCAAAGTTTCGGCGGCGGCGCGCACAATGTCATCGGCTGGTATCGGCTGAGCGTGTTCCCGGCGATTCGGCGGCTGCGCGGCTCTATCGTGGTGATGATATTGTGCATGGTCTTGATCTTCGTTGGCGGCTTTATGATCGCGCAGCTTCGCCCGGACTTGCAAATCCCGGCAGCGGCGGCTTCGCGCCAGAACGTGCTGCAAAATCTGCCGAACTATATCCAGCAACTTGGCTCAAGCCTTGGCAGCGTGTTGAACGTGGTCAGTCAGAATGTGCGCGTGTTGTTGGCCGCGACTATATTGGCGACATTCAGCTTCGGCGTGATGGGTATCGTCCTGCCCATTGCCTCGTTTGGTATCCTGGGCTTCCTGTTAGGCCAGCCGATCTGGTCGTCACTCGGATTGGGGACGTATCTGGCGGCAGTTGTCCTGCACAGTTTGCTGGAAGCACCCGCCGCAATACTAGCGGGAGCGGCGGCGTTGCGGCTTGGATCGTCATTTACCCGTTCGCACAAAGATGAGACGGTGGGTCAGGCGTGGTTGGCCGCGCTGGCTGACTGCGCCAAGATCGGAATTGGCGTTGTTATCCCGTTGCTGATCGTGGCTGGGATCATCGAAGTCTATGTGACGCCGATTTTGGTGAAAGCGGCACTCGGCGGCTGATTAGAATGCCCCTCTCCTTCGGGAGAGGGGTTGGGGTGAGGGCTATGCTTAGCCCTTAACTCGCTCCCCCACAACCATCGCAAACGTGTTCATTCCTTCACCCGATGTGACTGTCGCCCGATCAATCTCAAACTCATCATGCGGCACATCGCCCTTGTGCGGCGAAACGGTCACTGCCCCGCGAAAACCCGCCCATTTCACGAGATTCACCACACGCGAGTTGTGATCGTTATACGGATAGGCGAAGATGCTAATCGGTATTTTCAAATGCCATTGCAATTCCAGCTTTGAGCCGTAAATCTCGATAAACGCCCGCACTGCTGAGAGATGCGTCAGAAATGGGTGATGCAGTGTATGTGCGCCCATCTCCATACCTGCATTTTTCATTTCAATGATCTGATCCCAGGTCATGTAGCCGGGTTTGCCAACGGCTTCGGTAATGATGAAAAATGTCCCGGTCAGGCCATAGCGTTTGAGCAGTGGAAAGGCATACAGATAGTTATCCATATAACTATCGTCGAAGGTGAGGACGATTGTCTTATCGGGTAATGTTTCGCCCTTCTCGAAGGCATCCATATACGCTGCCATGTTGATCGTGCGGTAGTGATTGGCCGCCAAAAACATCAACTGCCGTTCAAACTTTTGCGGTGGCACATTCCAATGGGTGAACTTCGGATCGATGTGATGATAGAGCAGAATGGGGGCAAGTGTTTTGGTGCGCGCCGAGGCTGGCTGAACTGTTCCAGTGAGGAGCAGCAGAATAGCGATGATTGGAATAATCCGAAACGATCCTGGCATAGAATGTGTCTCATCAAAATCAGAATAAATTGAGTATAGCTCAGCTCGAATTAAGGGAAG
>JBBSEU010000313.1:0-6204 GCA_038239365.1 Aggregatilineales bacterium
TGCCATATATTGCTGGCGCAAATTCACCCAAAACTGTCATAATCCATATCGGCAGACTAAGCATCTTCAACCTTTCGTCGTAGTTAGGTCGAAGGCTTATTCTGCCTCATCTTTTTAGCTTCCCATGTTCAAAGTCCAGCTAACATTGTGCTTGAATACAGGTAGAATAGCGTCATGTTAAGCGTATCAGCCATGTTAAACACCGTCTGGCAATCCCTCACCGTACCTTCAACCGCCACTATCGAACCCGATCAACGCCGCCAAAGTCGACTGCTGGCCGCGCTTTGTCTGGCGCTCGTCCTGCTGGGCGTTCTGGGCGAATTATTGAGAGCAGTTATCGAGCTACGCGCCGATTATTTGCATGATCAAAGTTTGACAGTCAGCTTGCTAGGTCTTGTGGCGTTAATAACGGCCTATATACTGAGCCGTACCCGCCATTTTAAGGTGGGCGCAATGCTGCTCATCGGTGCGACCTCCCTCCTGAGCTATAACAGCGCCTTTCCCGCCAATCGCCCCAATTCATTCTATCTGCTGGATTATTTAATCATTCCGGTGCTGCTGTGTGGCGTCTTGTTTTCGCTTCGGATCGTGATCAGCTTTGTTGTTATACAATTGATCGCTATTGCTGCCTTTCCCTGGTTTGCCAACAACCCTGCGTTTTCAACGGCAGCATTATACAATGGGCCGCTGCTTTTCAACGTTGTGGGTGCCAGCGTCATTATCCTGGTACTGCACAACCGTCGGCAGCTTGAACGAAGCCGTCAGAAATCGCTGCGCGAAAATCAGGTATTCGCCGAGGCGTTACGGAACACGATTTCGACCCTGACCAGCACGCTCGACTTTGAAGCCGTGATGAGTCTGATCCTGGAAAATGTGGAGCGCGTCGTTCCGCATCACTCAGCCAGCATTGTCTTGATCAACGATACGAAACTCCATATTGCGTACTGGCGCAACTATACGCCGGAAGTGGCCGCCGTCTTTGAGCAGGATGTGATCCCGGATGATTTATCCGCCACCTTCCGACAACTGGCAAAATCCGGCGAACCGCTCCTCGTTTCAAACACGGGCCTGTTCCCAAATTGGAAAACATTCCCGTCTTTTCTGGTCATCAAGTCATATATTGGGTTGCCACTCAAATCACATGGCAAGGTGATTGGTATTCTGAACATGGATAGCTCGATCCCTGGTCAGTTCACGACAGAACACATCGAACGGCTGCGCGTTTTTGCCGATGAAGCCGCTATCGCTATTGAGAATGCACAGCTTTACACCGAGACTCGTCAACACGCCGCCGAACTGGAACAACGTGTCGCTGAGCGTACTCTTGAACTCACCAAAGCCAACCAGCGCCTTCAAGAACTGGATCGCCTGAAATCGGAGTTCATCGCCAATGCCTCACATGAGTTGCGAACGCCGCTGACCAGTATGAATAATCGGCTGTATCTGATTCGCAAGCATCCCGAACAGGTGAGCGATCACCTCGACGTATTGGGGCGCGCTACCAAGCGGATGATGCAGCTCACCGAAGATTTATTGGATACTTCGCGCCTGGAACGCGGCGTGATCCAATTGAAGCGACAATATATCCTTTTACAGGAAGTCGTTCAGGAAGTGATCGAAGCCCAACAGCCGGAAGCCCAGCGCAAGCATATCACCCTGACACTGCACGCCAGCGATCAGATGCTAAACATTTGGGCGGATCGGGTGCGGCTCTCACAGGTGCTTTTGAATTTGGTTGCCAACGCGATCAACTACACGCCAGAAGGTGGTTCAGTAGATGTGTGTACTGGCTCCGAGTCATGCGAAGCGGGGTCGAACGTGGTGATTCGTGTCATGGATACCGGGATCGGTATTGCACCGGAAAACCTGACCCGCGTTTTTGAGCCATTTTTTCGCGTCAATGAAGTGGCGGCGAATGGTACAGGACTGGGGTTAGCAATTACCAAAGAGATCGTCGAACTGCACGGCGGCACGCTGCGTGTCGAAAGCGAAGTGGGCAAAGGCAGTACTTTTACCGTGTTTTTGAAAAAATAGTAACCCTCTCAATGTTCATCAATTATTTGACAATTTCTACAGATTTGCTATAGTCGAAGCGTACCAACTAAATGTTTGGTGGAGGTGAACAGCGCCTCAAGAAATCGTATTCGCCGCGTAAACACCACCAAGAATTAGTCCCGTTTTCAATAGAAAGGTTAGATTTAGTCATGTATTCCACGCTTAAACGCACCATTTCCAAACTTGCCGTATTGACCGTTGTCCTCGGCCTCGTCCTGATGGTTGTGGGCACAACCCACGCCCAGGACAAGAAGCTGAAAATCATCATGGTCGCGCACGGCGGTCCCGGCAACCCGTTCTGGGTGACGGTTATCAAGGGCATGAATGACGCGGGCAAGACCTTCGGCGTTGATGTGCAGTGGCTAAGCGCCAACACGGACGACGTACCCGCCATGCCCAAGTACCTGGATGCAGCAATTGCGGCCAAGCCCGACGGCGTTGGTATCACGTCGCCTGACCCGGACATCATCCGTGACGGCGTAACCAAGCTGGTCAAGTCGGGTGTGCCAGTCATCATCTTCAACACCAATGACGCCAATGCCAACGACCCGGACAAGCGTTTGCCTGTGCTGTTCTACATTGGCACGAGCGAATTCGTCAGCGGTCAGTCGAATGCGCGTGCTGCACTCGCCGCCGCCAAAGCGGCTGGCAAGAAGGTTACAGGCGCGGTTTGCCCGGTGCAGGAAGTCGGTCACCAGGGTCTTGAGGATCGCTGCGCGGGTTACTCAGACGTGATGAAGTCGGCTGGCGTAACTGTCGATAAGATCACGACAGATAACGACCCGAACAAGAACGCTTCGATCCTGTCCGACTACTTCAAGAGCCACCCGAAGACGAACGCGATCAACACACTGGGACCAACGCCCGCCAGCGCCTTCTACCTGTACGCCAAGGATGCCAAAGTCAAGGCTGGCGACATTTTCCACACCAACCACGACACCAGCGCCGAAATCTTTGAAAACATCAAGAGCGGCCTGACCGTTCAGACGGTAGATCAGCAGCCGTACTATCAGGGCTTCGGCACGGTTGAATGGCTGTTCCTGCACGTCAAGTACGGTTTGACCCCCGGTGGTGATGTGTTAACCGGCCCCGGCTACATCGACAAGTCGAACGTCGATCAAATCTCGCAACTGGTCAAGGACGGCTTCCGCTAAACGGCAGGCTACCCGTCCATCGCGTTTGATCAATTTGGGGCATGAGAAGTTGAACTTCTCATGCCCCTTCACTATATGTATCGTGTTGAGACCAAAAAATTTTATGCAGGAGAGTCTTTGATGGCAGTCACCAGCACCGCGTCGCAGCGCACTCCATTCCAATTTCGGGGTTTGCGAACCCAGTTCGCTCGCTCCCCGGAGGCTGGCGCGCTGATTGGTTTCCTGGCAATGTTGATCTTTTTTTCGATTACTGCATCGGAGCGATTCCTGACGCTCGACTCGCTGGCCTCGGTGCTGACCAGCCAGGCGACTAGCGGAATCGTAGCGGTGGGTATTGCCTTCCTGATGATCTCCGGTGAATTCGATCTATCAGTGGGATCGATTCTGGGAGTCAGTTCGCTTGTCTTTCTGTCGCTGATTATGAGTAACGTGCCCGCCGTCCTTGCCGCATTGGCAGCAGTACTGGCCGGGGCAACGATGGGGCTGCTCAACGGCGTGATCCTGATCTGGACGCGCATCCCATCGTTCATTGTGACATTAGGCACACTGCAAGCCTATCGTGCCATTGCGCTCACGGCGATCCGGGGTGGCGCGATCCTGCGTTATGCCGACTATGACGCCAAAGGCCAGCCCTGGATATATTTGAATCCGCTCGTTGTGATCGTACTGGCAATTGTGGCCGCGCTGATCATCGCATTTTTTACGTTCATCGCCGGGCGTGGCTATTGGCGTACTTTCCAAAAAGCTGGACTGATCGGTAAATATGGCGCAGTTATTGGCCTGGTCATTGTTAGCGTGGTAGGTCTGATACTGGCGCTGAGTGCGCTGAGTGTCGCCCTGAACCAACTGCATGATACCAGTACGTTGTTACAAGTCAGCTTTTTTGATATTTTGAACGGGCGATTCATTGCCTCAACGGACGCCAATTTCCGCACATCGGTCATTTGGTGGCTGGTTATTATCCTGATTTTTACGGTGATCCTGAGTCAGACGCGCTATGGCAGTTCGGTCTATGCGACAGGCGGTAATCCCGGCGCGGCACGCGCACAGGGTATCCCGGTAGATCGCGTGCGGGTGATGAATTTCGTGCTTTCCGGCGCATTGGCCGGGTTAGCGGGCGTGATCGCAGTCGGGCGACAGCAGTCCGTGTTCCCGCTCGATGGGCAGGGGCTTGAATTGGAAGTTATTGCGGCAGCCGTCATTGGCGGCACGCTGCTGGCGGGCGGCTATGGCAGCATTATCGGTGCAACGCTCGGCGTTTTGATTACGGGCATTTTGCGAACCGGATTGGTGCTGATCAGCGTCCCGGCGGAATCGTTTCAGGGCTTCATCGGCGTGATCTTGATTATTACGGTAGTCATCAATACGGCTGTTCGACGGGTGAGGTAGCGGAAAATTTTATGATGAGTTCACAACTACAGAACAATGGAAACGGCGTTCCGCTGATCAAGATGGACAAGATCGGGCGGCGCTTTGGCACGATCACAGCGTTGGAAGATGTTGATTTTGAGGTGGGTTATCAGGAGATCATCGGCTTGCTCGGTGATAACGGCGCTGGCAAATCGACATTGATCAAAGTGCTGACGGGGGTCCATCAGCCGACCAGCGGCCAGATTTATTTTGAAGGTCAGCCGGTGAGCATGACCTCACCACAGGATGCGCGTGATCTGGGCATCGAAACGGTTTATCAGGATTTGGCGCTGGTGCCGCTGATGAACATTTCGCGCAATTTCTATCTGGGGCGCGAACCCACCCGGCGACTCGGCCCGCTCCCGGTACTCGACAAGCAAAAAATGGACGATAACACGGCTGATGCACTCGGACACATCGGCATCAAAATCCGTGATGCAGCAGAGCCAGTCGGTACGCTTTCGGGCGGCGAACGACAGTCGATTGCGATTGGGCGCGCGGTACATTTCGGCAGCAAGCTATTGATCCTGGATGAACCAACGTCGGCACTGTCAATTGGCGAAACCCGCAAAGTGATCAGCTACACGACGGAAGCCAAAAAGCGCGGTATCTCGGTTATTTTCATCACCCACAACATCCACCATGTGTTCGAGGTGGCGGATCGTTTCACAATCATCAGTCACGGTCACAAAGTCGGCGATTTCCGCAAAGAAGAAGTCACCCAGGACGAAGTGGCCGGGATGATCATGGGCGAACCAGTCCCCGAACGTTTGCAGAATCGGGCACCGATTACAGTCAATACGCGCCCAATTGAAGTTCGCAGCGCGCTGCCCGCCACGACAGTAGATGGCAGCGCGGTTCAGCAGTCGATGACCGTTCAGCAGCGAGATCGCTCCAAGCGCAATAGCACACTCGCGTTTCTGGCTGTCGTGCTGATCGTGTATGCACTGATCGGCGGCTCAATCTTCTACTTCACACGCCCAACCAGCACTGAGGGGGGCGGTGTGCCGCCGCTTGTCAAAGTTGATCAGGGCGATGACTTCACCTACAAATTTCCGCAAAGCTGGCGCGTCGAACGATCCGAATCAGGGATCAAACAGGTGACGAACAGCGATAAAGATTACACGATGAAGATCGCCTATGATACCGTTCGCAAGTTAAAGATTTCGCCGACTACGGCACTCTCAAAACTGGCCGCCAAAGTACAGGCCGATGATTCAATTCTCAACCGTGAATATAAACCGGGCAGCGAAGTGACCGTTGGCGGACGGCCTGCTTACCGTTTCGAGTGGGTAAACTCCGGGATCAATCAAACCGGTGTTGATTACATCTTCATCGACGCCACTAACAACTTTTTCCATGTGACGATTGATGGGCCAACCGCGCTCTGGGACTCTGACCTGAAACCATTGGCCGATGCGATGATTGCCTCAATTGCGTTCAACTAGAGCGTTTTTGGGAATAAAAAAGCCCTGATGGGTAGACTTGGGAGTGGCTAAACGACCAAGAGTACTCGACAGGAGCAAAGCAAGTGTGTCACACAAAGCAACAGTATGCCAGCGATGTGAGCGATGAAGAATGGGCA
>JBBSEU010000314.1:0-6204 GCA_038239365.1 Aggregatilineales bacterium
CGCATTCACCACCAGGTTAAAACCCGGTATCCCCTGCGCGTAATTTATAGAAAGAGGCAATCATGATCGAAATTCGTGGTTTGAGCAAACAGTATGCGGGCGGTGTATACGCCTTGCGCGACGTGGATTTGACGATTGGATCGGGCATGTTCGGGCTGCTGGGACCCAACGGCGCAGGCAAAACGACCCTCATGCGAACCCTGGCCGGGCTGCTCCATCCAAGCAGTGGCAGCGTACAGGTATTCGGCAATGACATTACAACGCTCTCCGGCAAACAAGCGACAAAGTCCTTACTTGGCTATCTGCCACAGGAACTCGGCCTGTATCCGAACCTGAACGCGCTGGAATTTCTGGATTACGTGGCCGTGCTGAAAGGCGTCAACGACAGCGCCACGCGCCGCAAACAGATCGCGGAACTGCTCGAATTAGTACGCCTGACTGATGTCGCCAAACGCCGTCTGAAAACCTATTCGGGTGGCATGAAGCGGCGCGTCGGGATTGCTCAGGCACTACTCGGATCGCCCAAACTCCTGATTGTGGATGAACCCACGTCCGGGCTGGACCCCGAAGAACGAGTCCGCCTACGAAATATGCTCTCCGAAATGGCACGCAATAGCACGGTGATTCTCTCGACGCACATCATCGAAGACATCAGTCAGAGTTGTAAAGAATTGGCCGTTCTATCGAAGGGGCGCGTCCTGTTTCAGGGCGCACCCGGCCAACTCATCGAACAGGCACGCGGCAAAGTCTGGACGATCAATACGGCGGGTGCATCACCCAATGGCGGTTTGGCGGTGGTCTCAACCTTGCAAATGAGTGATACCGTTCAGTATCGGGTGCTTGGCGCGAACCCCGCGCCCGACTATGCAGCCAGCCCGGTTGCGCCAAGCCTTGAAGACGGCTATATCTGGTTGATGCGCCAGAAAGACTCCGAAACCGCCAGCGCCGTCCGCTAACCTGAACTTCGCGCCTTTGAGGCCTTCGGCTTGATAAAACTGTTGGCGCGTGAACCGCTTGCAGAGCAGGTGAGGACACCATTCGCATTCTTAGCGTATCGGCATATAATGGCAGTTATGCCAATCATTACCAGTTTGCACAATGACCGAATCAAACTCATCCGTGCCTTGCAAAGTCACGGCAAAACGCGCCGCGCCGAAAAACGTATCGTGTTGGAAGGAACGCGCCTGATCAACGACGCACTGGATAGCGGGACGTTCCCAACATTTGCGTTGTACACCGTCGATTCGATTGCCGAGGGGAAATTAGGTGGCAGTCTGTTCGATACCCTGCGAAGTGCTAACATCGAGAGCTTTGAAGTTAGCCAGGAAATTATGACGCAGGTTTCGGATACGCAGTCGCCGCAGGGCTGGATGGCCGTTTTTCCCATGCCCGAACTTGAACCGCCCGCGAACATCAGTCTGGCGCTGATTTTGGACGGCGTTTCCGATCCGGGCAATATGGGCACTATCTTACGAACGGCGGTTGCTGCTTCTGTCGAAATGGTGGTGCTTGCGCCCTACTGCGTTGATCCATATAACCCGAAGGTGCTGCGCGGCGGCATGGGCGCTCACTTTCGAGTCCCGCTGCGGCGCATGTTCTGGCCGGATATTGCCACCAGGTTCGGGACACATTCGGTCTACCTGACCGATGCGCGTGCCGAACTGAGCTATGCCGCCGTTGATTGGAATAAGCCCAGCGCGATCATCATTGGCGGTGAGGCGCGCGGTGCCGATGAACGCGCCCGTCAGATTGCGGGCAACCGGATTTCGATCCCGATGGCCGAAGGTGCCGAATCGCTCAATGCGGCAGTGGCCGCCGGAGTGATCCTGTTCGAGGCACGCCGCCAGCGCACGTTGGATTAGACGGGGAGTTAGATCATGCGCCGTAGACGAATTCGCATTCAGCGCCAGGAAGAAGAAAAGCCAAAACGATTGCC
This sequence comes from Aggregatilineales bacterium, assembly GCA_038239365.1. Classification (GTDB taxonomy): domain Bacteria; phylum Chloroflexota; class Anaerolineae; order Aggregatilineales; family UBA2796; genus JBBRMW01. The sequence continues at coordinate 1,937 of JBBSEU010000314.1, forward strand.
CCCACAAGTCGCACATCAGGCGGCCACAGTTCAGACGGCGGAGAGCGCGGGGCCAGTCACTTTGAATCCGGCTCAGATGCGCCTGCTCGAAATTCAGCAGTATGCGGGCAATCAGTCGGCGATGCGCGTGATGCGGACGATGATTCAACGTGCCGCCGTGCAGGACAAGGAAAAAGACGAACAGAGTCAGCTTCACGATCTGAACGAAGCAGTCAATACGGGCGAAGCGATTAACGGTGTCAACGATCCGGCAGATGCGGAGTCGCTGTACGGCGCAGCCACAACTGCCTACAAATCCAGGAAATATGGCACAGCTTTGATCGCCTTCCGCGAAATGTACATGCTCAACCCCAGTTCGCACCTGTTGGTCAATATGGCGCTGTGCGAAATGCGCCTGGATTTGTTCCCCGAAGCTCAGGAAGACCTGAACAACGCTCTGGAAATGGACGACCTGGACTCGCTGGATCGCAAGCGGGCGATGGCGGCGCTCGACGCAACGCGCAAAATGCAGGAGGCGGGCGCGGAAGGGTTTATGCCGCTGCCCAAAAATGTCAACACCGATAACGCCCCGGTGGGCAAAGAGCCGCGCGCCCTTCGCAATCAGATCAGCGCCATCTATCGAACTGCCGAAGGCGCGGCCAAGAGCGAAGACTACGAAGCGGCGCTGAACGCCTTTCGTTCAGCCAATCGACGCTTGCCCAATCCGATTACGCTGCTCAACATCGGCAAGTGCCTGGTCATGCTGCAACGCTACAGCGAAGCGGCAACGGCCTTTGAGCAAGCCTTGCGGGATCGGACATTGACGGGTGGCCCGCGCAAAGTGACCGAAGCCGAACTCGAAGCGGCGAAACGGTTTCAGGGGCAAAGCCTCGATCAGTTGGGCGATCCGCCGTCCGATATTTAGCACACTATATCAGATTGACTCAGCCGCTCTTGACGCCGCCCAACGCCCTGTGCTACTCTTGACGCAATTCAACACGAAGCGTCGATAGCGAGAGTACGGGGATCGGCGCAGTTCAGAGAGCGGCCACCTGCTGCAAATGCCGCCTGCTGCTGCCCCCGAAAGACACGCTGGAGCTATCCTGGCGAACCCGCCTATAACAAAAGGCGGCACTAGTCATGGATCGGGAGCGCCCGTTAGCGCGCAGGTCAACTGACCAGGAAAGGTCGCGGCTGCGAAGCCCCGGCGAACCAAAGTGGCACCACGAGCGCCCCTCGTCTTTGGAGACGGAGGGGCGTTTTGATTCCGTTCGCATTCCGTTTGTGAAACTATCTATTACACCTGCATCACCTGCTTTGCAGGTGACACTTGTGAGGTAATATGCCTGATCGTATTCTCAGCACCGAACTTGCCGCACATGTCGGCCAGCGTGTCCGTTTAATGGGTTGGCTGCATCGTTTGCGCGCACTTGGTGAAGTCAACTTTGTAGTGCTTCGGGATCGCGCCGGACTCGCGCAAGCGGTTCTCACGCCCGCCGAACTTGCGCCGCTCTCCGGCTTGCTGCCCGAAACCGTGATCGCGCTCGAAGGCACAGTCGTTGCCGAAGCCCAAGCGCCGGGCGGCCACGAACTGCACGACATCACCCTTGAAGTGATCTCGCCCGTCAACGATGTGACACCTTTTGAACTCTACAAAAAGCACGTCAAAGCCGGATTGCCCACCTTCCTTGATCATGCTGTGGTTGGGCATCGCGCACCCGAAAAGCGCGCCGTTCTGCGAATCGCATCCGGTGCAATGGCTGGTTTCCGCGAAATCCTCACCGCCCGCGACTTCACCGAAATCCAAACGCCCAAACTTGTTGGCACAGCCACCGAGTCTGGCGCGAACGTCTTTCCGGTGGAATACTTCGGACGCAATGCCTACCTGGCTCAAAGTCCGCAGTTCTACAAGCAGATCATGGTTGGCGTTTTTGAGCGCGTCTTTGAAGTTGGCCCCGTCTTTCGCGCCGAGCCACACGCCACCAGTCGTCACGTCACCGAATATGTCAGTCTCGATGTTGAATTCGGCTTCATCAAGAATCACTTCGACGTGATGGAAATGCTCACCACCGTTGTGCGCGGCATGATCGACTATCTCAAAACGCATCGCGCCGCCGAACTTGCTATGCTTGAAGTCGATTTGCCTGCCATGCCCCAAACGATCCCCTGGATTCATTTCCCGGCGGCGCAGCAAATGCTCCACGACAAGTTCAACGTGCAGGACGCGATTGGCGAACCTGATCTGTCACCCGAACACGAACGTATCCTCGGCCAATGGGCGCGCGCCGAACACAACAGCGACTTCCTGTTCGTCACGGGCTACCCAATGGTCAAGCGCCCGTTCTACACCCATCCTGATCCGGCTGATCCGCGTTGGTCAAACAGCTTCGATTTGCTGTTTCGCGGTACGGAGATGGTCACGGGCGGCCAGCGGTTGCATCAGTTCAGCGATTACGTGGCCGCCATTGGCCGCGCCCGAATCCCGATGGAAGCCGTCGAAACGTATTTCGAAGCGTTCAAATTCGGGATGCCGCCGCATGGTGGCTTCGCAATTGGCATGGAACGATTTGTGATGCAGTTGCTTTGCCTGGATAATATCCGTTGGGCGACGCTTTTCCCGCGCGACTTGACGCGGCTTGCACCCTAAGTCGGGATGTTCCATAAATAGGCTGAGTTGAGGTTTTCATGAAACGGCAGAAGCAATCTACAGCGGAAACTACGCTGCCAGGCCTATTGGATGAAGGCACTATCGTTCTTAACGCAGATCAGCGCACTACTTTCGATCCATCTCAGCCGAGTCGTTTTTTTGTCCATCCACACGGCGAACTTTGGGCAGGGGATGCAATCACCTGGTTGCGCTCCTTGCCCGACGCATCTATCGACCTGGTTTTTGCCGACCCGCCTTACAACCTCAAAAAAGCAGAATGGGATAGTTTCGAGTCTCAGCAGGCTTATGTTGATTGGTCAATGATTTGGATCGAACAAGCCGCTCGTGTACTAAAGCCCGAAGGAACATTGTACATTTGCGGCTTTTCCGAGATTTTGGCCGATCTGAAATTGCCGTCTATGCGCTTCTTTCAGGGCTGTCGCTGGCTCGTCTGGCACTACAAAAACAAAGCTAATCTCGGCTCAGATTGGGGTCGCTCACATGAAAGCATCTTGCATTTCAGAAAGAGTAAGCTATTCACGTTCAACCTCGATGATGTTAGACTGCCCTATGGCGATCATACGCTAAAGTATCCCGAACATCCGCAAGCGGAAACCAGTCAGTATGGCGGTGAACGAAACAAGGATCGACTCTGGCAGCCTCATCCCGGCGGCGCGAAGCCCAAAGATGTCTTTGAGATTCCAACGACATGCAACGGAATGCACGAGAAAACACCGCATCCAACGCAAAAACCCGAAGAACTGCTCCGCAAAATTGTGTTGTCCTCCTCCAATCCGAGCGACTTAGTACTTGACCCGTTTATAGGATCAGGTACGACTGCCGTTGTCGCTGAGCAACTTCAACGCCGCTGGCTAGGGTGCGATCTTTCGCTCGACTATCTGGAGTGGGCAGCTACACGTATTAATTTGGTAGAAGGCTGGTCGATCAAACAATGGATTGAGTATGACTTGCAAAATGCCAAACGTCGGAAGTCCATTCGATGAATGGATTGACCTTAAGCGATCTGCAAACTAGCGTTCAAGATCGTTCCGCATTTCAATCATTGGCCGATTACTTCAGTTTATGTGAGGCGTTCTTGGATTTTCGGGAACAGACCCAAGTAACACGCATTGTGTCACCATCTCATCCCATATACATCTTTTATCAGTTTGATGCTTCCTACGCCAATCGAATTACCCGACCTCTAAATAGCCGATTGTTTATTGAATCGAACCTGATTTTCAGGCCAGCATTTGAACGGTTTATGGATTTTTTAACGCTTTTAAGAAAATTTCAGGCGACAGCTGCCAACAGCCCGACCAGCGGAGCATATCTGGCGATGAACGAAATCAACCAGGTAATCTACACAATGCAGCAGGCAATTGGCTGCATCGGCGACTCTTTTTCCAATCCAAACCAAGCACGCAAACGGATTGGGCAACTTTTTGAACGCCTGATTAAACTCATCATTTCCGAGGTCGGATTAACTTGCGAACCGCGTACAATCAACTTGCCGATCCCGAATTATCCGGGGTATACGATGCCCTATGAACTGGATTTGGTCTTTTCTCGAGATCGAGTGCTTATCACTTCCGAAACTCATTTTATTCATTCATCTGAGGTCGTCGGATCAGTGAAAACC
>JBBSEU010000315.1:0-6161 GCA_038239365.1 Aggregatilineales bacterium
GGATCAGTTCCGTTACGGGCGGGCTGCCCGCAACGGCAAATGAGCGCCCAAAATCGAATTGCAGTGCGCTCGTCAAAAAGTTTATATAGCGTTCAAAAAGTGGCTTGTCGAGGCCGTACTTGTGCAGCATGTTATCCATCGCCGCCTGCGAATAGACGTGCTCACCCATTGAGAAAGGGCCGCCCGGAACAGCATTCATCAGCATAAAGACAATGAACGAAACCGCCAGCAGCACAAAAAACAGACCAATAACACGCCGAATGATGTAACGGAGCATTTTACTATCCACAACTTACGGTAAGGTTTTATAAATGGGCAGATCAGCTGATCTGCCCATCGAATGTCTGCAAGCAGCGAAGGTCGAGGGTTACTTAGTGCGGTACGTTTTGTAGTCTTTCACGTCCGAACTAATGTAAATCGTTCCCCAGCACGTATCGTTACCCCAGTGCCAGCCCGAAGTCCCCTGGGCATCTGGCTTGAAGCATTCGCCTTTGACAAACGGCTGATACAGTTCACCCGCGATACGGTGGTCGATGAACACGCCGCCCACGTCCTGTACCAGAATTTTCTCAGCGTCCTGGTACAACTGTGTGCGTTTGGCCGTATCACCCACCAAAGCGTTGGCCTGCGTCACCAGTTTATCGAAGTCGGCGTTGCGCCAAGAATGACGCCCCGTGGAAACCCACAAACCGAGCATGTTAGCCGGATCGAGGTAATCCATACCATACGAGATCGCGCCAAACGTCAGGCTTGTTGGACGAGCAAGCAATTTCTTCATGTAGTCCGCGCCGTCTATGTTGTTGACGGTCACTTTGATATTGAGGCACTTGCTGATCGAAGCCGCTGTCGCTACGAAGCGCGTGGCAATCGCATCACCTTCACCACGTAGTTTCAGTTCGGTGTCGGGGAAACCCTTGCCACCGGGGAAGCCCGCATCACTTAGCAGCTTTTGTGCCGCCGGGCAATCGTAAGCCTGAATGCTCTTGAGCGCGCCAGAGGCATCCGAAGCCGGGAAGCCGGGCATCAGGAACGAATAAGCCGGGAGCGCCTGGCGGACGCCAATCACGTTCTTGACGATGTTTTCACGGTCTGTCGCCTTCGCAAAGGCCAACCGCACTTTGACATCATTGAAGGGCGCGTTGAAGGTATCGAACAGCAGGTAATCGGTACGGAAGTCGCCTGTGGTCTGGCGATAGGTGCCGATCTTCGGGTTGGCGTCGATCACTTTGAAGTCGGCAGAGGTCATATAGTCGCCATTGACGCGATCTATGGCATACGACTGGAAGGCCGAGAAGCTGCCATTGATCAGATCGCCATAGACGCCGCGAATTTGGAACAGGTATGGCTGGCGGTAGCCTTTGTAGGTTGGATTGGCTTCAAGCAAAACATGATCGCCAGCAACGAACTCCTTGAGGACGAATGGCCCGGACGAAACGCTCTTCTTGGGGTCAAGCACGTAATCTGGTCCATAGGCCTTGAGTGCTTTTGCTTGCAGCGGCCCCCAGAAGAACAAAGTGCTGGGCAGGTATGGCGCGGGTGCCTGCGTTACAACCTGGAGCGTCAGATCATCAACAGCCTTCATGCCGATGTCTTCGGGCTTGATCTCTTTGGCGACGGCCTGATCCCAACCCTTGATCAAACCCTGCCACATCCATACAAAGTCGTAGGCGTGTGCGGGATCGACCATGTACTGATACGAGGCAACGTAATCAGCAGCGGTGAGCGGTGTACCATCGCTCCACACCTGACCAGCTTTCAGGTGGAATGTCCAGGTCAGGCCGTCCGCCGAGGCTTCCCACTTTTCAGCAGCAGCAGGCTTCAGATTGAGGTTTTCATCGAGTACGACCAGCGAGTCGCCGAACTTGTCGGTGGCATCCTGGCCGCAAATGCGCTGATAGACGGTAACAACCGAACTCAGCGATGTTTCTTTGGCTTTGGCGTTGCACAATTCTGTCCAGACTTGCTGCTTATAAGGTGCGGCATCGTCGGGCAGCTTGCGCCCATAGACATCGACGTTATCGGCCTGGGCACGCGCGACGGCGAAGCCGAACGGCATCGACAGTAAACAGACTAACGAGAGCAGCGTTAAACGGTGAACTACAGTTGAGCGAAACATATTTTTGACCCTCACAAAGCAAAACTTTTCAAAACGCGGACTGAATTGACGAGCTGGAGTATATCTCATCCTGGATTTATAAACTATAATCTGCCCAATTCTGGCTCAGACTTTGTTCAGGAAAACCACGATGACTGTCTCGGCTTTGGATACCCTTGATCACTATAACGTCGTTTGGGACAGCCCCAGCCAGAATGCCGCTCGGTAACGGGCACATTGGAATCAACCTTTGGGCTGAACCGGATGGCGATTTGCTTTTTATATCAGCACCTGTGATGAAGCGCGGCAGGTCTTACGCAGCGAACTGGTCAGGCAAGCCGGGTTTCATGCCGAAGAAACCATGCGCGAGACCAAAGGAATCCTCGAAAATCGCCCGATTCTGTTCCTGGACGGCGAAGAACATCACAAGATGCGCCGTGAGACGAACAAGTTTTTCACGCCAGCCATCACCGATAAACAATATCGGGAGTTCATGCACGCCTTCCGATCAATTGATCGAGCAGATCAAGCGTGACAAGCGCGCAAATCTGAACGACGTGACGATGGAAATGGCGATGAAGGTAGCCGCACCGGTTGTCAGGCTGACCGATAATACCACCTTACTTCGTCATCGCCATTTCGCGCAACCGTGAGGCGTGTGTTTGCCGGATTTGTTTGTCGATGCGCTGATACTGTTCGGCTTGTCCGGCCACATCGCTCAACCGCTGCGAATAAATCAGACTCCAGACGGTGGCTTCGCGTGCCGAGTCCCAGGCCGCACGTGGCTTACCATAATCTGTCGTGCGTTTGATCCACTCGGTTAATTGACGGAACATCGTTTCGCGCGCATTTTCCCCAATTTTCGCGGCCAGCGGCACAAACGCTTCGGCGGTAGTCGCCGTCATAATTTGCCGCCCTTCCGCGATCAGGTTATGTGTCGAAAGGGCATGAGCAAATGCCGGGCGCACGGTCTGCACAACGCACCATTGAATAAAGGCGCGTTCGGTTTCGACACTGAACAAACCTTGTCCCAACAAATCGAGAATTGAAGTCGTGTCTGCCATGCGCCTAACTATAGCCGGATTACCGAATCGTGTAAAATAGACATGGCTTCGATTTGATAATTCTACGGAAGGAAACTTTATGCAGCGATCTGCCGAGTCGGCGCGTTTCGATCTACAACCTTTGTTGCAGCAGTTGACTGTCGGCGCAGCCCAACCGATGTTCAGCCCGGATGATTGGGCGCTGCGGCTGGCAGATGTTCCCTATGGGCAGGAATTTATGAGTCAACTTTATGCGGAGTGGTTTCCAGCCGATCCGCCCGATGAGTTTTGCGCTCAACTCTTGGAGATTTGTCAGGAGCGTATCGGCAAGTGGCATTCGGGCTGGCCGAACCTGTGGGCACATACGTTGCGCGTGATCGGTTATGCGTTGATGGCGGCACCTGACGCCGGGGTTGCACCGGAACAGGCCTTTGCATTGGCGGTGCTGCATGATGTGGGCAAACTCGACGAGATGCGGATCGGCGAACTGCACGAAGTCATTGCGGCACAGGCTGCCCGCGAACTGCTCAAAGTTCACTTTTCACGGCCAATTGTTAACGCGATTGCCGCCGCCGTTGGCAAAGATGGGTTGGTGGGCAGCCCTTTCACCCGTTTACTATTCGATATTGATAAGCTGGACAAGATCGGGGCAACCGGGATCGTTCGGCGTGTTTCCCAAACCATCGATCTATCGGGCGTTGTGCCTATGCTGCGTCGTGTCGAAACGGATTTGAACACCTTCCCAAGCCTGAATCATGATAGTACCCGTCAGTTAGCCACGCGCAAACGAGCCTTCACCACACAATTTTTGGCAACGATGCGCGCTGATCTGGAATAAGGATTGATTTGATTTCGGCTCAAGTGTTATAAAGCGGTTTGTTGGCTTTTTCATAACATGGGTTGCGTGCTATAGTAGTATTCCGTTCAAACCTTTGCAGGGCGGCTGCCCGTTCAATATTCCGGGTATCCCACAGCGAAAATAAAAGCGTACTATGCAATCCAACTCAATGCGGCAAATCGGGCGTTATCAACTGATGGAGATCATCGGGCGTGGTGGCATGGCCGAGGTCTACAAGGCTTACGATCCGTCGACCAAGCGTCAGGTTGCCATCAAACTCATTTTGGCGCATCTGCTTGGCAGTCGTGAGTTAAGCATCCGCTTTCAGACCGAAACCGAAGTCGCCGCCCAGCTTGAACACCCTTATATTCTGCCCATTTATGAGTCCGGGCAGGATGGCGATACGCTCTTTCTGGCAATGCGCTATGTCGATGGTGGAACTTTGGCACAGCGGCTTGAGCAAGCGCCTCAGAAGGTGCTGCCCATCCGTGAAACAGCCTCACTCATCTACAAGCTATCCGAAGCACTGGCCTTCGCCCATGAACACGGCGTCATTCACCGCGATATTAAACCCAGTAACGTCCTGATGGACAAACGCGGCAATCCGTATCTGACCGATTTTGGAATTGCCAAAGTGCTGGAACAATCCTCCAGTTTGACCGGAACGGGCATGATGCTTGGCACACCCGATTTTATGGCACCAGAACAGTGGCGTGGTGAACCGGTTGATGGGCGGAGCGATATTTACGCGCTGGGGGTCATGCTCTACCGTATGTTAGCGGGGGTCATGCCATTTACGGGACGTTCGCCGTATGAGTTAATGCTCAAACACGCCACTGAAATGCCCACCTCCCTGACCATGATTCGCGCCGATATATCTCCCGAACTGGCGGCAGTTGTCGATAAGGGAATTGCCAAAGCACCCGCTGATCGCTATCAAACGCCGCTCGAATTGGCTGAAGCCTTTCAGCAGGCCAGCGGTATCTCGATGACTGGTGCCATATCGCCAATTGGAACCAGTTCGCAGCCGCCAAGTTCGATTGGGCGCAACACGCCACCCCCGGTAACGCCGCCCAGCCCGACGCCTGCACCTGTGTACGTGACGCCACCCAAATCGATACCACTATCGCTGCCGCCTGCACTCCCCCCAACCGCGCCGCCCAGCACGCCAGGTACACCCGCTGAGGCTGTCGCTGTGCCCACCTCAACTTTTCCGCTGCGAACTGCATTAATTGCCGTGCCGATTATCATCATCCTGGCAATTTCATTGGGGGCGGGACTCGGTGTATTGTTGACTCCACGTGCAACACCCACAGAAATATTCACCGAAACGACAGCGCCCAAACCATCTGGCGCAGCGCCCATACTCATTGCCCAAAATGCGACTGCGACCACAACGCTAACGGCCACCGCTACTCCATCAGCGACTTTAGCACCAACGACAGCCGCACCGACTGTGCCAACGAACATACCGCCAACTGCGACTTCAGTTCCAGCAACAGCGACTCCACTGCCACCGACTGCCGTTCCAGCAACGGCAACATCGCTATCGCCGACTCCAATACCACCAACGTTAACATCGCGCCCGGCAAATACTGATGTACCAACCAGCGTACCACTGGCATTGGCAACGGCAACTATCACCGCATCACCAACAATTGCAGCCAGCAACACGGCAACGCCTGTACCGCCCACCTTCACATCAACGCCCACGAAAACGCCTGTGCCGCCGACGGCCACGCGCACCGCCTCATCGACGAAAACACCTGTACCGCCAACACTGACGCCAACGCCAACGAATACGTTTACGCCTGTACCGCCGACGGCTACCCGTACCTTTACGCCAACACCGCTGCCACCGACGGCAACACAGGTTCCTACCAACACACCGATCCCGCCTACTGAAACCCCACTCCCGACGGATACGCCAGTGCCACCCACCGCGACGCCCCGGCCAACTCGAACCAGCACGCCAACCCGGACGCCGATCCCGCCCACACCGACAGATGAATCGACGAATACGCCGATCCCAACGATCACCAGTACGCCTGACCCATTGATCCCGGCAAAAATGAGCGTCGTCTTTCAGGATAAATTCAAGAATAACGATGCGGGCTGGTCACTAAGCACGCAAGCCGGGAAAACAGTCAAAATTAGCGGCTCGAAGCTGCAAATCGTAGCGAAC
>JBBSEU010000316.1:0-6159 GCA_038239365.1 Aggregatilineales bacterium
CACGACGTTAGCGCCCTGGGCACGTGTGCCGTTCATGGTCACGTCCATGATTATCGCCGTGCCGACAGGTATCAAAATCTTCGGCTGGCTGGGCACGATCTGGCGCGGCAAGATTCGCTTTACCACGTCGATGCACTTTGCACTCGGCTTCCTGTCGATGTTCGTGATCGGCGGTATCACAGGCGTGCTGCTGGCCTCGATCCCGGTAGACTATCAGGCGCACGCCACCTATTTCGTGGTCGCGCACCTGCACTTCGTTTTGTTCGGCGGCAGCGTGTTCGCCATTTTCGCGGGCATGTACTACTGGTTCCCGAAGATCACCGGGCGTCACCTGAACGAACGGCTTGGCAAAATTCACTTCTGGGTCACTTATGTGGGGTTCCTGCTGTCGTTCCTGCCGATGCACATTTCCGGCCTGTACGGAATGCCGCGTCGTGTAGCGGCCTATGATCCAAAGTTCCAGGTGGTGAACATCCTGACCAGTCTGGGTGCGTTCATCCTGGGCATCGGTCAACTTCCGTTCTTTGTGAATGCAGCGGTGTCATTCGTGAGCGGCGAACGTGCTGAGGCGAACCCCTGGCGCGCGCTGACGCTTGAATGGCAGACCAGTTCGCCGCCACCCGAAGAAAACTTCCACGAGACGCCAATTCCGGCGCCCGATCCGTATGGCTACGGTACACCTGAAGGCGCGGCCTATCTGGCGGGTGAACGGAATATCGCCGTGTTGACGCTGACACATGGCAGCGCACCGCTGTTGACCACCGAAAAGACAGAACAGGCGGTTGGCGGGGATAAGTAGCGTTAACCTCACCCCCCAACCCCCTCTCCGCAAGCAGAGCGGGGGAGTCGTCATGCTGTGTAAAGTCCCTCTCTGTAAACGGAGAGGGATTTAGGGTGAGGTCAGTCTTGTATGTCAATGTAATCGGGAATTTGTAGCGCGATGGCAACGAATAACTTGTACAGTCAACCGACGGTCAAGCCCGTCAACCAGCAGTTGAACAACAATCGGCTGCTGCTGCTGCTGTTTCTGGTGGCCGAGGCTATGCTGTTTGGCTGCCTGATTTACGCGAACTTCATGGTGCGTTCGGCGCAAGGCCAGTGGCCGCCGCCGGGCGTGAATCGTATGGATGTTACGGGGCCGCTGCTGTTCACGGTGGCGCTTCTGGTGAGCAGCCTGACGACATGGCGGGCGGTTTCGGCGCTCAAAAGCGGCAATCGGAATGGATTCGTCATGTTCCTGAGCGTGACGGTGCTGCTCGGCGCGGGTTTCGTGTTCGGGATGCTGCGCCTGCTCAGCAGTTTGCAGTTCACGGGACCCTACAGTGCCATGTTCGCGGCGATGTGGGTGGTTCACGTCACGCACGCGATTGTCGTATTGCTGTTTCTGGGTTATGTTTTATGGCGCGCCACGCGGGGCAAATACTCCGCCGAGGCGTACTGGCCCGTCGAAGCCGCGACGAACCTATGGCACTTTCTGGATGTGGTGTGGGTCGTCCTGTTTGTAGTGCTTTATCTCGCTTAGAAAAGGGTTATTATGCGTCGCAACCCGCTTGCTGCAATTTTCGCGCCGTTTGCGCGTATTCCAGTCCGCGCACTGGAGTCGCTGGAAACACACCCCGCCACCTATAACCGCGTGTCGCAAGGACTGGCAGGCGGGATCGGCGCAACGATTGGTTTGGCGATAAGCCTGTTCATCCTGGTCAATATCGCCGTTCTGCAAAGCCTGAAATTGATCGGCGGCATTGTGTGGGCACCGGAACAGGTGATCCTGTTTGTGGTTCTCTCCCTGCTGGTCGGCTTTTTGTGGGGAATCGGCCTGTTCGTCCTGCCACCAAGTGTGCTGCGTCTCGCGCTAGGGGCGCTGGCTGCCTTCTCGCTGGCGACGGCAGTCCTGATGTTCGTTCGATGGCTGGTCGGCTTTGAACCCTGGTCGCCGGGCGCGGTGTTCCTGTTTGGCGGGTTCGCACTGGCTTTTGGCGCGATCTGGGGAATGGGCGGTTTCCGTCCTGAAAACCAGAGCGTCGAAGCGGCGCACGAGGCAGCCCATCACCCGCAGCAGCCCAAGCCACTTAAGGGTGCGTTCGATGCGGTCAAGTTCAATGTGGCGCTAATTCGCTTTCTGGGCAATCGCATCGTTCCGATCCTGCGTCCGTTGGTTGGCCCGGTAATTGTGGCACTCGGCATTGCGCTGCTAGCCGTCGTTGTGATCATGGTCGCCAGTTCGCTTGGCACACAGCGCATCCAGACCGAGCAGACCGGCGCATCGGCAGTTGACGTGGTTCACGGTTATGTACCTGGCATTGACTTTTTCGGCAGGCCAGTCAGCAAATTTGGCTTCTTCATCTTTCTGGCAGTGTTGATTCTGGGCGGCGTTGGATCGATGGCGCTTGGTCTGGCCTTGATCGTAAATGCCTTGAGCGCACAAGTACAGATCGCCAAGAAACTGCCCGCTGAACCGCTCGATTTGACAGAGGCGGGCGGCGGCAAGAGTCCAGTGGCAGGCGTGGCGAATTTTGTGACCCGGCTGGCGCGCTTCTTCACCGATTGGCTGGGCGAAATTGCCAGCGGCGCGACGCGCAGCATCACCCGTTGAGGAGTAAATTTTAAGAATGGCTCAAGAAATACTCAATCCCCCGGTTGTCACGCCGCCTCAGGTGGCCGCCGCTGCTGTTAGTGCCGCCGTCGAGGAGCAGCACCCGGAACTCGAACAGGCCGATAATCGCAAGTTTGCGATCTGGTTGTTCCTGATCTCGGAAGTGATGTTTTTCACGGTGCTGATTGGTGCATACATGATGGCGCGCTGGAAGAACCCGCTGCCGCATGACGTCCTGAACGTGCAACTTACGGCACTCAACACGTTCATTCTGTTGAGCAGCAGTTATACGGTGGTGCGCGCGCTCTCGGCTATTCAGCAGGGCAACCGCACGGGCTTTTTGCGCTCGATGGTGTTATCAATCATATTTGGCAGCACATTTGTTGGCTTGCAAGCCTTTGAATACACAAACCTGTACCACGAAGGGCTGACGCTGAGCAGCAATCTGTTCGGGGCGACGTTCTTTTCGCTGACGGGCTTTCATGGGGCACACGTCGTTATCGGTGTGGTCTGGCTTATCCGCAACTTCGTGAAGGGCTTCAACGGCAGCTATTCGGCCTCGGAAAACTGGGGTATCGAATTGATGGGCTTGTACTGGCACTTCGTGGATGTGATCTGGATTTTGCTGTTCACGATCATCTACCTGATCTAGGTGAGGAAAAAATTATGACGCATAAACCCGCGATCGGGAATGTGAACCCAACGACTGAGGCGCACGCCGGGCATCCTCCGCGCGATGGTATTTACCTATTCATCTTTGGCTGTCTGGGGGCGTTGACAGTGGCCGAGTTGGTTGTGACGTATTTTTCAGTGGTCAAGATCGTGCTGCTGATTGTGCTGGCGGCGACAAAAGCAACGCTGGTCGTCATGTTCTATATGCACCTGCGTTGGGAACGGCGCATTTACCCGCTGGCCTTCACCGCACCCGTGATCATCGCCGTCCTGACGGCACTGGCACTACAGCAACTGGTGCTGCACTAAACGTTCCCATCAACTCATAAAGTTCTGAGGCTGCGCGTTTCGCGGTATGACTTTGGCAATTATCCCAAAAGACTACCCAAACGGCGCAGTTTTAATTTAAGGAGTCGGAGAATGTCGATCCTCAAACCATTTAATCTGGTGTTGGCGGTTTTGGCACTGCTCAGTTCAACGCTGCTATTCGGAACACGCAGTCAGGCGCAATCCGCAACAAAACCGATCAAGTACGGCGAAAGCATCACGAGTGAAATCACCGACGCGCAAACTACGGTTTCGTTCACTTTTAGCGGCAATAAAAATGACGTTGTACTGTTGCAACTGCTACCAATATTCGATAAAGACGGCAAGGGTTTAAGCCGCCCCGTTGTTGTTCTCAACGATACTAAATCGAAGGCCATTGCGGATACCTCGAAGGGTACGATTTTATTTTTCGGTGGCTCAGGTACGTTCCTGGCGGCTCAACTTGGATCAAAGGGTGATTACACGATCACCGTCAGCAAAGACAAAGACAATAAATCGACGGGACAGTTCACGCTTGATCTGACGCTGGTCGAACTGCTCCAGATGGATAAGGCGATCCAGGGGACGATCAGTACCCACACACCCGATGTGCGTTACCCGGCAGTCTATGCGATTAGCAGCACCGATGATTTTGGCGTGGAATATGCGCGGAAGCAGAGCAGCAAATTTACTCCGTCGGTAACGATTCATGCGGTGGATCGGGCGGGCATCCCGGTTCCTGTCGTGTACGCGGCAGGTAATCGTTTCATCTCCGGGACATTGGGTGTTGAAGGCAGCAAAGACCTGTATCTGGTTACCGTCGGCGATTTTGAAAATGATGTGCGGAGTACGCGCCTAAAAGATGATGAACAGATTGCCGAGTTCAGTGTCAAGCTGGTCGCGCCAACGACAGGTGCGCCGAACTGAGGCACTACCGGACTAAATCTGCTCGAACTGTTCGACGTCCAGCACAAACACGGTTGCCCCGCCGACTTCGACTTCAAGGTGATTGGTCAGGCTAAAAGCCTGATCAGTCCCGCCAACTGCCATCGGCATGAACATCTCGCGGCGGCGGCAGTTCGCCCGCAAAGTGGCAATGACGCCCGTTACACCCGCATCCTCTAAGCCGATCAGCAATGTCGTGTTGCCCTGCTGCAAAAAGCCGCCCGTCGTCCCCACCCGTGTAACGCGCTGACCTTTAGCCGTCAGCGCGGCGACTGCTTGATCTGCATCCCGATCCTGTACGACTGCCACCACCAGTTTCATAGTTCCCCCAACCTTTCTGATACGGCGTTGATAGTAATCTAATTTTGTTCTGATGCAATAGGCGTATAGTAGCGTAGTATTCATGTATCCAATGACTGCCCCCAGTTGTGCGATATTTGATAAACCGAAGACAATCACGAGGAACGAACCTTATGTTTGGAGCAACCGAACCTAGCCGCGACGACATCCTGGGACAATTGCCGGACGAACTGCCGGTCTTACCGCTCCGTAATATGGTCGCCTACCCGTTTACTGTACTGCCCATCAGTGTTGGCATGGCACGCAGCGTTCGACTGGTTAATGAGGCCATGCACGGCAACCATTTGGTCGTGCTGGTCACATCGCTTGATCCCGAAGTCGATGAACCCACTTCTGAGCAGGTGCATCAGGTGGGCGGCATTGCGCTCATTCAGCGCGTGCAGCAGGGCGAAAAGGGCTTGCAAATGGTCGTCACCGTGCTGGAGCGCGTGAAGATCAAGGAATGGTCAAGCAACGATCCGTATTTGAAAGCGAAGATCGAACTTGCGCCGGATATTGAAGAACAGGACGCCGAAGCCGAAGCCCTGCGCCGCAACCTGATCGAAGTGGCACAGGCGGTGGTTGCGCTGATGCCGAACATCCCCAGCGAAGTCGGCCAGTTTTTGGAGCAGGTCGAATCGAACCGCTCACTGGTGTACATGATCGGCGCGAATGCGAACATGGAAACCAACGCACGCGAACAGCTTTTGGAACTGGACAGCACCAATGCCAAGATGCGTTTGATGATCTCTACTTTGGTGCATGAGCGCGAAGTGTTGAGCATCGGTCAGCGCATCAGCGAAGAGACACAGGAAAAGCTCGGCAAGGAACAGCGCGATTTCTATCTGCGCCGTCAACTGGACGCGATTCGCAAAGAACTCGGCGAAACGGATGACGAAGCTGCCGAAGTCGAAAATTATCAAAAGAAGATCGATGACGCTGGCTTGCCGGACGAAGCGCGTCAACAGGCGACGCGCGAACTCAAGCGCATGGAACGTCTGTCGTCGCAGTCGGCAGAATATGGCGTGATCAAGAGCTATCTGGATTGGCTGGTCGAACTGCCCTGGAACTCGGTCAGTGATGATAACCTGGACATTGACCACGCGCGCAAGGTGCTGAATGAAGATCATTACGACCTGAAAGAGGTCAAAGGCCGTATCCTTGAATACCTGGCCGTGCGGAAACTGGCGAAAGATCGCGCGGTGGATACTGCCGATCAGGATACCGAAGCAGCAGGCGCGATCCTGTTGTTTGTCGGCCCGCCCGGTGTCGGTAAGACGAGCCTGGGCAAGTCGATTGCCCGC
>JBBSEU010000317.1:0-6156 GCA_038239365.1 Aggregatilineales bacterium
AGCCGCGAAGCCGTCCTGACTACGTGCGGGCAGGAGCTTTATTTCGCCGTTGTCTTCAGTGTAGTCACGCCCCTTGATGCCAAGCGCCGTCAACTTCAAGCCTTCGTCACTGGCAAGATAATTGAGGACACGCGCCGCTGCCACGGGGTTATTACCTTTCATCTGGGTAACGAAGCTGAGACCATAGAATGATCCTTCTGGCGAGGTATAGCCGCGAGCCTGCTTACCAGACGTCGGCGCGGGGACGATGAATTCCTTAAAGTCTTTGTTGGCAATGGTCATATCATTCTGAATGCGCCCGATATGACCGCCGCCATTCCAGATGGTCGAGCAGGCTTTGCCCGATACATACTCGGCACGCGATTGGTCGCCATTGCTTTCCCAAACCTTGGGATCAACCAGATCGCTGGCAACCATCTTGCGGAACAACAGCAGTGCATCTTTCATGCTCGGCTGAACCGCCCAGAAGCCCCAGCCCTTGTCTGACTTCACCCAGCCCTGAGCGGGCAAGCCTTGCGAACCTGCGAACGGCTGGATGGCGGACATAATATCCAGATTGGCCGGGAACGTGACGCCCTGTAGTCCGTCTTTTTTGCAGGCGGTCAGATAGGCGAAGTATTGATCAAACGTGTCGGGCACCTGCATCCCGTACTTATCAAGCAGGTCTTTGCGAATGTGGATCGGGTTGCCCGCCCCGGGACCGCTGTCCCAGAAATTTGGAACACCATAAATTTTGCCGTCGATCTTCAAAGCATTGAGCGGCGGATTTGCGTCATAAAACTTGATGATATTCGACGCGGCCTTGGCAACATCACCTTCCAACGGTGCTACAACGCCGTCTTTGATCCATTGTGCGAAGAGTGTCTTGTTGTTGTGGTCGATTACGCCGATGATGTCCGGCACCTGACCGCTGGCAATCGCTGCATTGACCTTATCACTAAACGTGTCCCAACCGATTTTGGTGATCTCGATCTGGGTATTAGTTACTTTTTCGACTTCTTTCAGGATCGGATCGGTACTCCAATCCTTGACACTGCCATTATCACCTGGTGACCAGATGACCACTTTATCAGGTGCTTGTGCGCGAGTCGGGCTATTGACCCCAAACGCCGCAAACAGCATCACAATAGCGAGCGTTAATAACAGACGCGATCTCGATTTATTGACGGTACTCATGCTAATTTCTCCTTAAATAGAACCGAAACGGTTTATGGGACGAAGCGGTATTCAAGCGAATGTACGTGGTTATCACTTCCTTTCATGGCTAGCCTTTGATCGAACCCAGCAGAATGCCTTTGACGACATATCGTTGGAGAAATGGGTAAACAATTAGAGTCGGGACGATCAGCAGCGCGGCGACGGCGGCGATGAATGATTGCGGTGCCATTTGCGTACCCTGACCGATCCCCTGTAACACCTGCCGATTGGCAACCATGCCTTGCAGCAGTACGCTGGCAGGTTGCAGGTTTGGCTGCACCAGAATACTGGACCAGAAATACTCATTCCAGTGGCCGACACCATACAACATGCCCATCGTGGCGATGATTGGTGTTGAAGTCGGCCAGACCACTCGCCAGAAAATGCCGAAGTGACTTGCGCCATCAATTGTCGCAGCCTCGATTAAGTCCGTTGGGTATTCAACGAAAAACGTTCGGGCGATAAATAGATAAAAAGGTGAGACCAAACCGGGAATCACGAGCGCCCAGAACGAATTCAATAATCCCAACGCACGCACATTCAGGTAAGTCGGGATGATTCCACCGTTGGCGAAGAGTGGAATCAGGAATAAAAACGTCAGTACCCGCCCGAACTTCAACTGTGGTCGAGAGAGCGCATAGCCCGCCATAATCGTTACGACGACGTTGATCGCCGTACCCATCACCGTTTTAAGAATCGAGACGCCAAACGCCTGCGTTAGCCGCACGTCCTGTAAAATCTGCTGAAACTGTACCAGGGTAAAGCCTGAAGGCAGCAGGTGAATCGGCTGTTTTATGTACTGGTCGTAAGGCATGACCGATAATGAAAGGATATAGAAAAATGGGTAGGCCGTCAGGAGCAGCGCGATCAGCAGCACCACGTAGATCATTGCTTTGGCCGGACTCAGTCGTTTTTCCCAGTAGGTCGTGGATTGTCTTTTCATCACGCTCATGTTGACCTCTAGTAAATACCCTGTTTATTGAAGCGCCTGACCGAGTAATTTGTCAGCAGCACCAGCCCGATGCTGATCACCGTCTG
The DNA here is from genome assembly GCA_038239365.1 of Aggregatilineales bacterium. GTDB lineage: Bacteria > Chloroflexota > Anaerolineae > Aggregatilineales > UBA2796 > JBBRMW01. Next base: position 2,236 of record JBBSEU010000317.1, read on the forward strand.
GAATAACCCAATTGCGGTTGCCAGCCCATACTTCGATTGTTGGATTGCCAAGCGGTAGGTCAGCGTTTCGATAATGTCCCCCGTTGGATAAACCGAGGTGTTGTACATCACCAAAATTTGCTCAAAACCGCCCTGAATGATCCAGCCGGTCAGCAGCACGAACAGCGTCAGCATCGTTGGACGAATGCCGGGCAGCGTGATATGCAGCGTTTGCTGCCAGCGATTCGCACCATCAACCATCGCCGCTTCGTACAAGGTCGGATCGATCCCGGCCATCGCCGCTAGATACAGCACCGCGAAGAAGCCGCCGTATTTCCACACGTCCTGAAAAACGATGATGAACGGGAATTTTTGCGGATCGGAGAGGAATGTGATCGGCTGCAAGCCAAAGCCATGTTGCAGCACTTCGTTGACGACCCCATCCGGCGCAAGAATGTTTCGAAACATGGTGGCCGCGATCACCCAACCGATGAAATAAGGCAAGATCGTTGCAGTCTGCACCACCCGTTTGAACCAGCTCAGCCGAACTTCATTCAGCAGCAGTGCCAGGATGACCGCCGCCGGAAAACCTACCAACAGTTTCATGCCGTTGATCATGAGCGTGTTACGCAGTGCCGCCAGAAAAAACGGATTGGCAAAAGCCGTTCGGAAGTTATCCAGACCGATAAAGGTGCTGCCCGCAAGCCCCCGTGCTGGCGAATAATCCAAAAAAGCGATGGAGATACCGATAAGCGGGCCGTAGCCAAAAATAATGACCGCCGCCACCGCTGGCAGTGCCATTAAGTACAACGGCCAATGGCGGCGCAAGTCGCTGATCCATGATCTGCTCACTGCTGAAATATTGCGCTTCGGTGGCGCGGACGCCCGTTTATTTGTGGAAGACGAACTCAATATTTGTTGCGAACCCAAGGATAAAACTCCGCCAAACTAATGACTTTTCAATCCGCTCGATACAGGCAAAGATCTATTTAAATGATTTGACCGTATGATATTCCCGACGGCAGATTGAAAGCTGACTTTTTGCGGGGAGTAAATTGACTTTTTTTAAGCAATTGCGGAAAAGAAAGCAAGTTCTGTGTAGCACAGACGGGCTATCGGGAACGCATTCGGTGGGCATACTGACCCGGTGTGCAGCCCATCCGACGCTTGAACAGCCGCGAAAAGTAGCTGGGGCTATAGTCCAATGCAACGCACACATCCATGACGGACATGGTTGTGTGCGCCAGGTATTCGCGCGCCCGTTCAAGCCGCAGATCGATCAGCACGTCGCTTGGATTGCGGCCTGTTTGTTCAGTGAACAGGGTACAGAAGTACGGCACGCTGAGAGCAACACACGCCGCAACTTCGGGAATCCCAATCGATGATTCAAGGTTTTCCTGCATAAAGTCAATCGCCCGCCGCACGATCTCCTTACGTTGCAAGGCGCGCTGCCCAGCGGTCTGACGTGCGCCGTTCAACTCATGTTCCAACGACAGGTTGCGGTGGACGAGATTGGCAATCGTATTGGCGATCATGCCCATCAGCCCGGCGACACCTTCTAATTGTTCTAAGGTCATATGTGGAGATCGATCAATCGCGGCCTGATACTCTGTCCAGGCAATACCGCGTTCTTCAGCATGACGACGATGCCAGTCCCAATCGAAGGTGTCTTTCAAAATGGCTTGATAGGTAGTGATCTGACCAATCACCTGATTATTGATCAGGATGGGGGCGAAGGCGCTTGCCAGCGTATCGTGGAAGCTAATTCGGACAATCGGCTCCGTAGCAAGCGTAGAACGCGGTCTTTCATCGGGGCGGTTAAGTCGATTCCAGGTGTCCCAGCCCACGACATCGCCCACCAGGAACCACAAATCCGGTTCGCCCTGGTAATTTCGCCCGATCCGTTTCCAGAACTGTTTGTAACGCACCTCATCGAGATAGAACTCAATCAGTTGGAAATCAATGCTTAACCCGGTCACTTTGGATAAATTTTCGGACAAATCCCAGATGATTTGTGGCGAAATGAGTTGAAACACATAGGGGATTGGCGGGCTGGTCTGTGCGGCTCTATTCCAGTGCGAGAGTTCGCGGTGATAAACAGCCAGGCGTGCCAGTGATGTGAATTGAGCTAGACCACCCGATTGCCCGATGACGCGCACGGCCACTGCCGTAATTTCGTTGAAGGTGAGTACATAGGCTTCATAAGGGCGGCGCTCAGCACGCGCATTCGCAAAGTTGTAGTTCGGTGTGATCGCCAGCCCGCTTACAGTGAGCCAATCGTCATCAGACGCCAAACGCACCTCGACATTCAACGAGGTCCACCAGCCGCCGTCCCGGTAGGCAAAACCCATCGTCATTTCGAGGCAGTTGAACGTCGTTGGTGAGCCGAAGTCGATGGCATACCAATCTAATCCATTGGCTAAGTTTTGACCGTCATAGGTATCAAACGTCTTTTCCTGGCCGAAATCGGCAAGGGGGCGGCCATCCAGGTAGCACGCTGTTTCGTTTAGCAACACCTGAGCGGAGCGTGCGCCACCACCGGTAGGTCGGGTTAACGAAATCGTGATAGATACATCAGAACCTAGTGCTAAGTTTGTTTCCGCGTCCAATTGAATGCCCATATCAAATGAGCTTATTATAGCCTGGTAAGCCCGAGCCTGACGGCTGGCCGCCCTTCCCACTCGCCTTTCATGACATTGAGGGCAAGCGCTATTATGCTGTCAATGATTGGCTTGCTGGCGTTGCACAAGTTGCCGAACCGCGCAAGTTTTGGGTTTCAATGAAGCAGCGCCTTAAGAAGCCCAAAGTTGAGATGTTGTCATCATGGCAACAACTGCCCTACACCGCCGCAGACGGCAAACGCTACAAAATGGATCATGCCGACGCTGAGACCCTCTATCAGATCACACAGCGCATGGACGCCAACACAGGCTTACGCAACAAAATCTTGGACTTTTTGGCAAAGGCGGGCGTCACCCTTGATGACATTCGCATCGATCCCGATAAAGTCTTCGATGAAGTTGATCCTGATCAGGTAGTGGACGCAGCAATTCGCGCTTACAGGAAGCAGGGCAAGTCCGAGCACTGGATCGCCGCTCGACTGCAAGGCAAAATCCAGCGCGAACGGTTCACGTCCGCCTTCAAACGCTCACTGCAAACGCCGCCGTCTTCCTGGCAGTTCGGCACGATCACGAACACGATGCGACTCGGCTTGTGGGATCGCTCCACGGCCAAGCTTAAGCAGGAGATGGGTCTCAAGGAGAACGCCAGCCTGCGTGATAACCTATCGTCGATTGCGCTGCATTACGAGATGATCGCCGAAGAAGTCTCGGAGCGGGAACTGGCGCAGAATGAACAGCTATCCTTCGAGCAGGCGCGCCAGATTGTTTACACCAACTCGCAGTTTATCGGTCAACAGGCGGCGGAAACGGGTAAGCGGCTGGGCATCGATGTGGCGACCGATAAGCCGCTGCTGCCTGATCAGAGCTAAGTTACACTGAATGTTCGGGCGATCTGATTGGGTCTCCCGAATATTTAGATTGCGGCTTGGCTGAGAATAGCTTTGTAGTATCACGAGGAGCGGGCACACCGAAATCCGATATCTTTGTCCTCACTGCCAGGAGCGAACCTGACCCGGTACGTCGCACGGAGATTCGTTGAGTAATTGACCCACGAGCCGCCCCGCAGCACGCGCGATATATTATTATCATAAATAATATTTTCCCGCCCATCATCTTTTTTATAAGGATAGGGGAACTGAGATTGATCATAAATGCTGCTCGTCCACTGCGACACATTGCCAGCCATATCCAGCGCTCCAACCCAGGAAACCCCCAGCGGTCTGCTGCCGACATTAGCAGTTTGATTACCTGAATTGCTAAAAGAGATGGCTTTCGCATCATCGAAGGCGTTTCCCCACGGGTATATCCAAGCGTCCGGTCC
>JBBSEU010000318.1:0-6144 GCA_038239365.1 Aggregatilineales bacterium
CAACCGCCTGCTGCACGCCAACCGCGAACTACACAGCCGCATCAAGGAACTGAACACGCTGTACAGCATTGGCAAATCGGTGACGGCGCTGGTCAATCCGCCGCAGCTTTTGGCGCGTATTGTCGAAGCCGCGTCGCTTGTCACGAGTGCTGAACAGGCCAGTTTGTGGCTGATCGAAGATAACAACATCGTTTTGAGAGCGATCAAGCGGCGTGGCGATACGCAAGGCCGTTCCGCTGCCGAGTTCAGCCAGGATCGGGCGGTGGCGCGTGCCGTACAGACTGCGAAACCAATTGCCTTATCAGCAATGGAACTCAGTAAAATTCGTGAGAAAAATCCGAACGCCCCCGCCGCCCTGATGGTTGTGCCGATGCTGGTCAGCAATCGTGTGATCGGCGCGATTGGCGTTGAAAATCTGGCGAACACCGCTCAAAATTTCAGCGAACATGATGGGGCTTTGCTTTCGGCGTTGGGTGATTATGCGGCGATTGCGATTGAAAACGCTCGCAACTTCGCCGCGCTGGAAGAAGCCAAAGAGCGCGAAAAAATGGCGATCCGAGGCGCGTTTGAGCGATATGTCGCGCCAAGCGTCGTAGACCGGGTTTTGCGCGATACGAAGGAAATGCGAATCGGCGGTCATCGGCGCGAAGTGAGCATCCTGTTCGCGGATATTCGCGGCTATACAACATTCAGCGAAAATGCCGATCCAGAACATGTGGTTGAACTACTCAACCAGTATTTCACGTTGGCAACGGATATTATTTTTGCGCGTGAGGGGACACTCGATAAGTTTTTGGGTGATGCGGTGATGGCTTTTTTCAACGCGCCCGAAGAACAGGAAGATCACCCTTATCGTGCAGTAGACGCGGCACTGGCCTTGCAAGCGGCAGTCGCCGAATTGAACGCACGACGCGGCCACGATGCGCTCACCTTTAGCATTGGCGTGAATCTGGGTGAAGCGGTTGTCGGCAATATTGGCACACCGCGCGCCATGAACTACACCGCGATTGGCGACTCGGTGAATCTTGCCAAGCGCCTACAGGAACGCGCCGAACCGGGTCAAATTCTGGTAGAAGAAAGCGTAATTGAGCGGCTCGGTGATCTGGTAATCGCGGATCGGCTTGGTGAAATGCAGGTCAAAGGCCGTAAAGAACCAGCGGTTGTCTATGAATTGAAAGGGTTGACCTGATCCTCAATCATCGTTGATCTCAATGTCGTGCTTTTTGGCCGCGCGTTTGATGCGCTCCTTGATCGTCTCGACTTCGTTCTTGTGATACTTCGCGGCGTTATCCTTGTGATTTATGTAGCCCCAAGCAGCACGAATATGCTCCGGCGTATCAATTGGATATTTGTTATTTGTCGTATCCGCAAACTCTACATCGCCGTATTTGTGTTCGCCTTCGCTCGGCTTTACGTCGTCCCGATGCTCGATCTTCTTCGTCATGGTCTAATCTCCACAACCTATCGTTGTGTGACCAGGAGCAAAAACCAAACCGCACTCAGAACTTGACGACGATCACGGAAATATCGTCCGGGTTGCGACGCTTGTTCGCTTTTTCCTGTGAACGGGCAAAAGCAGCTTCGCCAAGTGCTTTGGCTGGATCGTTCGCATCCTGCAATCCGGCGATGATCTCCGTTTCGCTCAGATTTTTGTAGAGACCGTCGGAACAGAGCAACAGCACATCGCCCGCTGTGATTTCGATGCGCGATTTCTGCACAATCGGATCGCGTTTATCTGTGCCCAACGAGTTGATCACCACATTTGAGGCCGGAATATTGAGCGCCGGATTGCCAACCAGAAACCAGCGCCACGCCATATACAGATCATAGGGTTGTCCATTGATCCTAATTGTGCCTTCGACTTTGGGTTCGTTCACACCATCGTAGTTGTTGAGGATTGTACTGATCCGTTCGGCGTCTTCTTCGCTGAGGCCGTGCATCTCCTCGAAATATTTGAGGTTATCCTCGTCCTCGCAAAGCTGAATCAGATCGCCATCGGTGTACAGATAGCCGCGCGTATCGCCCACCTGAACCGCCAACACGCGCTGACCATTCTCACAAATGACGACAGCCGTCATCACCGCACCAATGCGATGCCGCAGAGGTGTGTCCTCGCCGCCGTTCAAATCATTGAATACATGCTGATGCGCGCGGGCGATGCCCGCGACGATTCGTTGTTCAGTATCACTCTCCGACTCGGCGCTGGTTTCTGGTGGAAAGTGTTCCAGGTCTTCGGCCAGAACTTCCCTGATCGCCTGAGAAGCATCGCGCCCGGTCAGAATTTGGCCGCTGGCTAGCTCGTGCTTATGCCCGCCCATACCATCAATCACGGCGAAAACAGGCGCTTTGCCATCATTGGGCGCAACCAGAATCGAGTCTTCACAGCGTTCTGGATGTTCGATAGAAGCCTGAATATATTCGTGAACGATCATCGGTGATCCTTTTTACGTGAGCCGCGCTGCAAAGCGTCAAAATCATCATCGGTCAGTTCGGGAGCGGGTTCGCCGTCCAGATCAAGTTCATCCGTTGGCTTGCGGGCGGGTGGCGGGTTGACCGCAACTGCTGGCGCTGGCACAGACGGCGGATCAGGAAAACGCGGCGGCGCAGTAAATTGCGCGGGCAATTCGATGGGTGCTTCAGGTGCTTGAATGATAGGCGGTTCGGTTATCTGGGATTTACTGGGAGCATTTGCCGCTGGCGCAGCCTGATTGGCGGCAAAGTTCGTGCGGAAACGATGGCCGCAATGGTTGCAGACCTTCGCCTCAAGCCGATTCACCGTACCACAGCTTGGGCACCATTTTTGCCCACTCGATCCAACGCGGAAGCGATGCCTACACTGACTGCATACTTTGGCACTCACCCGGTTTTCATGACCGCATTCGGGGCAGCGTTTGAGCGGCACACCTTGTGCTGCTGACGCGGCGTCAGGCTGATCACCCCAGATCATATCCGCGAAGCTGTGACCACAGTTAGTGCAAACTTTCGCGGTAATCCGGTTGGAGTGTCCACACTGGGGACACATTTTGCGATCCGTGAAGGACGAATCACTCATAACGCGACTCTCATTCTGTTGCAAACTCGGTGATGCCTGGGACTCAAGTCCCAGGCTCAAAGAACGCAGTTCACTTTAGTGGACTCAATACAATGTTAGTCCGATTTTGTGGGTTTTATTGGTAGACTACTGATCTTCTTCTTCGGTGAGGCTGACCGTCGATGTACCGAGTGCAGCCGTCTTGCGGGCAACTTCGTTGCCGCTGGCCGCGTCCAACACTTCGGTCATGGCCTTGTTGCCCGTTGCCTGTGCGATCTCTAGCGCCTCGGTACGATGCCGTTCCGCCGCCTTTTTGTCGCCAGCATCCAACGCTTCGGTCATCGCCTTTGTAGAGGCGGCCAATTGCCCCTGACCCAGATAACCTGCCACAACCGGGTTGACCTGATTGGTCATATTGGTATCCAGCGTTTGCTGCAAGATGATCCAGGTACTTTGATCGCCTTTTTCCTCAATGCGCTGCCCGCCCGAAATATAGACGACTGATGGCTTGCAGGCTACCACCTTCGCGCCAACGCTTGCCAGTTCGATGTGAACCACAAAATCGCGGTGATCTTTGTCGGACATGGGCGGCACTGGCACAACCCAGGTATGGCCGTCACCTTGCGGCGCGGCTTCACCCTTCACCCACTGCGGATAGGCTTGGGAGAGCGATAGGATTTTCGCGCCCGTTGGTGTCCAGATTTGCAGCGCCACATCGGTTGCTACCGTTTTCGCCATGCGTGCGACTAATGCCACGAACTCCTTACGCAAGTCAGTTGGGTTCGGAACGGCTTTGGGCATCCAACCTTGCGTGATTTCGGCCATCTTGGTAAGCGACTTCGGCTCCCAGTCGTTACCATAACCGTAGGCACACAGGTGCAATTGCGAATTAGCCGCTTCTTTGACGGCGGCGGCTAGCTGTGCTTCGGGTTCGGTGTTCTGGCCGTCGGTCAGAAAAATACCGTAGCGCGTTATATTGCCCCGCACAATAGACTGCGACTGCAAGGCCGTTCGTATGCCCGTTGACATGGACGTACCGCCGAAGATCGAAAAACGCTTGATCGAGCGCCGGAAGTTCTGCACCAGTTCGTTGCGATCCGTGTTGTGCTGGATGCGCGTCATAGGCAGCACTTCATGGGCGTTGTTGTCGAAAATGACGATGTTGAACGTCAGGTTATCGGGCAGGGTCAGCAGCAAATTTTCGGTGGTTTCAATCATCGAATTGAACTTTGCGCCTTGCATCGAGCCGGACACATCGCAAATCAAGGAGATCGCTGTATCCTGAACGACAGGTTGCGGTGCTTCATTAGCAGTAATCGACACCACACCCCAAAACGAATTGGTGGTAGGGCTGATGTTTGGGTTGTAGTAACTCTTAAACGAGAATGCGTTGCTCACTTCCAAGCCTCCATACACAGCAAACAGCTATCAGCGTTCAGCCACAACAGAAAAGCTGACTTGCTGAACGCTGATAGCTGAACGCTACTAAACTAGTTCCCAGGTGCGGGCGTTCATGATCCGGTGATTGATGACCTGATCGCGGTCTGCCGAGTCGTCGCGCGCCAGGTAATCGCGCCAAGCCAATTCGTTGAGGCGTGCCAACTGCGGAATTGATGTCACTTTTTCGCCATTCGGCCACGATACCGCTGGCAATTTGCCCGTCTTTTGCGCGACTTTGAGCGCCGTGTAGTGGAACTCGGCTAGCAGGCGATAGTAGTTTTTCGACTCGACGCCGTTTTCGTGCAGCACAGCAATCGCCCGCGCCGCCTGATCGAGACTTTCGACACTGCCTTGTATGGCCTTTTGGTTGTACAGATCGATCAGTTCCATCATCACGTCGTTGTAGCTGGCGTTGCGGCTGCTCACGTCTTCGAGTACCCGGATCGCATCATCCAGTTGATTACTGGCAAGATACGACTTGGATGCACCCAGATAGGCGGGGCCAACACCCGGCTTGGCTTGAATGATCGAGCGATATTCGGAAATCGCTACCGGATTGTTCCCGCTGCGCCGATACAGATCAGCTAGCAGCAAACGCCCACGATAATCACCCGGCTTGAGCGCCATCATGCGGCGGTAACGTTCGGAGGCTTTATCGAATTCGCCAGCCCGTTCCAGCAGTTGCCCTTCGGCCAGCGCCATTTGCCACTGTACATTCGGATCAGAAATTTGCTGCGCCTGCTGCAAGTCGGCCTGCGCGCTTGAGGTATCGCCCGCCTGATTATGTACCAGTGAACGCAACACATAAGCGGCTGCACCGCCATTGTTGTTGATCGCCTGATTCGCCAGTTGCAGCGCGCGTGTCAGGTTGCGCTGTTCATAGGCTTCCTGGGCCTTGAGCAGGATGGTGGCCGCCGGGTTAGTCGCTTCAACTTGCGGCAAATCGATCTTGACTGTGCCCGTCCCGGTGTGGCTGTTCATTGTCGCCAGTGTGACACCGGTGAAGTTAGCTTGTTTGCTGTGAGCGGCGGCGGCACGGGCATCGGGCGTCTGACCCTTGACATAGCCCAGTACGCCATCCAGTTCGGCCATAATCTCATCAACGTTTTGCGGGCGGTCTTCGCGCGCACGCGCGGTCAGCCATTCCACGAAGTAGCGGAACGAGTCGTCATACTGCGTCCAGGGGAACTGATCGGCTAGCGTAAGGGTGTAACGGTATTCTTCGGTGTGAACTTCGGCCATGCCCACCAGTTCGGCAATCGTGCGGCCAATTGTGAAATAATCATCGCGCCAATCAGGATGGGCGGCGTTCGGTGAGTGATAGCCGGGCGTACCGCGCGCCGGGTTGGGAGGCACGTTCGGGTCGTACTGGTAAGCCGTGCCGAAGTCGAGCAGGACTTCAATGTTCTCACCATTGGGCAGTACCATGCTCTTGACGTTGGCGGGTTTGAAGTCGCAGTAAATGATCGGCGGCTTGAGTGCGTGCAAATACTTGAAGGCGGGCAGCAATCCCTTGACACGGGTGAGCGCCTGTTCCGCCGACATAGGCAGCACCAATTTGCGGGTCACAGCGTCTTCGATCTCATCTGCCCAGCTTGGCCCGGAGACGAACTCCATCACGTAGCACAGTTCGTTATCGACGGTGAAGAAGTCGATCACGGCCACAATGTTCG
>JBBSEU010000319.1:0-6132 GCA_038239365.1 Aggregatilineales bacterium
ACTGTCATCCACGAACTGCCGATCTACATGGGAAACAGTTTTTTGCTGGCAATCGGGACGACATCACTGCAACTGTTCGTTTCGGCGCTGGCCGGTTATGCTTTCGCTCGCATCCAATTTCGAGGGCGCGATCTGATATTCATCCTGCTGCTGCTATCGATCTTTGTGCCGCGCGGTGGCGGGTTAATGGCGCTCTATGAGCTGATGAACTTCCTGAAGTTGCGAAACAGCCTGTACGGATTGATTTTGCTGTTCGCGTCTAACGTGCCGATCCCGATTTTCATCATGCGGCAGGCGTTTTTGGCGATTCCCAAAGAAATCGAAGAGTCCGCACTGATCGACGGTGCGACCTGGTTTCAGGTCTTTCGGCGGATTGCCTTACCGCTTGCCTCAAGTGCGATGGTCGTGGTCGCCATATTATCCTTCGTCGGCGTTTGGAGTGATTATCTGGTCACGTATACGATGATCGATAAAAATGATCAGATGACGATTTCAGTTGGCATTCAGAAAGTGCTGACGATAAGTGCCTCCTATGAAACAGCTACCGCGGCGACGCACTTACGTGGTCAATTTGCTAGCGAAGCCGCCGACGCGGCGATGCTGTTATTCAGCGCGGTGCCGGTGGTTCTAATCTACGGGGTCTTGCAGCGCTGGTTTATGCGCGGCCTCACCGAAGGCGCTCTCAAATTCTAGAAAGTCAGGTTCATGCCAAAACCTCAAGTTACTTTTTCACCAGAATCGAGCCAGGATATGGCGCGCGGAATCGATATCCTGGCCGATCTGCTGGCTGCCACGCTTGGCCCGAATGCTGGCTATGTTCTGAATGCACGGGCAGAGCGACGTGGCCCGGAATTGTTGGATGACTCTAGCGTTATCGTGCGGCGTATCATCAGCCTATCGACGAAGGAAGACAACATTGGGGCAATGCTGATACGACAGCTTGTGTGGGGGGTAGTTGAAGCTGTTGGCGATGGGGGCGCGACGGCTGGCGTGTTGACCCGTGCTATCTACAAGGATGCCTTGCGCTCCGTTAGCGCGGGGGCTAATGCAATGTTTATTGCCAGGGGTGTAAATGAGGCGGTCAAGGCGATTGTCTCTGCGCTTCGCGCGCAGGCCTGCCCGGTGACCACTGAAAACGAGTTGGCTCATCTTGCCCGAATGGTCACACACGATGACGCACTCGCGGCAGTACTGGGTGAAATGAGTTATTTGCTTGGCGCAAATGCCCACGTCCTCATCGAAGACTATGAAGCACCCTATTTGCAGCGGCGCTATATCGCAGGGACGCACTACCCGGCACAGATCAGCAGTCCCTACTTTTACACGGATTCGGCTCAAAAGATGGCAACACTCACGAATGTTGCTATCGCCCTGACGGACAACGAAATTGAAGATGTAGACCAGGCGATAAGCCTCATGCAGGCCGCGCTGGATGCCGGACATGAGCATCTGCTAATTATTGCACCACAAATCAGCGATAAGGCGCTGGGCGTGCTTGTTCTGAATCATCGTGCCAAAGAAGTCCCGCTAAACATTGCCGTCGCCATGCTGAAGGATTCTGGTGAGATGCGGTTGTCTGCCTATGGCGATCTGGGGTTGCTGACGGGTGCCAGACTGCTCGGAAACGCTCATGAAAGGACTTCCCGATCTGTGCAGGCTTCAGACCTGGGCTTCGCGCGGCGGGTAGAGGTTGGTCATAACGATCTGGTCGTGGTCGCGCTAAGTTATCAGAATCCGGCGGTTCGCGTTGAAGTGTCTCGCATGCAGGAACGGCTGGCTAATCTGTCGCTAAATGCGGAAGAACGCCCACTGCTGATACAGCGATTGGCTGCGCTCACGGGCGGTATTGGTGAACTGAAAATTGGCGCGCATAGCAAACCTGCTCGCCAACTGCGCCACCAGCAAGCGGAGCGGGCGCTCAAATTGCTTTCACTGGCACAGCGCGGCGGGGTGGTCGCCGGGGCAGGCGCAGCATTGGTGCATTGTACGCCTATTTTAGCCGCGCTTCAGCTTGAAGGGGATGCGGTCATCGGTGTGCAGGTCATGCAGCGCGTGTTGAGCGCCCCAATGGTCCAAATTTTGGAAAATGCCGGCGTGCCTTCGCCCACTGTCCTCATTTCGGATGTTCGCGCGGCAGGCGCGCCCGTCACCTACAACGTCTTACAGCATTGTATTGTAAATGGGCAGCAGGTTGGCCTGATTGATCCGGTTGAAGTGGTCGTTGCGGCAGTCACTAAAGCGGCGAGTATGGCAATGATGGCACTCTCTACCGATACGATTATTTATCACCGCAATCCGCAAATAGAGGGAAGTACACCCTGACTATGCCCGCTATTTTATCTTTATCACATGCTGGGACGGGTCTGTGGGCTTCAGGCCCGGAAGGTCTACTCATTTACCGAAATGGCATGGCCGAGCCAATCTTGCAACCACAGGCTCAGCTCTACTGCAGCAGTGCAACGGACGATGTGATCCTGGTTGGCGGGCTGCCGCATGGAATCGCGTTCAGCGCGGACGACGGTACACAGTGGCAGTCGGCTCATGTGGATGAGATAGCAGATGCCGTGTCATGCATCGCGCCTGATCCGCGCTATCTGGAAAGCGGCGTGATACTGGCTGGAACGGCGGGCGGCGGGCTACTTCGCACCGATGACCGGGGACGCCACTGGTCGCTGTGCAATTTCGGGTTAGAAAACTTCAATATCCTGAATCTGGCCTGGACGCCACCCTCTGAACCGGGAACTTGGCCTGCCTGGGAAGTCGTCTTTGCGGCTACTGAAGATGGGTTATATCGTTCGCCGAACGGTGGACTAGGTTGGCGGCGCTGCTTAAATACGAAAGGCGTTTTTGTCGCTGTGGCCGCATCTACGAATTTTCATAGGGATGGACTGGTCTTGGCAGGTGCAGAGGACAACGGCCTGTGGCGTTCATGCGATGGCGGGCGACACTTTGAACAAGCCCCTGATGCACCAGAACAGATCAACGCCCTGTTACATACTCAATTTGGCTGGTTTCTGGGCAATAGCGTTGGCATCTATCGATCCAACGATGGGCAAGAGTGGGTATTACTTCCAAATTCCAGTCCGGCACTTAGCTTACTGGAAGACGATGATGTTCTGTGGGCGGGTACAGAGCATGGAATTATGCGCTTTTCACTTCAGGAATAGGAATTTCGATGACCATTCGAGTCGCTTTGATCGGGTGTGGGTTGATGGCTCGCGCCCATACGCCCGGCTATGTGGCAGCAGACAAACGCGCGGAAGTCGTTTTATGCTGCGACAATGAGGAGGTGCGCGCCAAAGAACGTGCCGATCACCTGGGTGGCACGGCTGCCGTTACTACGGACTGGCAGGCCGCCATTGCTAGCGAAAGGGTTGATGCCGTAGATATTTGCGCGCCGCATTTCTTGCACGCGCCGATGGTGCGGGCGGCGGCCAAAGCTGGGAAGCATATCCTGCTGGAAAAGCCAATGGCGTTGAATCTGGAGGAGGCGTGCGGCATGGTCGCGGCAACAAAGGCCGCTGACCGTTTGTTTATGATCGCGCAGAATCAACGCTATTTGCCCGAACATTGGCGCATCAAAGCACTGCTCGAACAGGGCGCAATCGGGCAGGTTTTGGCGGCGCGCATCGACGGCAACCAGTTCCTGAAAAACATCTATCCGCCCGGACACTGGCTGTTTTCACAGACGTTGACGGGTGGCGGGGTCATCCGCACAACCGCGATTCATAAGATCGACTTACTGCGCTACCTGATAGGGGAGCCACACCGAGTAACGGCGTTTCACCGCAAGTCTGGATTAAACCCCAATATGGACAACGAGGATATGGCCGCATTTGCCCTGGAATTCGAGAATGGTGCCATCGGCGACGCATTTTTCACCTTTGCAGCCCACCAGAATCCGATCCAAACGGCCAGTGGTGAACTGGTTATTCTGTATGGGACGAAGGGTATGATCAGCAACGTTGGTAGCTGGCAACTATACAGTACCGAACTTGAAGGCTTCGACAAGGGGTTGACTTCGCTCAACTTGCCCAATGCAGATTACGGCGGATCGTTCATCAACGAAGTCTTACATTTCATCGAGTGTATTGAAACGGGCAAAACACCGCTCTCATCAGGCGGCGACAACCTGCATACTATGGCAACGATTGATGCCCTTTATCAGTCGGCGGCAACCGGACAAGCCACCACAATTGACCCTGTTTGTAATTAACCAATAACTTTCATCCGACACAAGGAATGGATCGATAACATCATGCTTAAGTTACGCTTTGCAGCACCCAAAGAACGACGAGTTGCGATTGTTACCGGAGGCGCACGCGGGATAGGCGGGGCGAGTGCGCTGCGTATCGCCGAAGAAGGACGCGATATTGTGATTGCCGATCTCGAAGATGCCAGCGAAGTGGTTGGGCAGATCGAAGCCCTAGGTCAGAAGGCGCTCTACCTAAAAACGGATGTTTCCGATGAAGCGGCAGTTCACAACATGGTGGCACGAGCAGTTGAAACGTTTGGCCGCCTCGATATTCTGGTGTGCTGCGCGGGTATCCTGGGCAAGGAGCAACCGTTTCTGGATCAGCCGTCTACCCTGTTCAACAAAGTCATGACGATTAATGTGTACGGCGTGTACTATTCACATCAGGCCGCAATCTCCCACATGCTGAAACAGGGTTGGGGGCGCTGTGTCACGATTACCTCTGGGGCGCGGCATGGTTCACCGAATCAGGTGCCGTATAGTGTTTCCAAAGGCGCGGTTTTCTCGTTTGTGAACGCGCTCGGCAATGCCTACCCCAAGGAAGGTGTATTCGTGAATGGGGTTGAGCCAGGCCGCGCCCTAACCCAAATGGTTGTGCCGCGTTTCTCGGCTGAACATCTGGCAAATCCAGGCGTACCGATTGGCCGCTATTCGGATGCGGAAGAAGTTGCTGAAGTGGTCGAGTTTTTGACCTCCGAGCGCAATACATATACAACGGGATCGGTTTGGAGTTGCAAAGGTGCGACAGGCTGAGGCCATTTATTTTTCTGGAAAGGTTGATACGTTATGCAATTTGGAATGAGTGGTTGCTTTCTGCCGGACGATATGGCCGATATGATAGTCCAAATGTGCCTGCGCGTTCGTGCATTGGGTTTTTCTGGCATCTTCACGCGCTTTCGGAAGAATGATCCACATGACACCCCGAAATCCAAAGCGGAGATATTCCGCAGCTTGCTCGCCGATAATGGCCTACGACTGTTCCAGACAACGGGCTATTGGCAAAATCTGGTCACGCCGGATGAGTCGGCTCGTCAGGAAGCGGTCAAAACAGTGCAAGGCGGCGTTGCGCTTAGCAGGTTGGTTGGGATCGCGTGCGATTGATACTGGCCCTGGCTCGATGAGTCCGCGTGGCCCATGGTTTCCACATCCAGATAACTGGACAGCATCAGCGCGTCGTCAATTGGTAAAAAGCCTGAAGGAATGCGTCAGTGCCGCACAGGATGCCAATGTTTACCTGTGCCTGGAAGGGCATCAACTCGTGACACTGGAATCGGCTGCCGTTACGAAGGCAATCCTCGATAAGGTGGGTTCGCCATGGGTTCGTTCCGATTATGATTCAGCGAACTGGATCACACGCGAAACGGTCTTCGATACGGCGACGGTGCTCAATCGAGATTTTGATACGCTCGGCCAGGGTCAACATACCGCAGGTGCGACGGTCAATCCATATCAGTACACAGGTCAACAGTTCGACTCTGCGACGGGATTGTATGATCTACGCGCTAGGTATTACGGTCCAGCGACCGGGCGGTTTTTGTCTCAAGATAAATATCCATCGGATCTTTACAATCCCATAGAACTTAACAGATTTGTATATGCGTCAAACAACACGGTAAACAAATCAGACCCAAGTGGCATGGTTATGGAGGGTGCGTTGATCTACACTAATCTATCATTGAAGCAGATAGCAATTTTAGCTTCATTAGCGGTTGCGGAGTCCTGTTTTGTCATGCGAGTAGAGCGTTTTTGGGAATAAAAAAGCCCTGATGGGTAGACTTGGGAGTGGCTAAACGACCAAGAGTACTCGACAGGAGCAAAGCAAGTGTGTCACACAAAGCAACAGTATGCCAGCGATGTGAGCGATGAAGAATGGGCAA
>JBBSEU010000320.1:0-6051 GCA_038239365.1 Aggregatilineales bacterium
TCAACTTCTTCCGGCGAAACTTCGGCGGTTTTAGGTTCGCCGCTGGCACTTTCCCAGTTGACGCTGATACTCTTACCGTCCAACAGTTGTTTTGCCCAGTTTGCCACCTGTTCGGCATCGCCTTCACGCAGCAGCCTTTGCACACGCGGGAAGTCCTGCCCGAACTTGCGCCCCAACTTTTGGGGCAGCGGGTTCAAGCTGTAGGTAACAACTTCGCTGGCCGATTCCAGTACATTCACGGCCTTGATGTTCAGTTCATCCGAAAGGATGTAGGCCAGTCGCCGCACTGCATTCGCTTCTGACGGGTTGCGAACGGCGAACATGCCTTCGCTGAGTGGTTGGCGCAGCTTGATCGTGACACTTTCGCGCGCCGAACGTCCCATCTCCGCCAAACGCTTGATCAGTTCCATCTCGTCGATCAGGCGTTGATCGATCAGTTCACCGTCCACTTGCGGCCAGTTTGAGAGGTGAACCGACTCCGACGCTTTCGGATCGACGTTCAGGTTGCGGTACAGTGCTTCCGATAGATACGGCATGGCCGGTGCCAGCAGTTTGGCAACTGTCAGTAAGCATTCATGCAGGGTCAGATAGGCAGCGTTTTTATCATTATCGTTGGCCGTTTTCCAGAAGCGGCGGCGCGAACGACGCAGATACCAGTTGCTCAGATCATCGACAAACGCCGCGATGGGGCGCGTCGCCTCGGTCACGTCGTAGTTTTCGTAACCTTTGGTCACACGCCGAACCAGGCTGTGCAGTTCGCTTAGCACCCAGCGATCCAGTTCATCGCGTTCCCCAATCGGCACGCTAACCTTGCTCGGATCGAAGCCGTCGATGTTGGCATAGGTCACGAAGAAGCTGTACGTATTCCACAGTGGCAGCGAGAAACCCCGGATCACATCACCGACCAGTTCCACCGAGAAGCGCCGCGAGTCGCCCGGTGAGGCCGCCGTGTACAAGTACCAGCGGAACGCATCACCGCCGTACTTATCCAGCACATCCCAGGGTTCAACGATATTGCCCAGGCTCTTGGACATTTTGCGTCCCTGATCGTCAAGAATGTGTCCCAGGCAGATCACGTTTTTGAAGGCCACCGAGTCGAACAGCATGGTTGAGATCGAGTGCAGGCTGTAGAACCAGCCGCGTGTCTGGTCAATCGCTTCGCAGATGTAATCCGCCGGGAACTGCTCCTCGAACTTAGCCGTATTCTTGTGCGGATAACCCCACTGAGCAACCGGCATCGAACCACTGTCGAACCACACATCGATCAGTTCCGGCACACGCCGCATCGTACCTTTGCCATCCTTTGACGGCCAGGTGATCTCATCCACATACGGGCGGTGCAAATCAAGTTCGGTCAGATCGCGCCCTGCCAATTGGCTCAACTGCTTGACGCTGCCGACGCACACGCGCTCATCGCTCTCCGGGTTATCGCATTGCCAAACGGGCAGCGGCGTCCCCCAGTAGCGTTCACGGCCAAGCGCCCAATCGCGGTTTTCGGCCAGCCAGTTCCCGAAACGCCCCTGCTTGATGTGTTCCGGCTCCCAGTGGATCGTATTGTTCAGTTCCACCAGTCGATCCCGATAGCGGGTTGTGGCGACGAACCAGGTGGTGCGTGCGTAATAGATCAGCGGCGTGTGGCAGCGCCAGCAGAACGGGTAGCTGTGATGATACTTTTCGGAGCGCAGCAGAATGCTGTGTTCCTTCAAATAGCGGATGATCAGCGGATCGGCGTCCTTGACCCACATGCCCGCCCAGGGTTTTACTGCATCCACAAATCCGCCGTCGGGCTTGACAGTCATCAGAACAGGCAGATCATTCGCCTTACCCACTTCAAGGTCATCCGCGCCAAACGCCGGGGCGATGTGAACGATCCCCGTACCCGCATCCATGCCGACAAAATCGCCCGCCACGACGTAGCAGTAATCCTTATCGACAGGCATATAGTCGAACATCGGCACGTAATGCTTGCCGAGCAGTTCCGCGCCCTTCATACGCTGCACAACGGTGTACTCTTCGTGGTTACGAAGCACCTGCGGCAGCAGCGGTTCGGCCAGGATCAGGCGCTCTGTGCCCTCACCGTACTGTGCCTTGCCTTCAACCATCACGTAATCGGCGGTTTTGCTGACGGCCAATGCCACGTTACCCGGTAATGTCCAGGGCGTGGTTGTCCAGGCCAGGAAGTACGTGCCCGGCGCATCTTTTACGGCAAAACGTACATACACTGATGGATCATCAACGTCTTCGTAACCCTGTGCCAGTTCGTGACTGGATAATGGCGTACCACAGCGCGCGCAGTACGGCACGCTCTTGTAGCCCTGATAAAGCAATCCCTTATCGAATAGCTGAGACAGCACCCACCACACCGACTCGATGTATTCATTCGAGTAGGTCACGTAGGCGTCATCCAGGCTCACCCAATAGGCCATTCGCTCAGTCAGGCGCGCCCATTCCTGCGTGAATCGAAAGACGCTGTCACGGCACTTCTTGTTGAATGCTGCGATACCGTATGCTTCGATTTCGCTCTTGTGCTTGATGCCGAGTTCTTTCTCGACAGCGATTTCGACAGGCAGGCCATGCGTATCCCAGCCGCCTTTGCGCTGGACACGGTAGCCCTGCATGATCTTGTAACGCGGGATAATGTCTTTGAAGGCGCGCGCCAAAACGTGGTGACTGCCCGGTTTGCCGTTCGCAGTCGGCGGCCCTTCATAAAAGACGTAGCGCGGGCCATTTTCGCGTTCGCTCAGCGTTCGCTCGAAGACGTTCTTCTCTTTCCAGAAGTTGAGTTGTTCCTGCTCCAACCCCTGGACATCCAGCTTGGATGTAACAGGCCGAAACAATGCCATCGCGTTTACCCCACCTCACGATACACTCGGAAGATCGTTTCTCCACTGGCGTCGTTCTGACTGGTAATATAAGCGCGCCACGCAATGTGGTATTGTGCTATCGCCTGGTTGCCGGAGCATTCCGCGATCTGATTGGGGACGACGCCCGGCATGGCATTCTTGGCGCTGCCACAACCCGCGCTCGGATCGTAAATGCACACGCCAAATGCCTTTTCGTAGAACTGTGCGACCTCACAGCCACCCAGCGTTGTCTTATATAACCACGAGTCTTCGGTGCCTTTGGATTCGTGTGATTGTAACACAGCACCGGGCGGTAGTACAGGCTCAGGTGGTGAGACAAGCGCCGAGAGCGTCGGGCAAATGCGGGTGGCAATGAACGCCGCAAACAGCAGCGCGATCAGCATGGCCGCCAGCGGCAGCCAGACGGGGACACCCCCTTCATCGGCGGGCGTAACCACTGGAGCAGGTGGTATTTGTGAAGTGTCCGTCATCGACCCGATCCCCAACTGCGGGTGATGTCAATAAAAGTAAGTCCCGCATCTTTTTTGTAGGAGATCGTAATCTGCGCGGTTTGCTGCATTTCGAGCAGCGACGTATCAACCACACACCGATAAAAGGATCGTCCCACCTCCTGCGACGGCGGCTCATCATAATAGATGCGTTTGCAACCGCTTTCCAGAGAACTGCCCAATCGTCGCACGTAAAAATCAGCTACGGTCTCGATTTGATCCATTGTCGAATAAAGCACATGATCGGAGTTTGGATCGGCGCGTTTATTGACAATGCGCGCGTTCGGGTAATTATCGACAGTCGGCGGCTGGCCGCGCGATGACTTGAGCAGCGAGAGGCCAGTGACGAGCAGCAGCACCAAGACGATCACCACTGCCACGATACCGAACATCGTGCGGGTCAAGCCGCGCCGGGGGGTTGGGGCTGCGTTGACCATGGGTGGGGCAGGCGGTTGTGAATCCACTTCATTGCTCCTTTGTCCACCACACCGGGTGGGATTTCTGCACACAAATAGAACATCGCGCGCCGAATCAGCACACGCAATTTTGCCTGATCATTATAAACCACCCACATCGATCAGGTTGTAACGGTTCTGTCGTAGTGACTTTTATCCTTATCAAAGGCTTGTATACAAAGGACGGTTCTTCCTTATCCGAACAACATTCTTGACCGATACTGTACTGCCTCCGCCACATGCTCGACTTTTATGATCTCACTCGTTGCCAAATCGGCAATCGTTCGACTGACTTTCAGCACCCGATGATAGGCGCGCGCGCTGAGTTGCAATTTTCGCATGGCCGCTTTAAGCAATGTCGCGGCAGACTCGTCCATCGTGCAGAACTGATCGATCTCCCCTGCGCCAATATCGCTGTTGGTCAGCACACCGGGCAAGTGCGTGTAGCGTTGACGCTGCGTTTCGCGTGCAGCCTCGATGCGCGTCTGGATGATGACGGAAGGTTCGCCGCGTCGATTGTCAGTCAGTTTTTCGAAATCGACACGCTGTACGTCTAATTGAATATCGAACCGATCCAACATCGGGCCACTGATGCGCTGCTGATACTTCCGCACAGCCTGTTCACTACAGGTACACGCCCGCATCGTATCGCCACGATATCCGCATGGACATGGATTCATACTTGCCACTAGAATGATATTGGCTGGAAAGGTGGTGGAGCCGCGTATCCGGCTTATGGTGACGACTTTATCTTCAAGTGGCTGCCGCAGCACTTCGATGGATCGCCCCATCTCCAAAATTTCATCCAAATAAAGCACGCCCCGATGACTCATCGTAATTTCACCGGGGCGCGGGATACTGCCGCCGCCAATCAGGCCGGCTTCGCTAATAGTGTGATGCGGAGCGCGAAAGGGGCGGCGCTGCGCTAATGTCTTCCCTTGTGGCAGCATATCCGCCACCGAGTAAATGCGCGTGATCTCAAGGGCTTCTTCCTGCGTAAGTTTGGGCAATATGCCCGGCAGCGCGCGTGCAATCAATGTTTTGCCCGATCCCGGCGGACCAGAGAGCAGTGCATGATGGCCGCCTGCTGCGACGATCTCCATAGCTCTCTTGACATATTCTTGTCCCTTTATGTCAGAAAAATCGACAAGACGTTCGGGTGTTTGAGCGGTGTTCAGGATGATCTGAGTACGATCCAGCGGCGGGATGACATTGAGTTGGAAGATATGCTCGACCAGATGCCCAAGTGTTGGAACGGGGATCACATCGATCCCTTCAACCAGTGCCGCTTCCTCAGCATCACATTCGGGCAAATAGAGTTTGCTTAGCCCCAGTTCTTTGGTCAGGAAAGCATACGAGAGCGCCCCGCGAACATGCCGCAGCGTACCGTCGAGCGATAATTCACCGACAAAAAGCGCATCCTGGAGCGACTCCGGCGGGATTTGCTCAGTAGCCGCCAAAACACCCATAGCGATAGGAAGGTCATAAGCAGGCCCTTCTTTTCGCATTTCAGCCGGACTTAAATTAACCAGATACCTTTTCATGGGGAACAACCGTCGTGATTCCGGTTTCGGTTTGCTGCACGCCGTTCGACGTGACATCGCTGTTAATCGCGTTCCCATCGGTTCAATCAATCGGACAACCTGCCTTGAAGTGAATTTCGGCACGGCCCTTCAAAGGTTATGCCTCAACTGATCAGCCAGAGTATAATCCCTAAACAAGGTCGTCGTAAAATATGCGATAGCGTTAGATTAGGGATTATTCATGCTGGCTACTGTTCAGTCTGGTGCGATTGTTGGACTTGAAGCTGTGGGGATAAGCGTCGAGGTTGATTACAATCCTCGCGGCATGACGGGGTTTACCATTGTTGGTTTGCCTGATACTGCCGTGCAAGAGAGCCGCGAGCGCGTCAGAAGTGCAGTACGCAACAGGAATTTGGAATTTCCCATGCGGCGCTACCTCGTAAATTTGGCTCCTGCTGAAATGCGTAAAGAAGGCCCCGCCTACGATTTACCCATTGCAATGGGTGTGCTGGCGGCCACTGAACAAATCCCGCCAGAATCGCTCAACGATGCGCTCTTCATCGGAGAGCTTTCGCTCGATGGGACGCTGCGGCATGTGCGTGGGGCGCTCTCCTATGCCTTTCTGACCAAAGAACTGGGGCTAAGCAAACTCTATTTGCCCGAATGTGATGCTGAGGAAGCGGCACTGGTTGAAGGGATCGATGTGATCCCCGTTCCAACA
>JBBSEU010000321.1:0-6022 GCA_038239365.1 Aggregatilineales bacterium
AACGTGGTCACACCGTCCCACTGCTCGTGGATCCGGCATATCTCCGAAACACGCTTCCAGACTTTGAAAAGGTTGAATGATGTTCATTTTTGCTCCTCATTCAACTATTTTCCTTTATCTCCTTTTGATGCGATAGCACTGTTGACAACCCTTACCCGCCCTGCTATGCTTTGACAAGTTCCAACAATTATTGAATAAACTTAACAAATATCAACAAATAACAGCAAATTTTGATGAATGCAGCCAGACTCACTTTAGAAATGCGCGGCATCTCCAAACGCTTTGATGCAACTCAGGCGTTGGATAACGTCTCACTTCAACTCTACGCCGGGGAAGTCCATACTCTGCTCGGCGAAAACGGCGCTGGCAAATCCACCCTGATCAAGATCATGACCGGCGTTCACCCACCTGATCAGGGCGAAATCCTGCTCGATGGTCAGCCCATTCGCATCGAAAACACTGCCCAGGCTCAACTGCACGGCATCGCCGCCATCTACCAAGAGCCGATGACCTTTCCTGACCTGAATGTGGCCGAAAACATCTTCATCAGCCATCAGGGGCGCGGTGGACTGGTCAACTGGCGGAATATGTACCGAGATGCCGAAGCCATCCTGACTAAACTCGGCGTGAAAATGGATGTTCATCGGCAGGCGCGCGGACTTACCCTGGCCGCACAGCAGACCGTCGAGATCGCCAAAGCAATTTCGCTCAAAGTGCGCGTATTGATCATGGACGAGCCGACTGCGTCTCTTTCGGCGCACGAAGTCCTGCAACTGTTCAATCTGGTCAAAACCTTGCGTGAACAGGGCGTGGCAATTCTGTTCATCAGCCATCGCATGGATGAAGTGTTCCAAATCTCAGAGCGGATCACAATCTTCCGCGATGGCAAATTGATTTCTTCCGCGCCAGCCGCTCAGGTGACGCCGCAAAGTGCCATCCGGGATATGGTCGGGCGCGAAATGGGATCGTTCTTTGTCAAGGATAAAGGGGAACGTGGCAAACTGCTGCTTTCGGTAAAGAATCTTGCCAAAGAAGGCGTTTTCTCGAATATCAACTTCGAGATTTATCAGGGCGAGGTGTTGGGCTTTGCCGGGTTGGTGGGCGCGGGGCGAACCGATGTGGCGTTGGCCTTGTTCGGTGCAACCCCGGCGACCAGTGGCGAAATCATTTTCGACGGGCAGCCCGTCACGATCCGAACGCCGCATCAGGCCACCCAGCTAGGGATCGCCTATGTTACGGAAGATCGACGCGGTCAGGGGTTGGTCATGCCCATGTCGATTGCGGCCAATATGTCGCTGCCAATGCTGCGTCGCTATCTGAATCCGCTCGGCTTGATTCGGCGTGGCGAAGAACGCAAAACTGCCGAAGATTACCGCAAACAGTTATCAATCCGTGCCGAATCAATCCGTTTGCAGGCGAATAAATTGTCCGGTGGCAATCAGCAAAAAGTCGTTCTGGGTAAGTGGCTGAACACTAATCCGCGCCTGTTGATCCTGGACGAACCGACACGCGGTATCGATGTAGGCGCGAAGGCCGAAATTCACAGCATCATCAACCGATTGGCACAGCAGGGCATGGCGATTATGCTCATTTCGTCCGATTTGCCCGAAGTGCTGGCGATGAGTGATCGTCTTCTGGTGATGCGTGAAGGGCGGCAGATGGGCATTTTCAACCGCGAAAACGCCACACAGGAAAATATTATCACGTCTGCGATGGGGCGTGCCAACGAACCGGAGACCGCACTGGCATGAGCATTTCAAGCACACCTCGGCGTCCTGCCCTGCGCCTCGAACGACTGCGCGAACTGAGTCTGGTTATCATCATTTTTGCAGTGCTGTTCTTTTTTGGCACTCAGGTCGAAAGCTACTTCAACCCGCGTTTTTTCCGCACGGTGACAACGGGTGTGATGATCATTGTGGTCGTTGTGGTGGGCGAAACGCTGGTCATGCTAACGCGCAATATCGATCTATCGGTAGGATCGATTGTTGGTTTTAC
Organism: Aggregatilineales bacterium; assembly: GCA_038239365.1. Taxonomy (GTDB): domain Bacteria; phylum Chloroflexota; class Anaerolineae; order Aggregatilineales; family UBA2796; genus JBBRMW01. The sequence goes on from JBBSEU010000321.1 coordinate 1,996, forward strand.
GGCCTATGTTGTCGGGCGAATGGTTGCCGATAACAACAGCCTTGATCCAGTTATATTGATTTTATTAGCGATTGGGTTAGGCGCACTGCTTGGTCTGATCAATGGTTTGCTGGTCAGCTATGGGCGCATCCCGGCGATTGTGGTCACATTAGGGACGCTGGCCTTATATCGTGGTATTCTGGTGGAGTTTTCCGGCGCAAAAAGTGTCACAACGGCGACATTGCCCAACTGGATCAATGAGTTGGGGCAGATCAATCTATTTTCGCTGGGGCCGCTTGATTTTCGGGTGCTGATTGTTCCAGCGATAGTGGTGGTGATTCTATTTCAATTGGTGCTGTCGTTCCTGCCCTATGGTCGGCGGCTGTATGCGATTGGTTCTAACCCCGAAGCAGCCCGTTTTGCCGGGATGCCTGCCCGACGGATCGTGATGATTGCCTATGTGTTGTGCGGGGCGCTCTCCGGGCTTGCTGGCTTCATGTTCCTGGCGCGCTTCGGCAACCTGACTGTTGTCGCGGCGCAAGGCCTGGAGTTGCAAGTCGTGGCGGCGGCGGTAGTGGGCGGCGTCAGCACATTAGGCGGCTCTGGCACGATGATCGGGGCGCTGTTAGGTGCGGTACTGATCGAAGTCATTGGCGACAGTTTGATCCGCTTACGCATCAGCGAATTTTGGAAAGATGCGTCACTTGGCCTGTTCATTTTGTTGGCCGTCGCCAGTGATAAGGTAATCGTCGGGCGTGTGCGCGATCTGGCACTGCGAAATCGGCGGCGTGCCGAAGTGATCCCATCTCAAGTGCCGCCATCGCCAGCCGTTCAGGAAGGGAGCGCCCATGTCCAATAACGCGAACGGTCTGAACCTGCGCTTCCTACGCAGTTGGGAAGGCTTACTCACGCTCATTTTGGTGATCGTGGTGCTGCTCAATATTCGGTTATCACCCTTCTTTTTACACGGCGATAACCTGATCAACCTGTTTGGCGTTTCCATTGAGAAGATCATCGTTGCGCTGACCATGACGTTCATCATCATCAATGGTGAGATCGATCTATCGGTGGCCTCGGTGATGGGGCTGGCCGCCTCGTTCATGGCATGGCTGACGGATAAAGGCATGGCCTTCCCGACAGCCCTACTATTTGGCTTACTGATAGGCCTTGTATGTGGCCTGATCAATGGCTTTCTGATCGCCTATCTGGAACTGCCGTCACTGGTCGTCACGTTGGCCGGGCTGATCGCCTATCGTGGTGTTGCCCGCATCCTGCTAGAGGATCGATCCTTCACCGGAATTCCGCCCTGGTACAACGATCTCGGCACGCAGCCTTTTCTTGGCCCGCTGCCGTTAGCACTCGTGATCTTTTTCGTGTTGTTTGCAGTGGCAATTGTCGTATTGCATTTCTCCGCCTTTGGGCGCTATGTGTTCGTCATCGGCAACAACAAAGACGCCGCCCGAATGTCCGGTGTGCAGGTTCGCCGCATCAAGATGATGTTGTTCATCGCATCAAGCCTTGTTGCTGCCCTTGCCGGATTACTTTATGTCTCGCGGCTGGGTGCCGTTCGTGCCAGCATTGCCGAAGGCTTCGAGTTGGACATTATCACGATTGTGTTGCTTGGCGGCGTCAGCATCTTTGGAGGCACGGGTACACTGGTCGGGGTGGGCTTATCGATCCTGCTCATCCTCAGCTTGCGTAACGGAATGTCGCTGGCAGGTGTTACCGGCAACACCCAGAACAGCATCATCGGCCTGATCCTGATCCTTTCTGTACTTATCCCCAACCTGGCGCAGCAGGCTAACCAGACCTGGAAACGCCGGGAATATGTGTCGCGTCCGAAGGAACAATCGATCACAAGGGAGAGTCTGCCATAAGAAAACTGCCAGAGGGATGACGTTTTTCACAATTGCGCCCGAATTTTTTATCAGCATTACAAGGAGATTCTCAAGTGAACGCAAGACTTAAAGCATTGAAGTTGTTAGTTGCAGCGATAGTGATCGTCAGTATTGCGACGGCGCTGACTCCGGCAGCACGCGCTCAGAGCGCCGATCCGATCAAGGCCACAAAAGGCAAGAAGATCGATATGGTGCTGCTGCCCAAGTTCCTGGGCATCATCGTTTTCGATCAGGCCAATCAGGGCGCACAGGAAGCCCACAAAGAACTCGGCAATACGGGTAAACTGGAATTCCTAGGACCCACGGCAGACAACAGTGTTGCCGGGCAGATCGAAATCATCAAGGCGGCCACCACGCGCGGCGTGAACGCGATTATGATCTCCAACAACGCGGGCGATCAGCTTGTCCCGGCGGCCAAAGATGCGCTTGCCAAAGGCATGAAGGTTGTCTCGTGGGACTCGCCCATCGCCCCTGACGGCGAAAACCTGTTCGTCTCCCAGGTCGATTTCGGCGCGCTCGGCAAGACAATGGCCGATATGGTGCTGGACATTATCGGACCGAACGGTGGTGAGTGGGCGTTCCTGTCCGCTTCGCCAGACGCTGCCAACCAGAACGCCTGGATCGCCGCCACCAAAGAAGCCCTCAAAGACCCCAAGTATGCCAAGCTGAAACTAGTTGACGTTGTGTACGGCAACGATAAACCGGAAGACAGCTATAAAGCCGCGCAGGGACTGGTCGACAAGTACCCGAACCTGAAGCTGATCATGGCACCCACCAGCGTTGGTGCGCCTGCTGCTTCCAAGTTCGTGCAGGACGAGAAGCTGTGCGATAAGGTCAAGGTCAGTGGTTTGGCCGTGCCTTCGGAAATGCTGTCCTACACCAAGAACGGCTGCGCGCCAGAGTTCGCGTTGTGGAGCTTCGTTGACCTGGGCTATCTGACCTACTACACCACCTATATGCTCGCCGCTGGCGACATCAAGGGCACCGAAGGCGAAACCTTCGCCGCAGGTCGCATGGGCAACTATACAATTGAAAAGGATCCGGGTCGCAAGGGCGGTCTTCGCATCGTCATGGGGCCGTTCACGATCTACAACAAGGACAATGTGGAAGCCGCTGCGGGTGGACCTGCGCCCGCCGCAACGATGGCTGCTACCATGTCCGGCACGATGTCAGCCACAATGGCTGCAACGATGTCCGCGACTAAGGCCAAGTAATCTAAACAGCCTTCACCCCGCCCCCCTCTCCATGAGGGAGAGGGGTTTTATCCCTCGTTTCCTGAAAACGCAGTGGAGGACTGGATGCCATTCAACGAACGAGTAGCCATTGTGACGGGTGGCGCGCAGGGCATCGGCCAAGCCACCGCAACACTCCTGAGCGAAAAGGGCGCGCGTGTCGCCATCGCCGATATTAACCTGGAACTGGCCGAACAAGCGGCTGCCACTATCTGCGAAAAAGGCGGCGTCGCTCAGGCCTTTCGGTGCGATGTTGCCAAACCCGCCGAATGTGAAAAGCTGGTCAGCGATACGGTGACCGCCTTCGGCAAGCTGGATATTCTGGTCAATAACGCCGGGATTTGCCCACGTATCCCGATCAGCGAGATGACCGAGGAATGGTTTGACCGGCTCATCAACATCAATCTGAAGTCGGTGTTCTTCCTGACGCGCGCCGCTGCCGAGGCGATGAAGGCGCAACAGTGGGGGCGCATCGTGAATATCAGTTCAACCGCTGGACGGATTGGCGGCCTGCACAACGCAACGGTATACAGTGCGACGAAGGGTGGCATTTTGGCGATGACCAAGTCGATGGCGCGCGAATATGCGCCCTTCGGCATATTGATCAACAGTGTTGCACCGGGCGCTGTCGATACGCCGATGCTGACGATGGGACACGCCGGACTGGAAGGTTACATCAGCACAATACCACTCAGGCGGCTGGCACAACCCATCGAGATCGCCAACTCCGTCGTCCATCTGTGCAGTGACGAAACGACGTGGGTAACAGGTGCAACGCTTGATGTAAACGGCGGCGTGGTGATGGTGTAGGTATTAGAAGCCATTTGGGAAGCCCTCACCCCAACCCCTCTCCCTGATGGTTCACGCACCGACAGTTTTAGGGCGAGGGGGAGGGGCATCAAGAAAATGAAAAAAGGA
>JBBSEU010000322.1:0-5980 GCA_038239365.1 Aggregatilineales bacterium
ACATTGCTGCGGCGCGATGAACTGACCTCACACGAGGGTCTCGCACCGTCGCAAGCTGTGGGGGACTAAGTTGGGGACTTACACCTGCAAAGCAGGTGATGCAGGTGTAAGTCTGTCAGTAGCCAACGCTATCGTAACCTTATTCAAGCGTAACCCATTCCCAGCATGGGTTAGCTCTTGATATAAATCTTCACTTCGCTTTCAGAGAGTGTGTCGGTCAGCACGCCATCATCGCCAACACCGATGTCATAGTTATTGTGATATTCGTGCCACTGACCACTGCCCGGCCAATTCGGAATTTTGACCTCTCCGACAAATTCACCTTTCAGATTTGCCAGAACAACGATTAACCCTCCCACATCATCCCATCGCTTGTAAGCGACAATCCCGCGCTCCGGGTCGGCAAACACAGGCTCGAAATTGTTCGATTGCAGTGCCTTGTTCGTCTTTCGCAGGAAGATCAGGCCAGAATAGTAACGTCTTAGATCGGCATTCAGCGGGTCTTGCAGCGATGACCAGCTAATCCGTTCCCAGTCTGTCGTTCTGGGTAGTGCTTCGCCCCACTCCTGACCCATCCAGATCATGGGGATACCTGCCGCCGTGAGCAGCAATGATGCGCCCAGCTTCAAACGGCGGAAAGCAGGCTCACCAAAGGTCTTGCCCTCTTCGCCAATATCGAACATAACACGGTCATGATCGTGGTTATCCAGGTAATTCACGACATTGAACGCACCCATAAAGCCATCTTTGCGCGGATCGAGTACGTTCAGCAGCGCCTCAACATCGAAGGGCTGTTTGCCATCTTTTTCCACACCAACCGTAGTGGCTAACAACTGCTGCTTGAAGTTCTCGTGCCAGGCCGCATCGAGTGGGCCGTTCGGCCCGGCAATCGACGGGTCTTGCGGGATATTCTCGGCAATTGTGTAGAACGGCTTGTGTTTGATGTGCTGGAATACTTCGTTGTGCAGCCAACCCATAAAGTCATAGTTGCGGATCAGGTACGTCGCATCGAAGCGCACGCCGTCAATATGGAACTGATCGATCCAGAATAGAATCGCATCACGCACATGCTGGCGGGCAGGCCAAACTCCCAGCTTTTCATCGCAGTGTTCATAATTGAGCTTTGGGCCAAAACGGTTGTCCGGCTCATCCGGGTTATCTTTGTAGTACCAATAGGTATAGTCGATCTGCGTGAGCGGCGCGCGTTCCTCAGAATGGTTGTAGACGCCATCGTGAATAACTCGAATGCCGCGCGCGTGACACTCATCCACCAACTGACAGAGATCATCAGGCGTGCCGTAGTTGTTCTCGACGGCAAAAATGCTGCGTGGGTTGTAGCCCCATGACCGTTCGCCGGGGAATTCGTTACAGGGCATCAACTCAATCGCGTTGATGCCAAGTTCGGATAAATAATCCAGCTTTTCGATCACACGCTGAAACGTCCCTTTCGGTTTACCGTCGTCCTGATCGTCGCCGGTGCCGCCCGTGAAATCGCCCACGTGCATCTCGTAAATGACCAGCGCGTCGTTGGCAGGCAGCGGTTCGTCATCATGTTTCCACTGGTAGGTGGTGAACATGCGTTTGCCGTCTTTCACCTTGAGCATGGCGTTTTCGTTTTCATCGCGGGTGAGCTGCACGGCGCGTGGATCGGTCACTGCTACGACTTCGCCAACCTGGAAGAAGCTCAACGATTTGACCTGAAACTTGTACTCGTAATCGCCGTCAGCCAACGGTACCGAGACGGTCCACCAGCCTTTATCCTCTTTGGTCATGGGGAGCGGCTTCCAATCGTTGAAAGTGCCGATGAGGGCTACCTGTTCGTTATACGGCGCAAACAGGCGAAATGACACGCCGTCCTTATTTTGAGGGCTATTCGTCACAGTTGATTACTCCAGTTATCCCTTGAATTATCGCAAGTTGTACGAAGTATGCACAAAGCCTGACATAGCAAATGCTGTGCCCGCTTTTGGAACAGCGTCATGTAGCATGGCACGCCCTATGCTATGCAGATTATATGGTTTAGCCTGCTCAACGGGTAGGTTGATGAGGGTTGTGCGATGTTTTACTTTGACCCGACGTACTTTATCTTTCTCCTTCCAGCACTATTATTGACGATGTATGCCCAGTACCGCGTACAGGCCGCATATGGACGTTACTCGCAGGTTCCCAACGAACGAAACCTGACGGGTGCAGGCGTTGCCGATTTCCTGTTGCAGCGCGAACGGCTGCCTGATGTTCGAGTCGAACTGACGCCCGGTCAACTCAGCGATCACTATGATCCGAGTTCCAACATTTTGCGCTTATCGCCAGGAGTCGCACAGCAGCCCTCCGTCGCGGCGATGGCGATCACAGCGCATGAGCTTGGGCACGCTGAACAGGATCGAGACGGCTACTTGTGGATGAAACTTCGTGCCGGAATCGTGCCGCTGGTCAATATCGGTTCGTCCGTTGGCTATCTGATCTTTTTCGGCGGCTTGTTTGCTAACAGCTCAGCCCTGGCCTGGTTGGGAATCATCATGGTTAGCGCGGGGGCAGCGTTTGCACTGGTAACGCTGCCTGTCGAGATCAATGCCAGTTTGCGCGGGCTGCGAATGCTCAACGAAACCGGGTTGATCGCTTCCGAGGCAGAACGTCAGGAGATGCGGGGGATGCTAACTGCTGCTGCGCTGACCTATATCGCGGGCGCGGCGCAGGCTGTCTCAACTATTCTGTACTATGTGTTCCTGTTGATGGGGATGCGCGGCCAACGGCGGCGTGGCTACTAATCAGGGTATGCTCAAGGCCGTTGTAAGCTAATCATCAGCCAAACGGCGGTCAGGCCGCTTGGCGCATCAGTACGCGATATAATAGACTACACTAACTGATTCTATGAACATTGAGAGGGCAATATGCCACGACGAATTTTAGCAGCTCGTGTGCGCCTCGCGCTTCCGCTAGTGATGCTGTTCGCGCTGGCGTTAGCCTGTAACCTGGGCGCATCTTCGGATTCGGCACAAATCACCGCTACACCGCCTGTACAGGCTGGGACACTTGTTGCCAACAGTGATATGCCTGAAGTCGAGATTCGTTCGCCAGCCGATAATTCCGAGGCGGTGATCAACACGGAAGTTCAGGTTTATGTGAACGCCGTCGATAAGCAGGGCGTCACGCGCATCGAACTACGTGCCGATAACCTGTTAGTCGATACATCTGCCGCGCCTGATCCGAATGGATCAACGACGCTGAGCAGCATCCTTTCGTGGACGCCGAATACACCCGGCCCACACGTATTGCAAGTTGTCGCATTCCGCGCCACCACCAAAGGCAACCCCAAATCCATCACGATCACCGTGCGTCAAACCGCCGGGCAAGTGACTGTTCCTGCCGGATCGCCTCAGTTTTTGACGGCCTCACCGACAGTCAACCCATTCTGTCAACTGCGCGCCAATGTCGATGGCCTGAATGTCCGCTCCGGCCCCGGCATCAACTATGATGCGATCTCAACACTGAAACTGGGTCAGCTTGTCCCGGTGACAGGCAGCACGGCAGATCGTTCGTGGTGGCAGGTGAGTTTATCAGGCGCGATTGGTTGGGTCAGCGGTGCCTACAGCAGCACACAAGGTGTTTGTAACAATATTATTCAAGTACCGATCCCGCCATCACCTACCGTGCCCGCTGGCGCAACGCCGATCTTCATCCCGCCTACCTTTACGCCGCTGCCGTTGCCGCCCACTATCCCACCAACAGCCACGATCCGGGTTGTGATTCTCTCAACGCTGACGTTTACGCCGGGTGCCGCCGGGCCTTCGTCAATTGATCTGACCGCGACTCAGGTCTTTGCAACGCAAACGGCGCTGGCACGACCAACGCAAGTGCCGCCAACATTGCCGCCAAATGCCCCGTCGCCAACCTTTACACCTATCCCATCCATCACACCAACACCAACTCGTCCTGATCTGGTGGTTAATGGGGCGACACTGCCGAATCCGCAGGTTGTCCTTGATCCAATTACTGGCCTGACAGTCGTCCCGGTGACGGTGGTGATTGCCAATGTGGGTGACGCCCCGGCAGCACCGTTCAGGGTCACAATCCAGCAGCCTGATGGGACATTCGTCAGTGCTATCACGTCCGGCGATCTTGCGCCACGCACTCAGACGGCGCTGCTCATCAATGTTAATTTCACGAAGTCTGGGCCAACGCGCCTGCTGATTATCGCGGACAGCGATAATGTGATCCCGGAAAATGACAAGACGAACAACACGCGCCCGCTCGATGTGAATGTTGTGCTGGCAACTCCGATACCCGGCGCACCAACCGCAACACCAACATTCACCTTTACGCCGCCGCCCACTTTGACCAATACGCTGGCTGCGAAGCTCACAAATACGCCCCTGCCATTGCAGCCCGTACTTAGCATCAGCGCGATTCGGCTGGTAACTGACCCGGTAGTGCTTGATCCGAAGTCGCCTGTCACCAACGTACAGGTGAATGTAACTGTTGGGAATACAGGCAATGCTCCGGCTGCGCCGTTCACCGTCGCCCTGACGCTGCCTGACGGACGTGTGTTCACGGGTTCGACGACTCAGCCGCTAGCACCTGGCACGCAAACTGTGCTGCCAATTACTGTGCCATTTTCGCAGCCGGGAACGATCCGACTGAGCGCCGCGATCAATGGCACTGATACCAGCATTCCCGGCGCTGCATTTGGCCGCGATGTACTGATCATTGGTCAAAGTCCGCAAGCGCCAACAGCTACACCAACGTTTACTCCCACGCCGATCCCAGTGGTTGCACTGCCTGATCTGGTCATCAAGGATGTGCGCGCGGCAACCGAACCTATTGTGCTGCAAGCGGGTGCGCCAACAACGACGGTTCAACTCAACGTGACCGTCGCTAACCAGGGCAACGCGCCTGCCAATCCGTTCAAGATCGCGCTGCTGCTGGCTGGTCAAAATGCCTTCGTGGGGATATCCGCGCAATTGCTTGCGCCGAATACTCAAACGGTGATCGCGATCCCGGTTATCCTTACGCAATCGGGCGTGATTCAAATCACGGCGATTGCCAACTTTGATAGCGCGCTTACCGAAAGCAATCAGACAAACAACACCTTTACACGTACTATTGAGGTGACAGGTCAGAGCGCCGCGCCTACCAATACGGCCAGCGCGACGAATGCGCCCGTTCAGCCTTCTGCCACCACAGCACCAACGCTGACCTTCACACCTGTGCCGCCCACTGCAATTCCACCGACGGCAGTACCGCCCACTGCAGTTTCACCGGTTATACCACCGACGGCAGTACCGCCCACTGCAATTCCACCGACGGCAGTACCACCGACAGCAGTTCCGGCACAACCGACAGCCACACACACCAATACGCCCGTTCCGGTGCCGCCAACCAAAACCTCTACATCGACAGCGACACATACGAATACGCCTGTAGCGGTACAAGCGACAGCGACGCATACGAATACCGCCGTTCCGGTGCAACCGACAAAGACTTCAACATCTACGGCGACACATACGAATACGCCTGTAGCGGTACAACCGACGGCCACACACACCAATACACCTGTACCCGTACAACCAACCAAGACTTCTACATCGACAGCGACGCATACGAACACATCTATAGCGGTTCAGCCGACAGCAACGCACACCAATACCGCCGTTCCGGTGCAACCGACCAGGACTTCTACAGCAACAGTAACGAACACCAATACGCCTGTTCCAGTGCAGCCAACGGCGACACATACTAATACACCTGTACCGCCAACGGCAGTACCACCTACTCGTACCTTTACACCCGTGCCGCCGACACCTATTCCGCCAACGGCAGTACCACCAACCCGTACCTTTACACCTGTACCGCCAACGGCAGTACCACCCACTCGTACCAATACACCCGTGCCGCCGACACCTATTCCGCCAACGGCAGTACCACCAACCCGTACCTTTACACCTGTACCGCCAACGGCAGTACCACCAACCCGTACCAATAC
>JBBSEU010000323.1:0-5932 GCA_038239365.1 Aggregatilineales bacterium
GGATCGAAGAACACGAAAACGGCAACAAACCTGTCTCCAATGATGCGCCGATCTCACCTGCCCGGCTGGTTCAACCGCTGCTTGCGGCGCTGAGCGATTTGGATGATGAACGCGCGGATGAAGTCATGGAACAAGCCTTTGCCATGTATACCATGCCGACAGTTTATGTGGACATTATCGCGCCAACGCTGGTCGAGATTGGTGAGGCATGGCATCGCGGCGAAATTTTCATTTCCACCGAACACTTTGCGACGACCTATTTGCGGGGGCGGCTGCTCGGTTTGCTGCAAGCCTACCCACACCGCGCCGATATGCCCGTCATTTTCGTGGGCTGTGCCCCGCATGAACGCCACGAAGTCGGTGCGCTCATTTTTGCGGTGATGCTGCGCCAGCAAGGGTATAATGTCGTGTACCTGGGTCAGGACGTGCCGATTGATGATATGATCGATGCGGCGCTGCATGAACACCCGGCCATGATCTGCCTTTCGGCCAGCAACCCGACAACGGCTTTATCGCTGCGGACGGTTCAACAGCGGTTGGATCAAGCCGGGCAAGCCGTGCCATTATTTGGCTATGGCGGGCGCGCTTTTGACCAGGACCCGGAACTGCGGGCGCTGGTCGGTGGTCAATATCTGGGCGCAGACCCGCGCGACGGAGTGAATATGGTCAATAGCTTAGTCAGGTCTCGTCGTAACGCTTGACAACGCAACCCATCACATTGCAGCCGCTTGAACGCAGCCGCCGCATTCAGCGTGTGCTGCTGCACGTCCTGATCTGTAATCTGGGCGTCGCCTTCGCCAAAATCATCGTTGGTCTGCTCACCTCGACCTTATCAATGGTCGCCGACGGTTTCCATTCGGCGATGGATGCTTCGTCCAACGTAATTGGCTTAGCAGGAACGGCAATGGCCGCGCGCCCGCCCGATGAAGATCACCCTTACGGGCATCGCCGCTTCGAGACGCTGGCAACGCTGGCGATTGGCGGATTGCTGCTCGTGGCGGCCTGGGAAATCCTGAAATCGGCGCTTGAGCGATTGTTTGGCGGTGGCACATCACAGGTGACGCCGATCAGCTTTGCGGTGATGGGCGGCACGATGGTTGTCAACGTGATTGTGACGCTCTACGAAGGCTGGGCAGGCCGCCGCTACCGCTCCGATCTACTGCTAGCGGATATGGCGCAGACGCGCATTGATTTCGTCATTTCGCTGTCGGTGATCGTCGGATTAGTGCTGTCGGCGTTGGGAATCGTCTGGGCAGATACAGTGATCGCGCTGTTGATCGTTGTGCTGATCGGACATACGGCGCTTGGCATTTTGGGAAAAACGACACAAATCCTGGTTGATGCAGCCGCGCTCGATCCTGAGCGAATCCGGGCAGTGATCGCGGGTGTGCCGGGCATTGACAGCATCAATCGGATTCGGAGTCGCGGCCCATCGGATACCATTTATGCCGATGTGGACGTGCAAGTGCAGCGCGCCACGACTGCCGATCATGCTCAGGCGATTGCCGATGAGATTCAGGATCGGGTGAAGGCGGCGTTCAACGGCGTTCAGGAAGTGCAGGTACATTTTGCACCGCACGAGGACGGTCAACGCAATTTCACGTTGATCGCGCGCGCCGCTGCTGATGCGCTTGGCATGTCAATCCATGAAGTCACGGAAATTTTGACGGGCGAAGGGATCATCCTCGAAATGCACGTCGAAGTCACGCCGACGTTGACACTGGCCGCCGCCCATCAGCAGGTCACGGAGTTAGAACGGCGGGTGCGCGAGTCGATCCCCGAAGTGCAAGACGTGATCACGCACATTGAACCAGGCAGCGGGCAGGCGGGCGCGGTAATGCAAACCGCCCGCGCTGTCGCCCAACGCGATCAGGCACTGCGTATGGCGGAAGACCTGTACCCGGATGCACATTGGCACGACGCGACGATTCGGCCAGTGCTGGGCGGCTATGCGATAACGATCCATTGCTGGCTGCCGGGAACAGTCAGCGTGCAAGAGGCACACGCCATCGCGGAACACGTCGAAACACAAATCAGGGCGGCGATTCCACAGGTGCAGCGCGTGACGATTCACACCGAGCCGCCGGAGAGTTAATCGCCGCCCGACTCTGTCTTTCGCGCCAAAAGAGTCCGCACCACCGCCGCAAACAACTGCGCGTCTAGCTGGTTGGGCAAATTTTCACCCTGATAGAACTGCGTGCCGTCACCCACATAAATACGCCAGTGCTGCTCAGTGTGTTCGACGCGCTGAACATCGCTCAACTTATGTGACCAATCGCGGCGATGGCCGAGCAAGTGTACTTTGCGATCCGTGACGTAGAAGCGCCCCGTATCCTGCACTGAGCCTTCTCCGGCGCGCGTCAGCATCCCGGTTTTGGCGGCCTGCTGCAAAGTGCCCGGGTTGAGCGACAAAAAGATCAGCTCATCAGGACTCATCAACGGCGGGGCCGGATCGAGTCGGGTAGGTTGCAGCCAGGACAGATCGCCACGCTGGGTTTGCTGGACGCGCTGACGCTGTACAAACCCGCGTCGGCTTTCTTCGATGGCGGTCTTCGCATCGAGCCAGTTAGCCGGGCCTAGATGGATCATCACGTAATAAAAGCGCGACGCCTTGTTGACGCTCTTGTAGCGAATGCGCCAATCATCGGCGTTTTGGCCGGCCTCGAATGAGGCCACCGCGCCGCACGCACTGCATGTGATCGTCGGCACGTTGCCGCCAAGTCCCAACACTTTGCGAGACTCGGCCAGCGTGGTCGAGCCTTCGGTGTGGCAGTACAGGCAACCCCGTAACGGCGTTGGCAGCAGTGCGGCGTCGGCAGTAAGTTCGGTCACAGCGCGGGCTTCAAAAATCCGATGCGTTCATAGACCAGATCAAGCGTGTTTTGCGCGACGGCATGGGCATCGCGTGCGCCCTTCGCCAACACCTGATCGATGTAGCCCTGTTCGCCCGTTAACTCCCGATAACGTGCCTGAATCGGCTTCAAGCCTTCGTTGACCGCTTCGACAACGCCCTTTTTCAGATCGCCATAGCCTTTGCCTGCGAAGTGCGCCTCAATTGCCTCACGCTTCTGATTGGTGAAGCCCTCATAAATGACGAGCAGGTTGTTCACCCCGGCGCGCTCTGGATCATCGCTGAAGGCGATTTGCGAACCGGAGTCAGTGACGGCGCGCATCAGCTTCTTCTTCACTTTGTCGGGCGGGTCAAGCAGCGCGATGCCGTGATTATCAGCATCATCGCTCTTGCTCATTTTGTGCAGTGGATCGTCCAGACCCATGATGCGCGCGCCTGTCGGGGGGATCATCACTTCGGGCAGCACGAACGTATCGCCGTACACATAATTGAACCGCTGAGCAATATCGCGCGTCAGTTCGACGTGCTGCTTTTGATCTTCACCGACCGGGACGGCGTGCGCCTGATACAGCAATATATCGGCGGCCATGAGTGCCGGGTAGACGAACAAGCCCGCGCCAACACTGCCCGCTTCCTGTTTAGCGGCTTTGTCTTTGTACTGGGTCATGCGGCTAAGCTGCCCCATCGACGTAAGGCAGGTCAGCACCCATGCCAATTGACTGTGCGCCGGGACATGCGACTGTACAAACAGCGTCGATTGTTCCGGGTCAATGCCGCAGGCGATGTACAGCGCCGCATTGCGCCGGGTGGCTTCGCGGAGTTCCGCCGGGTCTTGCTGAACGGTGATGGCGTGCAGATCGACCACGCAGAAATAGCATTTGTAGTCGGCTTGCACGCGCGCCCAATTTTTGAGTGCGCCCAGATAGTTGCCGATGGTGAGCGATCCGGTAGGCTTAATGCCGGAAAGTACGCGCCGACGGGTCGTGGGCGTGACAGTTGTTTTTGGAGCCAGCGTTGTATCGGTCATACGGTACAAAAATCCTGCGTAAAATTTGACCATTTAGCGCAAAAAGCGCGACAATAGACGCATTGTAACACTGGCTTAAACGCGCGGCAAATGGTATAATTCTCGAACAATTGTCCTAGAAAACTACCCATGACGACTGCAACTGATTTAGCTGAATCGATCCCGCTTTACGCGACGGTTTTTCTGGAAGGCCACGCCGGAAGCGGTAAAACCACCGAAGCCGCCGATTACCTGCGCCGCCTGCTCGACTCCGGTGTTGCGCCAGAACGTATTCTGGTACTGGTGCCACAGCGCACACTTGGCAGACCGTACCAGCTTGCCGCCTATCAATCGGCGCGTTCGGGCGGCTATGTTGAGACCCTGACGTTGGGCGGCATCGCTTATCGTGCGATTGAAACGTATTGGCCGATTTTGGCGAAGGCGGCGGGTTTTGCCGATCCGACACGCGAACCGACATTTTTGAGCATCGAAACGGCGCAGTATTACATGGCGCGCTTTGCGACTCCGGCGATTGCTGCCGGGCGTTTCGAGGGCATCAACATCGCGCCGCAGCGTGTCATCTCCCAGACGTTCGACAATCTGAATAAAGCGGCTATGCTTCGCTTTCCGCTGGATGAAGTGATTACTCGATTGGTCACGGCTTGGGGCGAACGGCATTCGAGCCGCCCGCCTGCTTATAATGCCAGTCGTGAGATCGCTGAACAGTTCCGCGCCTACTGCCTTGAGAACAATCTGATCGATTTTTCGCTGGCGATTGAACTGCTCAACCGTCACCTGCGCGAAGATCGGCGCTTTATGACGGCCTTTTTTGAACGCTACTCGTATCTAATCGCGGATAACATCGAGGAAGATAATCCATCGGCGCATGATTTTATCCGCTGGATGCTGCCTCACCTTGAAGGCGGACTGCTGGTTTACGACTCGGATGCGGGTTATCGAATCTTTTTGGGCGCAGATGCCGAAAGTGCCCTTGAATTGGCCGACGACTGCGACGTTCACCTGATGCGTCCCGACTCGCGCGTTATGTCGCCTGCGATGGATGCGCTCACGACAGAGTTCAATCATGCCGTTGCGCCAGTGTTTGAAGTGACCTCACCCGCCAGCCTCACCCCCGACCCCTCTCCGCAAGCAGAGAGGGGCGATCTCGGAGTGGCTGACGCCCCCTCTCCACAGGTGGAGAGGGGGCTGGGGGGTGAGGCAAACCCCTTGACCGCTTTCCAATTTGCCATACACGCCTACTATCCACAAATGATCGCGTGGGTGGTTGAGCAGGTGATCCATCTGGTCAGGGAAGAAAAAGTGCCGCCGCGCCAGATCGCTATCGTCGCGCCCTATCTGAGCGACTCACTACGTTTTTCGCTGTCGTATGCGCTCAATCAGGCGGGCATTCAAACACTGTCGCATCGGCCTTCACGCGCGCTGCGTGATGAGCCATCGGCGCGGGCAATGCTCACTTTCGCACGACTGGCCTATCCATCGCTTGAAACTCTGCCACCCGCTGCTGATGTGGCCGACGCGCTTTCGCAGGCGATTGACGAGCTTGACCCGGTACGGGCACGCTTGTTGACCGGACTCGCCTATGGCACGGGGCGTACCGAGCTGACCGCCTTTGATCAGTTTCCGGCAGCCATGCAAACACGCATCTCGTATCGACTCGGTGAACGCTATGAAACGCTGCGAAAGTGGCTCGTCCAACATCAGGATAACCCGGAACCGCTCGATCATTTCTTCCAACGGCTGTTTGGCGAAGTGTTGGCACAACCCGGCTTTGGCTTTCACCGTGAAGTTGAAGCAGGCCGCGTGATCGCGCAGTTGATCCAATCGGCACGCACCTTCCGGGAAACGCTGTATCCTTCGATAACTGGCCTCACCCCCAACCCCTCTCCGCAAGCGGAGAGGGGCGATCCGGCAGCATCCGACACTCCCTCTCCATTTATGGAGAGGGAGCAGGGGGGTGAGGCAAACGCGGTTAATGAGTCGCGCCGCGAATACCTGAGTCTGGTCAATCAGGGGTTGCTCTCCACGTTGTTCGCGCAAAGCTGGCAGGATGAAGA
>JBBSEU010000324.1:0-5919 GCA_038239365.1 Aggregatilineales bacterium
AGGTGAGTATTACCGATATGGCACGACGGACTTATGAGATTAGCCGCATTGTGCGGGCGAGTTTATGACGATCCCTTACGATTATGCAGAACGAGTTTACGCCGGTGTGCTGGGCAAGATCATCGGTGTCTATCTGGGTCGCCCGTTTGAGGGTTGGCCGTATCAGCGCATCATGGCCGAATTGGGCGAAATCGATCAGTATGTTCACGAACGGTTAGGCGTACCGCTGATTGTGCCGGATGATGATATTTCCGGCACGTTTACGTTTCTGCGCGCTCTGCCTGATTACGGTAATTCACGCGATATAACGGCTGCACAGATCGGGCAAACCTGGCTGAATTACCTGATTGATCAGCGAACGGTGTTATGGTGGGGCGGTGTTGGCAACTCTACAGAACATACGGCTTATCATCGCTTGCGACAGGGCATCGCCGCGCCGGATAGTGGTTCTATTGCGGTTAATGGGCGCATCGTCGCTGAACAGATCGGCGCTCAGATTTTCATTGACGGCTGGGCGATGGTTGCGCCGGGCGATCCTGAATTGGCGACGAGTCTTGCGCGCCGGGCGGCCAGCGTCAGTCACGATGGCGAAGCGATTTACGGCGCACAGGTGATCGCCGCGATGGAAGCACAAGCCTTCGTTGAGCCGGATCGGGATAAGCTGCTTGATGTAGCGATGCGATTCATTCCACACGACTCAACCATTTACCGCGTGATTAGCGATATTCGTGACTGGCACGCCGCTGAAAAGGATTGGCACGTCACTCGCCAAAAAATCGAAGACCGCTACGGCTACGATCAATTTGGTGGCAACGTACATATCGTACCCAACCACGCGCTGATCATCCTCGGCTGGCTGTATGGTGATGACGATTTTCAAAAGTCGCTGATGATCGTCAATACGTCGGGTTGGGACACCGATTGTAATTCGGGCAACCTGGGCTGTTTGCTGGGCATCAAAAATGGATTGGCGGGCATCAGTGCAAAGTGGCGCGATCCGGTTGCAGATCGGATGTATCTGCCAACAGCAGACGGTGGCCGAGCGATCACCGATGCGATCACCGAAACGTACCATGTCGTCAATATCGGGCGTGCCTTATATGAACAAGCGCCTGTTTTTCCAAAGAATGGTGCGCGCTTCCATTTCAGTTTACCGGGCGCGCGGCAAGGCTTTGTCAGCAAACAACCAGATTTGCTTCACCTTGAAAATGCAGATGGCGTTCATCTGGCCTTCTGTTTTGAGGCATTAACCGAAGGCCAAGCGGTACGTGCCGGAACGCCGACGTTCATCCCGCGTGAACAGTGGCGTTCACGCGGCTACGGCCTGCTGGCCGCACCGACTCTTTACAGCGGACAAACGGTTCAGGCTCACTTGAGCGCCGCCCAGGCCACAATGTGCCGATTGTTTATTGCCGTCTACGGGGCAGGCGATAGCTTCACTTACGAGTACAGCCCAGAAGTAACGTTGACCGATGATCGGGCGATAATATGGCGCATCCCCGATACGCACGGCGAACCCATTGCCGAAATTGGGCTGGAACTGCGCGGTGCCGCTAATGCGGGAGTCGTCTATCTTGACTCTTTGACATGGCAGGGAGCGCCGGACGTTACGTTCCGCCGGACAAGCAGCGAGTATTGGGCAAAAACGTGGGTCGATGGGGTTGATCAGTACGAGCAGCGTTTCCCTGAATCGTTCCGCGTGATGCAGAATAGCGGACGTGGGTTGCTGATCACCGGAAGTGCCGATTGGTCAGGTTATCGCCTTACCGTCACGGCGTCTTCCTTTCTGGCAAAGGCGTTCGGGATCGCGGTTTGTGTACGGGGAATGCGCCGATACTTGGGACTCCTGCTGTGTGCTGATGGCAAGGCACGGCTGATACGAATGTTGGACACTGAACATATCCTTGTGGAGACGGATTTCGTCTGGCAGCACGGGCAATCGTGTACGCTTGCCCTCGCCACCGATGGGTCGCATTTGCAAGCCTGGATCGATGATAAACTCCTTTTTGATGTTCCCGACACGGGATTGGTGCTGACCAGCGGCGGAATCGCGCTCGTTTGCGAAGAAGGAGTGATGAGCACCGATCAGGTGAGCGTTCAGCCACTCTTCAAATGAGGCATAGATAAACTAAGGCTAAATGGGATTGGCACTTTAGTCTTCATAACATTGGTTAGCCCTAACCCCTAACTGTTGACCTGAAACTCAATATCAAGTCACGGTTTCATTGTGGAATATGTCTTGTACTTGAAATTTGCGTTATCACTAACGTATTTACGTTAGGTTATCTACATTCGATAAATCCCGATCCAGTGGGGTTGGGATAGTGCATGATCTGGCCTGGGAGTCATATTTACAGCCTGACCAATTGGTTTGCCAGATTCCTGTCATGAAGCTGGCTGAACTCGTAGACTACGTCAAAATGAAACTCAATATTCGCACCTTGGGTGTCGATGCTTTTTATAGTGAGTGTCAAGCCCAGGCGATACCACCTTTTCAACAGGCTGATGGTGCTGGGCTTGGCTCGCTCAGAATGACTCCTGGGGCACACGGGAATTCGCGGTGCGGGACCTAGCCGGGGTATGCATCACGTTTTACGAAAATCAGCCCAAGTAACTTGGCGAGTAGATACGATTACCAACGCTATTGGAGCGTTGGTTAAGGCACTTTTTATGCCAGCCCGTTTGCCTTCAAAAATGCACTGATGGCGTCTCCCAGATATAGCGAAACACCCACTACGACTCCCTCAGGGTGGGTTCACGAAACTGTTTCAGGGAGGAAACTTAATAGCTGTGCCGTAAATAGCTCCGGCTGCTCGTAGCTCGGCACATGCCCACTGCCCTCTATGATCACTTTACGCGCTTTGGATATACCCGCCGTCATCATATCGGCGGCACGCAGAATTTCGGGGTGGTCGAGTGCGCCAGCGACGACGAGCACGGGACAATTCACTTCGTTGAGACGAGCCACGGCTGGTGGATCGAGCGGACATACGGGTTGAGTGTCGGCAATCAAAAATGTTTTGCGTTCTACAAGGATACGGTTCATCGCCAGTGCCTTTTCACGCAGGGCCTGATCCACTTGCTCGGGTTCGCGGAATTGCCCATCGAACCAGATACGTATTTGCAACTCACTGCCACGATCTATCTCCTCACGTTGCACCGCGTCAAACATTTCATTCATATAGCGCGGTGGTTCCCCTTGTAGTTGGAAACCACTTGGTGTCGAATCGACCAGTGTCAATGTCGCCGCCAAGTGCGGTTCAGTGAGGGCAAGATCGAGCATGATCTCGCCACCATTTGAACAGCCTACTAGATGAGCCTGTGTCACCTTTAGATGATCCAAAAGTCGTTTTAGGTCAGCGCGCCGACAAATTGGCCCTCCTGCGTCACTAGACCGCCCGTATCCACGCATATCATAACGAATCACATGAAAGCGTTGTGCCAATGTATCCCATTGAGCATCGAACATCCGGCTATCAAGAAAAGCCGCGTGCGATAAGACAAGTGGTACACCGCTTCCTGCGCTCTCGTAATACAGCTTGCCGCCATCTAAATCTAAATAGCCATCCGCCGTCTGAAGCATGGTAGAACTCCCATTGATCTGGTCTCTCGATTCATACTATTTGAGGATAAACTATTTGGGTGACACCTAGTGTCACCCGAAAATAGGATTGCCAATATCATTGAGGAGCCAGGGTCGTGCGTGCCGATAGATTAGTGTCCTTGATCCTTCTTTTGCAAACGCGCGGTAAGCAGACCGCGCAAATGCTATCCGATGAATTAGGGGTTTCACGGCGCACGATTCTACGAGACGTAGAATCACTTTCGCTCGCGGGTGTTCCGATATATAGTGACGGTGGACACGGTGGCGGCATTGCACTGGATGAGCAGTATCGTACTACGCTGACCGGATTGAATGCGCCCGAGGTGCAAACGCTTTTTGTCACCAACACCGCTGTCGTGCTACAAGATGTCGGATTAGGCGAATCGGCGGAGCGCCTGGCTCTTAAGCTCCTAGCAGGGTTGCCAACTGTGCATCATTCCACCGTGGCTCATATCCGCCAAAGGCTGCTTATCGACCCGACCTGGTGGTGGAATGAACCGCAAGCACCGACGTTTTGGGAAGAACTTCAGCGCGCCGTCTATGAAGATAAGTTGCTGGCAACGACCTACGAGCACTATAACGGAGAATTGGTCGAGCGGATTCTGGAGCCGTACAGCTTGGTCAACAAATCTGGCACGTGGTATTTGGTGGCACAGCGAGAGGGTGAACTGCGGACCTATCGCGTAGCACGTTTCCATAAGGTGAAGTTAGTTGACCAACCATTCGTTCGGCGGTTGGATTTCGATCTTCCGACTTATTGGCAGGATCACTTGCAAGAATTCATTGAGACTTTTTCAGGCTATGAATGCACCCTGAGTGTTCATCCCGAGCGAGTGCCATTTGTCACCTTCCTGATGCCTGGACGTTGGGAGCAACTGGGAGTCGCAAATTCGGAGAAATGGGTCACACTTCGCCTAAGGATGGACTCGCCGCTTATGGCAAAAATGCTGGTATTTGGTCTCGGTGTTTTTGGCGAGGTACTCGATCCGCCTGATCTCGCCAAATCTGTTCTGGCCGATGCCCATCAATTAATAAAACATCTTTCCCTATAAAGTTGCGACCTCACCTTTGCATCGAGGGCAGCGTCAGTCGTCCAATACCGTCCGCCGTATATCTTGATTTTGTGGCATGTTGCCAGCTCGATGTCAGGTTACCCACGTTGATCTGATGACGCGAAGCCAGTTCTTATAAGCAATCTTTTCCAGGGCTTGTGCATCGTAGCCACTACTTTCAAGCACGGTTAGCAGATCAGGTAAGTGGCTTACATCCGATAGTGCGTTGGGCAAGTCGGCACCGTCGAAATCGGAGCCAAATGCCACATGATCGATGCCCACCCGGTTGACAATGTAGTCAATATGGGCCGTAATCTGCGTCAACGGCACGTTTTGATTGATACTCGACTGCGGATGCGTATTCATGGCCTCGAAGTTGATGCCAATTACCCCGCCTGAACGGGCGACCGCGTCGATCTGCCGGTCGGTGAGATTGCGCGTCGAAGGGCATATGTGATGCACATCCGTATGTGAGACGACGAGTGGCGCTTTCGATAACTCGGCCACATCCCAAAACCCTTTCTCATTGAGATGCGCTAAATCGATTAAGATGCGCCGCTGGTTGCAAGCCCTTACTAGATTCTTTCCCGCTTCCGTGAGACCGGGGCCAATATCGGGAGACCCCGGGAAACGGAAAGGGACGCCATAACCAAAAACGTTCGGTCGGCTCCACACGAGTCCAATCGTCCGCACGCCACGCTGATAATAAGCGTCAAGATTGCTCAAATCGGCACGAATGGCTTCGGCACCTTCCAACGTAAGAATCATAGCGAGCCGGTTCAGGTTTAGGCAGTTTTCAAGTTCTGCGTAGGTTCTAACAATCGCAATCTGCTCAGGTGACTCGGCTTCTAAATCGGCAGCAAAGTCAAGAATGGCGTCCGTAAAAGCCTGGGCATAATCCGATTCCAGCGCGCTACGCTCGGAAAGGATGTAACCGCTGTCGGTGA
Source organism: Aggregatilineales bacterium (assembly GCA_038239365.1). Classification (GTDB taxonomy): domain Bacteria; phylum Chloroflexota; class Anaerolineae; order Aggregatilineales; family UBA2796; genus JBBRMW01. Next base: position 5,604 of record JBBSEU010000324.1, read on the forward strand.
AAGTGATGCCATACATCGGATCGGCTTCCGGCGAGGTGTCAGGTGGTCGTGTGAAGATAGCAAAGAAGCCACCTGCGAACCCACCACGACGCACCCGTGGCAGATCAATGTGTCCAGTCGGGTTCTCGTGGAAAAAGTTTCGTTGATGATTGTCGCTTGAGTGATACAACGCGGTCAATGTATCGTTGTGTCCATAAATTACGCGCAGGGGACACCGGGTTTTAACCCGGTGGTGAATGCGCTTTCTCCTTTCCTTGACTTGCTTACGTTTTCAGCGTATCCTAATATTTGAGTTGCGACGGTATCAGCATAGGAT
>JBBSEU010000325.1:0-5901 GCA_038239365.1 Aggregatilineales bacterium
CGGCTCAGGTGGCTGGCTGAGTCGAATCCACATAGTCCGGCCACGATCTCCAGCGAAAAATCAGTAGTGCGGATGATCGAAATGGCGTTCTGAACGCGCAATGTGAGCAGGTAATCCATCATCGTTTGGCCGCGCAGCCGCATAAATTGAGCGCGCAGATAAGATGGCGAAACACTGATTTCCTGGGCTACTGAGTCAAGTGTTAGTGAGGTGGAAAACCGCTCCTTGAGGATACGCTCGGCTTCCTCAACCAGCCGTTCGGTACGCGGTGGTTGGCGCTCGGCAAGGTAGCGTTTAAGCAGAATATCAAGCTGGGTGATCAGTGCCGTGATCATCGGTTCGGCGTCGGACTGCTCGGTTTGGAATTCCCGTACCAAGCTGCCACAGATCGTCTCGAAGGTGTGAGCCGCATTGTCCAGACACATCAGCGGCCAGCCTCGATCCGTTGGCACTTGCAGCCACAGCCAGTAGTTGGAATAGCTAGTATGAGCATATTCCGCGTGGGCGCAGCCGGGCGGCACGATCAACACCGTACCCGGTTGAACGGCATAGCGCGTGTCGCCTACCAACGTCTCGATAGTGCCTGTACGATAATAAACGATCTCCCAGGTGGGATACAGCGGCAGCACCCCGCGCGGCGCATCCACCGGGTGGAAATGCAGTGGAAAATCCTTGCCCTGTGGCGCTTCGTAAATTCCGGCATCCATTAAGTACAGGCTTTGTGCATCCGGTGGCGTTTTGTGCAAGAAGGCAACGTGACTATTCATTTCGCAACCAAATAATTATTCGGTAAATTTATCGATAAATGGCATTAACCTCTCAGGCAAACGCCCTGTATCAATAGTATAGCGCATTGCTAATTGTGCAAGACAAGCGTTTTATGCAAAAAGCGTAGCGGCCTGTGCATTGTGGTGGCGCGGAATTCGTCCTAAAATGATCCTCAACCATATTCGTCTCGTGCCAAGATTTTTAATCGGAATTATGCAGTCACTCATCGCGGATGAGTTTTGACCGCTGTATTCAATCGTCTCCCTAGAATATTCATTAAGGAGTTTGAGATGTCGGACATCAAAAAAATTAGTCGTCGAGAAGCCCTCAAATTGATGGGTGGCGCGGTTGCCGGAGCCGCCGTAGCAACTCGGCTGCCTGCGGGCGCATTTGCGAATGTTCACCGCAATGCCGCCAAGAGTCGTTTCGTCGTGATGGGGGTTACCGACCCAGCACAAAGCGCAGACTTGATCAAGGCGATTGAAGCCGCTCATCCCGATATTACCGTCGATTGGCGCAACCTGACCAGCGAACGATTCGTCGAACTATTCAGCGCGTCGGATTTGGCGGGTGAACAAATCGACCTGCTAGATATGAATGGTCAGGACTTGCGCCGTTATGCTACTGCTGGCAAGCTGCTTGACCTGACCAGCCTCGTCAAATACACAGATCGTTTCCAGCCTGTTTCTACCGCCACCTATAACATTGGTGGTAAGCAGTGGGCCGTACCGCGCGGCGGAATCGACGGTTTCACCTTTCTGTACAACCGGGCGCTGCTCGACAAAGTGGGCATGAAGGGTGAGCCGCAAACCTATGACGATCTGGTGAAATTAGCGCCGGAACTCAAAAAACTGGGCGCGGCGGTCTTCACGCATCAGGGCAAGAACATCTATTTGTGGCCGGTCTGGCAGTTCTGGGCATTCGCGCAGACTTCCGGCAACCAGCCTATTGAAAAGACGATCAAGACCCTTCAGGGCGAAATGAAGTTCACCGACCCGGAACACGTCGCCGCGCTGGAAATCCTGTACAGGTTCGCCCAGGACAAGCTGTTTATCGACAACGTACTTGGTCTGGATGCTGATACCGAAGCGACATTCTTTCAGGGCAAGGCGCTCATGTGGTACTGGGGGCCGTGGGAAATCGCGGCGTGGCGCAAGGCCAAGAAGCCCGCCGATGGCTCGAAAGATCAGGCACCCAACCTCGAACTATCCCTGATCCCGCCCGTGCTTGCCGTGAAAGATACAAACATTAAGCGTCAGATGCCGGGTGGCGTGGGTAATGCTGTCGGTGTGTATGCCAAGATCGCGCCGGAACGCAAAGACCTGGCACTCAGTATCATGGACTTGATGACCAGTGATAAGTGGGTCAAGTGGGAAAACGACACGAACAGCCGTCCCGTTTCGAGCAATAAGAATGTCGTTGCCAGCGATGATCCAGTGGCGCTCAAGTATGCCAAAGAGTGCGCGCCAAACCAGTTCACGTACCTCGATTGGCTGTGGCCGCCAGAAATCACGAAAGCCTTCCAGGAAAATCAGCAGGCGATTGTGGCAGGCACGGTCAAGCCCGATGCCGCCGCCAAGAACATTCAGAAGGCATTCGATCAACTTGTCGCGGATGGCTACCAGTTCGGCAAATAGCGTTTAAGCAGGCGATCATCGTGTAGAATGGCACGATGATCGCAAAATTAGAGTGATTTTTTTGAGGTTTTGACTGATGGCGACACCTTTACTGCCTGCTGAAGCCGTTCGCCCGGTAGTGCTTACGGATAGTCGCAAGCCGCGCCGTAAAACACGCTGGACATTGTATTTGTGGCTTGCCCCCGCGCTCATCCTTTACGCCGTCTTCAAACTGTTTCCACTGGTCAGCGGCTTGTATCTTTCACTATTGCGCTGGGATGGCATTAAAGACCCGGTGTACATCGGTCTGACCAATTTCGAACGGATGCTCAGCGACGAAAAATTGGTGCCAGCCCTGCTGCACAACTTTCAATACGCACTGGGCACTGTCGCAGGCAAACTGATCATTTCGCTGCTGCTGGCAATACTGCTCAATCAGGCCTTGCGCGGACGCACGTTTTATCGAACCATTTTGTTTCTGCCTGTCGTCCTGTCATTCGTGGTGATCAGCATCCTCTGGACGTGGCTGTACAACGATCAATTTGGTTTGATCAACAGTTTGCTGCGTTTCGTGCATCTGGACGCGCTAGCCGTGCAATGGCTTGGCGACACGAAATATGCACTGATTGCGTTGATGATCGTGGACGTTTGGAAGTGGTACGGCTTTCATATGGTGATCTTTCTGGCGGCACTTCAAACAATTCCTGTGGAATTGTACGAGGCGGCGCGCGTCGATGGGGCGTCACGCTGGAATCAATTCATCTCGATCACGCTGCCACAGCTGCGCCCGGTCATGGTGATCAACATCACACTAGCCTTGCTGGGCGCGTTCAACGTGTTTGATATTCCCTATATCATGACACAGGGCGGCCCCGCCGGGGCCACCAACGTATTGGCACTGCACACCTATACACAGGCGTTCCAGTTCGGCAAACTTGGCTATGGCTCAGCACTGTCCTATGCACTCTTGTTGTTCATCACGATTGTGGCGCTGGTACAACTGCGAGTCGTGGCCGCCGATGAAACCTACAACGATGTTGATGTCAACTAACCTTAGAAAGGCGTGCTGATGGCTCAGGCAGCAACCTTATCCCGAACCCCGCAGCTTGGCGTCAAGGGTCAGGAGCGGCTCGTCAAATTCGTGAGCCACTTGATTCTGCTGTTTTTTGTGGTGGTGGTCGGCTATCCTGTCTTCTGGATGTTCATGGCATCTTTCAAAACGGGCGGCGAACTGACCGCGAATCCCTGGGGGTTGCCATCCAGTTTCGCGTTCACCAATTACACCAATGCCTGGGAGATCGGGCTGCTTGGCCCGGCGCTGCGTAACAGCCTGATCGTGGCAATCAGCACCGTGATATTGGTGGTGGTGCTTGCCATGTTTGCGGGCTTTGCGTTGGCGCGCTTTCGACTGCGCTTTTCAGTGGCGATCTTTCTGCTGTTCATCCTGACCATGCAAGCACCCGTGCCGATCATCCCACTCTACATCCTGATCGTGAAATTGAACCTGATCGATACGCTGCCCGGCCTGATTTTGCCAACAGTTGCCAATGGTTTGCCGCTTTCGATCTTCATCTTTCGGGCATTTTTCCGGCAAATCCCATCGGAACTATTGGATGCAGCAGTGGTCGATGGCGCGACCCGCCTAGGCACTTTTCTACGGATTGTGATTCCGATTTCGACTCCGGCCATTGCGACAGTTGCCATTCTGCAATTTCTGGGGGCATGGAACGATTTTTTCAATCCGCTCGTACTGCTGCACGCGGCGGATCGGCGCACGCTGCCTGTTGCTATTCAAGCCTTTTCATTCACATTTGGGCGTACCACCTGGGAACAAGTCTTTGCCGCGCTGTCTATTGGCTCGATCCCGATGATCATCATTTATCTGCTCTTGCAACGCTGGTTCATTCAAGGGCTAACGTCCGGGGCGGTCAAAGGCTGAACGCTCCCATCGCCAATTTCGCACAATTTACGCATTAAATATCACACGAGGGTTTTTAGATGACACCGTTCGTTCTCGAAAACGATTCACTGCGTCTGGAATTCGATACGTCAACTGGCGCGCTGATCGGCCTCAAGGCGGTTGAAACCGGATGGGAACTGCTCAATCGGCCTGCGCTCGGCCTCTCGTTTCGGCTGCTGCTGCCCATGCCAGACTGCCGCAATAATCCGCTGTTCGGGGAAAAACAAAAAGTCAGTTCGTTCACTTCAACCGATGAATCTGCGACGTTTGTCTGGGACAGCCTGACCTCTGAATATGGCGGCGCGCACAATATCCGCCTGACACTACACATTGAATTAGAGGCGCGGCAGGCGGTCTACACGCTGACGATTGAGAACCACTCTGAATACACGGTTGAAAATGTATATTGCCCGTATTTAGGGGATATTCATCATCCGAATGATGAGGTCGCCTTCAAATCGTTTTCGTACAAATATGCTACCGCACAGGAGTTCCCGCTGTGGCCGACTTTTCAGAATCAACGTGGTTATTTCGGCACTGATTATCCGATCCAGTTTCCGTTCGGAACTGATTCTGCAGGTGCGCCGATGACCCCTTACGTCCTGTTATGCGGCGCGAAACAGGGCTTATATGTTGGGATTCGCGCACCCAGTGCAGAACTCGTTGCCTGGAATTCGGAATTGCGCCCCGGTTATGACAATTCATTGCAAAGTAACTTGGTGGGCGGCGCAGAAGGCCCGAATGGTCATGTCCCGGATGAGCCAACGATCAGCGGAACGCCCGTTGCGACGCGCTTTGCGGCGGTGCATCTGCCATACATCCTGCCCGGCGAAACCCGCACGTTAACACCCGTCGCGCTGGAAGCCTATCAGGGCGACTGGCAGCAGGGCGTCGATATTTACAAGCAGTGGCGCAACACGTGGATGGTCTTGCCAAAAATTCCGGCCTGGGCGCAAGCCCCACACGCCTGGCAGCAGTTACACATCAACTCACCGGAGGATGAATTTCGTATTCCGTTCCGCGATCTGCCCAAAATTGGTGAGGACTGCGCGCGGCATGGCGTGAAAGCAATTCAGCTTGTCGGTTGGAACGACGGCGGCCAGGATCAGGGCAACCCCTTGCACGAACCTGATCCGCGTCTGGGCACCAAAGCAGAACTTCAGGAGGCGATTGCCAAGATTCAGGCGCTTGGAGTCAAGTTGATCTTGTTCGCCAAATTCACCTGGGCAGACAGGGCGACAGACTGGTTCCGCAATGAATTGATCAAACAGGCGATCAAAGACCCTTACGGCGATTACTATATGCACCCCGGTTATCGGTATCAGACGGCGACGCAGTTCCTCGACATCAATACCAGGCGGCTGATTCCGATGTGCTTTTTGAGCGAAGACTACCTGAAGGTGTGCGAACAGGAATTCGACAAGGTGCTGGAACTGGGCGCGGACGGCATTTTGTTCGATGAGTGTCTGCATCACTCCCCGACGCTGCTCTGTTTCGATCCAGATCACGGCCATCGTTACGGTGCGCCCGTCTATGCCAATGACCGCGAATTGATCC
>JBBSEU010000326.1:0-5835 GCA_038239365.1 Aggregatilineales bacterium
CTGGGCAGGAGGCGGGCGTGCGGGAACTGCTGCTGGATTTTGAATGGCTGAGCGCGCGCCTGAATGCGACGGAAATCAACAGCCTGATCGCGGATTTTGGCCTGATTCCGGGCGACGCGGCGTTACAGGCTGTTGAAGGCGCGTTACGACTTTCGGCGCATATCCTGAATGTGGATAAGACCCAGTTGGCCGGACAGTTGATAGGGCGGTTGGGCGATTTCGATTTGCCAGAGGTTCACACGCTGGTTGAACGAGCGCACAAGTATCGCGCGGCGGCCTGGCTTTGCCCGCAAACAGCCAGCCTTGTCCCACCCGGCGGATCGCTCTTGCGGACGTTGGCTGGACATACACGCGGCGTCAAAAATGTGGCGCTGTTCCGCGATGGCAAACGGGCGATTTCGGCATCGGGCGATAACACGCTCAAGTTGTGGGATATGGCAACGGGCGCGGTGTTACGAACATTCACAGGTCACGCCAAAGCCGTCAATGATGTGGCACTTCTCGAAGATGAACGGCGCGTCCTTTCGGCCTCATGGGATGGCACACTGAAACTGTGGGATGTGGAGACGGGCGCGGAACTGCAAACGTTGGAAGGGCATCACACCAAAGTCAACGCCGTAGAGATTGTGCCGGGCGGCTGGCGCGCGATTTCGGCCTCGTCGGATCGGCGTCTCAAAATCTGGGATTTGGACGCAGGCGCGGAATTGCTCACTTTGCGCGGCCATAGCAACGCCGTCAACGATGTGGCCGTGACGCCCGACGGCAAACGCGCGATCTCGGCTTCGTCCGATAAAACCGTGCGCGTCTGGGAAGTGGACAGCGGCACAGAACTACAGATCATGCGCGGTCATGATGAACGGGTGAATGCCGTCGCCGCCACGCCCGATAACCGCCGCGTTGTTTCCGCCTCGAATGATAACACGCTCAAAGTCTGGGATATTGACACGGGCGCGGAACTGCTCACCTTGCGCGGGCATGATAAGCAGGTGAACGGCGTCGCGGTTACGCCCGATGGCAAGCGCATCATTTCCGCCTCGAATGATAACACGCTCAAAGTTTGGGATATGGATACGGGCGCGGAACTGCTGACGCTGTTCGGGCATAGCGGGTTTGTCGATGGCGTAAGCGTGACGGCGGACGGCCATTACGCGATCTCCTCGTCACTGGATCGTTCGCTCAAAATCTGGGATTTGCAAAATGACGGCGGCACGCGCAACAATGCCGCACACGCCAACGCCATTCAGAGTGTTGTGATCACGCGCGATGGCAAGCGCGCCGTTACTGCTTCGTCGGATGCAACGCTCAAAGTCTGGGACATTGCCAAGCAAGCCGAGCTACTCACCGTGCACGGTCATGGCAGCATCGTCAACGCCGTGAAACTAACGCCCGATGAAAAGCAGATTATCTCGACTTCCTGGGATCGCACGCTTCGCATCTGGGATGTAAGCACCGGTACAGAGGTCTTCAAGTGGTCTGATCCGGTGAGCCGACTGAACAGCGTTGCCGTGACGCCGGATGGATCGCGCTTGATCGGCGGTTCGGAAGATATGAGCGTAAAAATTCTGGATCGGCAAACGGGCGCGGAGATTCGATCCCTACATGGTCATAAAGCCTGGATCACTGCAGTTGCCGTGACGCCAGACGGCACGCGCGCCATTTCCGCATCCCACGATCACACGCTTAAAGTCTGGGATTTGGCGACGGGCGCGGAACTACACACACTGACAGGCCATGATGCGGTGGTTTCGGCATTGGCAGTGCTGCCCAATGGTGAACAGGTGATTTCCGGTTCATGGGATCGCACGCTGAAAATCTGGGATTTAGCAACAGGTGCGGAAATTCGCACTTTGAGCGGGCATAACAGCGCCGTCACGTCGGTTGCGCTGACCGATAACAGCAAATACGCGATCTCAACCTCAGCCGAGTACACGCTCAATCTCTGGGAGTTATCGAGCGGTAATATCGTGACGCGCTTCAGCGGTGATGGGCTGCTTACGTCCTGCGCCGTGACTCGTGATGGCAAAACAATTTTGGCTGGAGAACAGTCCGGGCGGCTGCACTTTCTGAAACTGATGGCCGCCAAACTGGACTGATTTACGAGTTGCTCAGCCGGATAGACAGGATCAACGCGGCGGCCAGCCCAACCAAAGCGCCCGCCGCCGTCCAGGGGATGATCCGCTGCACAATGCCGCCCATCACGCCAATTGAATAATCGGGATACAGGTGATTGTGCAGCGATGTTTTCATCAGCATCAGGAGCATCGTCATTACCGTCGCTCCGGCTCCAACAGCCGCACCGAGCAGCACCGCTCCCGGAAACCAGACGCGCGCCGGAAAGACACGCCCGGCGCTCCATTTGAATAGACCATGCGCGGCCAGAATCAAGGCCAGTCCCGCCCCCAAAACCGAAACGAGCCAAACGCTATCTTCCGGCGTGAGCCACAGAAAAACGACGATGCCGAAAACCAGCGTGAGCAGCGATAGACGTTTTGGGTAGGCGGGAACTGCCAGTGAACGCATCCGAGCTAGCGGACGTTATCTTTGAAACTTTCCAAGATGATCCGGGCGCGTTCGGGTTTGGCGGCAAGGGCTTCCGGGGTAGTGGGTTCCTGCAAAAAGGTGGTGACGCCGGGCACACCGCGCAGTTTGGCAGCATTACGGAAGCCCATCGACCACTCCGGGAAGGTGCGCTCTGGAACTTCACGCTTTGTCATAATCAGCAGATTGCGATGGCGCGGATCACGTTCGATTTTGGCATAGATTTCCAGGACTGTTTCTTTATCGCCTTCAAGCGCCTGAATGAAGTTGCCATCGCTGTATAACATCATGCCTGTAATGCCGCGTTGTTCATTGTTTGCACGGCTGGTTGCCAACAGGTCAAGAAGTTCTTCCTCGGTAAAAAGGCGTGTTGCCGAACTGACGTAGATGAGTGAAAACACGTTCGCAAGTCCTCTCTGCAATGATCTGCCACAGCGTGAGCTGTTTAATAGTGTTACTTTGAGATGCCGGAGTGTATCTTAGCACGGAAAATAACAAAACTCACTCAGAGTTCTGAATTTCTCGTGAAATAACTATCCTATCCCATAATTTTCTTTTACACTGTTAAGAAACACCACTCGTACAATCCTGGAGTCACACAAAGCCGATGCTATCCAAGCGCATGAACCCACCGCCTGCGGACATCAAAAAGCTGCCAAATGAAGGCATTAAACCGATTGGCACGCTTGAAGCGCCAGCCCCGGAGCCGCCCAAATCCGAGAAAAAACCGGATCGCATCGATCACGTTGTCCCGAACAAGAAGCGCACGCCGCCCCAATTGGCCGATCTGCGCCGCCAACTGCGCTCCAAACTGCTGGCCTCACCCGATGAAGCTGATCACTGGGAACGCAGCAACCCGGAACAACAGAAAACGATTACGGATCGCCTGAATATTTATTTGCAGCGTGCCAAAATTAACCTGCCGCGCCCCGAATATGACGAACTGCGCGAAGGGTTGTTGGATGATCTGTTGGGATTCGGCGCGATTCAGGCGTTGGTGGCGGATCGTTCCTACTCCGAGATTATGGTCAACGGCCCGGAGATCATCTTTGCCGAACGTAAAGGCAAGCTGGTTGAAATGGACATTACCTTTGATGATAATGAGCATGTGCAGTGGGTAGCAACTCGCATCGTGCGGCGCATTGGCCGCAGTATTGATCGCGCCAACCCAATGACCGATGCGCGCTTGCCCGATGGATCGCGCGTGCATATTGTTATGCCGCCCTCAGCATTGGCGGGCACGACGATCACGATCCGTAAGTTCCCGGAGCGCGTGCTGACCCCGCAAGACCTGATCGGTTTTGGATCATTCACGCCGGAAGTGGCCGACTTTTTGGAAGCCTGTGTCGTAGCGCGAATGAACATCGTTGTTTCAGGCGGCACGGGTTCGGGCAAGACGACTCTGCTCAACGCGCTTTCAAGCTATATTCCCGGCGATGAGCGCATCGTGACGATTGAAGACTCGGCAGAACTGCAATTGACGCAGCGTCACGTCGTCCGGCTGGAAACGTCGCCCGCCATGACGGGTGGTGATGGCAAATCGGGCAAGCTCGAAATCCGCGATCTGGTCAAGGGCAGCTTGCGTATGCGCCCGGATCGGATCGTGATTGGTGAGTGCCGTTCGGGTGAGGCGCTCGACATGCTGCAAGCGATGAACACCGGTCACGATGGATCGTTAACGACGGTTCACAGCAACAGCCCGCGCGATTGTGTTGGCCGCCTCGAAACACTGGCGCTGATGGCCGGGATGGATTTGCCGATTGGCGTCATCCGTCGCCAGATCGCCAGCGCCGTTCAGTTGATCGTGCAGCAGAGCCGCCTTAAAGACGGCAGCCGCAAGATCATTCAGATCACCGAACTACAGGGTATGGAAGGCGAATCGGTCACACTGCAAGATTTGTTCATCTACCAGACGCCCGATCATCGCGGCGCGGGGCCAAGTCACGTTGGCGGCGGCACGCTCAAGCCAAGCGGCTACCGCCCCAAGTTCGAGGATCGCCTGAAAGAAGCGGGCTTCAAGCTGGACGCGCGCATTTTCGGAGCAGGCACACCGCGTACCTAGTTAACGCCGGGGAATCAATTCCCCGGCTGAATGGCAGGCATAGACGGAGATCAATTTTGGAGAAACGTAAGCGTTACGCCATCGTTGGGACGGGTTCACGGGCCAGCATGTATATTGACGCGATCACGAATGCTTACCGTGATGTATCCGAGTTGGTTGGGCTATGTGACCTGAGCCAGACGCGCATGAACTGGTACAACCAAAAATTGCAAACCGAACACGGTTTGACGCCGCGCCCGACGTATCATGCCGATCAGTTCGATCAGATGATTGCGGAGACGAAGCCCGATACGGTAATCGTCACCACCATTGACGCGACACACCACCGCTACATCATCCGCGCGATGGAACTGGGCTGCGACGTGATCTCCGAAAAGCCAATGACCACCACCGCCGAAAACGCCCGCGCCATTTTCGATGCGATTGAGCGAACCGGGCGTTCACTGCGCGTCACGTTCAACTATCGCTATGCCCCGGCCTATACCAAACTGCGTGAAGTGATGATGAGCGGCGCGGTGGGGCGTCCGTTGGCGGTTGATTTTTCGTGGCTGCTCGATACCAGTCACGGCGCGGATTATTTCCGGCGCTGGCACCGCGAAAAGCAAAACAGCGGCGGATTGCTCGTTCACAAAGCGACTCACCATTTCGATCTGGTCAACTGGTGGATCGATTCGTACCCGGTCAATGTTTTTTCGATGAGTGATTTGTTGTTCTATGGCCGCGAAAATGCCGAAGCGCGCGGCGAACATTACGACTACGCGCGCTACACGGGCGAAGTGGCAGCTAAAGACGATCCGTTTGCGCTGTTCCTGACCGATAAAGAAGCGTTTCAGGGCTTATATTTGAATGCCGAGGCGGACAGCGGCTACTTGCGGGATCGGAATGTGTTTGGCGAACCGATCACGATTGAAGATACAATGACAGTCAGCGCCCGTTACCGAAACGGTGTACTGCTGTCGTACTGCCTGATCGCCTATTCGCCCTGGGAAGGGCTGCGCGTGGCGATTACGGGTACAAAAGGGCGCATCGAACTGGATGTAATGGAGAACATCAATCATCTGTTGGGCGATGGCCGCGCCAATGAAGTGCAGGCCAGCAAGGGGGCGTTCAAAGAAGCCCATCTGCGGCTGTACCCGATGTTTGGCACGCCGCGCGAAATCGAGATTGAAGCCGGAGAGGGCGGTCACGGCGGCGCAGACCCGGTGATGCTGGAGCAGATTTTTTCACCGAATCCA
>JBBSEU010000327.1:0-5816 GCA_038239365.1 Aggregatilineales bacterium
GTACCCTCCGTGCCGTAAATTAGATGGAACTGCCCTTTGGTCTGCGCTCCGACGATGCCTTACTCGAGAGGGTTGTCGCGTGGGAGAAGCCGATTCAAGCCAGATTTCAGTCGCGATCATGAGACTTCATCGACGGTGAGCAAAGGACGCTGGCGAAAAATAGCTTTCTGCGGATCGGGATTGGCGTCGGCAGTGGTCGTGCCAGACGCTTTGCTGTAAAAATCGGCAGTATCGTGATCGCAGCCGCCATACACGATCTGAGTGGCTAACCCGGTGAACAACGCTTGTGTGCCTTCTGTACCATAAATCAAGTGAAACTGCCCTTTCGTTTGTGCGCCGACGACAATCTAAACATTGTCGAGCCTCATATGCGTAGAACATCGCCCATCTGGGCATCGATCACTCTTGCCTCATTTTTTCTTTTGTCGTACCCTTGTGAGTTTCACAATCTCAAATTTGACCGAAAATAATCCTCGGTACGGACGCATTCCCCCTGGGGAGCCGAGGTGAGGTCTGCATAGATGCGTGGCAAAAATTCGAAAATGAGACGTTTGCCCTACTGATAGCGGCGGATTCGCTTTAGAGTCGACATCAATAAACAATATTCGTAGCTACCTTCATGTCCATCAGCTGCTGGAGCTTTTCCAGCGTATCCGTTTCGGGCAATGGTGTATAGATCATGATTTTGAGTTCGGGCATCGTAGGCACCTGCAAGGTCGTATGCTCAAACATCAGGCAGCCTACCAACGGATGCTCTATGTCCTTCCGTGCATCGGCTCTACCAAGCACATCGTGACGGGGCCACCATGTACGAAACTCAGGACTTACGCGCTGCAAATCAGCAATCAAGTGTTTGAACCATTCTTCATCGGCATAACGCGCACTATCAGCACGGAATTCCGCTAGCACTCTCTGCGCGACCTGCTCCCACTTAGGGTTGTATGGACGAAGACTCCTTGGATCAGCAAACATACGCCAGACGACATTATATTCATATGGTGGCACCGACTTAGACAGCAAAAAGACCTCATCAGCAGTGGTGTTCCAAGCGAGATAATTCCACCGACGACCAACAACGTAAGCCGGAACTGGAGTGAGCGCATCAAGCACACGGCGTAGCGCAGGGCTTACCTGTTCATCATCGGCGCGTGTATCAACAAGCTGCTGCTGATCGGCAAGCAAGAAAAGATGTTGCCGTTCGTCTGGCGTGAGTTGCAACGCATGAGAAATGCTAAGTAGTACCTCCCTTGACGGGTGAATATCGCGTCCTTGCTCCAAGAGGGTATACCAAGAAACGCCCACATTCGCTAGCTGCGCCACCTCTTCCCGCCGCAATCCCGGCGTGCGTCGCCGCCCACCACTTATCAACCCGACCTGTTCAGGTGAGAGGCGCATCCGTCGAGTGCGTAGAAAATCCGCAAGACCTTGTCTGCGTTGTTCGTCACTCATCGTGTTTTCCTTATTCCTTATCCTGCTAGTTTCAATCCTATGATAAAGGAACTCTGGTCATACGATAATTTCTAAATCATACTCCAGATCGTATCACAGCAACGCGATTGTTGGGATTAAACGAGAAAAAGAGGAATTTTTATGGTATCGCATTCAGTAAATGAACAAAGCAACCTATCGGCCACCGCCGCAGGCACGTTCACCCTGGCTGAGGGACTGACGGTCACTCGCATGGGGTACGGCGCGATGCAGTTAGCTGGCCCGCACGTGTTCGGCCCGCCCGCCAACCGCGATGCTGCCGTAGCCGTCCTGCGCGAGGCGGTCGCGCTAGGTATCACGCACATCGACACCAGCGACTACTACGGCCCATACATCACCAACCAAATCATCAAAGAAGCCTTGCACCCCTACCCCGACTCGTTGCACATCATCACCAAGGTTGGATCACGTCGAGATGCCGAAGGCGGCTGGCCTCATGCACGCACGCCTGGACAGTTGCGTCAGGCCGTATTCGACAATCTGGAACACCTTGGACTAGATACATTGGATGTTGTCAACCTGCGACTCGGCGGGTTCGACGGTCCTACCCCCGGCTCCATCTCCGAACCGTTCACAGTACTTGCGAAATTACAGCAAGAAGGACTAATCAAGCACCTCGGTATCAGCACTGTAAACGCCGATCAGATCACTGAAGCACAATCCATCGCGCCGATTGTGTGCGTACAGAACCTATACAACCTTGTGCACCGAGTCGACGATGACCTGATCGACACCCTCGCCGCACAGGGTATCGCCTATGTACCCTACTTCCCCCTGGGCGGCTTTTCCCCGCTTCAATCCGACAAGCTGAATTCAGTCGCCAGCCATCTCAACGTCACGCCGATGACTGTCGCGCTGGCGTGGCTGCTACAGCGCTCGCCGAACATTCTGCTTATTCCAGGTACCTCATCCGTCGCCCATTTGCGCGACAATGTTGCCGCTGCCACGCTGACTCTTTCCGAGCACGATCTGACCGAACTGAATGACATTGCATCATAAGCAAAACCACAGTGCAACCTGTGATCAAGTTCATCAGCTTGACCGACCCAGGACGAACCAGTATGTTGAACAATGCCGTCAGTGACTTAGACGGCATCGAGGTTTTGCTCTAGGTGCGCGTTTGGTGTCTACTACGCAGTCTTGCAATTTCGAACGACGTGGAAAATAATCCCCGGAACGGAAACATTCCCCCTCCGTTTGTAGAGAGGGGAGTCAATACCTTCAGGATCGTCGGTGAAGTCAATTCCCTATGTGTGGTAGAATCAGCCCTACGTAATCGTTAAGATGAGGTGGGGCTTGGTGACACTGCGCGATGTGCGGCCATCGCCACTGGCCGGGACGTGGTATCCGGGGGAAGCGGCGGCGCTGCGTTCGATGCTTGATGGATTTTTGGCAAATGCGCCATCCAAACCGCTGGATAGGTCATTGATCGGCATTCTTGTGCCGCACGCGGGCTATCGTTATAGTGGGCCTGTCGCCGGAAAAGCGTTCGCCTATTTACGTGGGATGCAATTCGATACGGTGGTCGTGATCGGGCCGATGCACCACCCGATCCCCGGCGCAGTGTTGACCACTCGTCACAGCGCCTACACGACACCACTCGATGAAATGAGCGTTGATCACGAGTTTCTGGAAGTACTATCGCGCACAATCCCGCTAACCTCGATTCACGATGATCCCGAACACTCCATTGAGATCGAAATTCCGTTTTTGCAGCACACACTGAACGATCCTGAACAAATACGACTTGTGCCGCTCATGCTCAACGATCAATCGGCGGGGATGGCAGCACGACTCGGCGCGGCGCTTGCCAGTTTGCTCAAAGGGCGACGGGCGCTGTTGGTTGCCAGTTCCGATTTATCGCATTTTTACCCAGAGGATACGGCGCTCGAACTGGACACAGCATTATTAGAACGCTTCACTGAGTTTGATCCCGACGGCATTATTGCAGCAGATGCGGCGGGAATTGGCTATGCCTGTGGGCGTGGCGCGATTGCAACTGTGCTGCATGCGGCGCGCGGCCTGGGCGCAAATAAGGCGACGGTGGTTGGCTATGGCACATCGGGGGATCGCGGTGGCGATAAAAGGCGCGTGGTTGGCTACGGCGCAGGCGTGGTGACATGACGCCTGTACTTCCCGAATCGATAGTAACGCCCGGTCAGGTGATCGCGCAGTTATTGTTTTTAGTCGTCCTGATCGCGCTGAATGCGTTCTTCGTCGTAGTGGAGTTCGCAGCAGTCGCCTCACGCCGTTCGCGCGTCGATCAAATGGCCGCCGATGGCAGCTCTGGAGCAAAGATCGTTCAACAATGGTTGACCGATCCGCGCGCACGAGATCGGCTGATTGCGGCGTCACAGCTTGGCGTCACTGTTGTATCGCTGGCATTGGGCGATCAGGGTGAGCGCACATTTGAACTGATCCTGCGCCCATTGTTTGAACATGCTCAACTGCCTGCCGAGTTAAGTGGTGTCCTGCGCGCGCTGCCGCTGATCTTGTCCCTGCTCATCGTCAGCAGTTTTCATGTCATTTTTGGAGAGCAAGTGCCGAAGGTGGCCGCATTGCGCGCTCCCGAACGCGCCGCCGTCCTGTTCAGTTGGCCGATGCGTTTGTTTGAGCGGGTGACGCTGCCACTGGTCTGGCTGCTCGATAAAGCGGCATCGGCGGTTGTGCGTGCTTTTGGCATGGAGTCAGGTGGCGCGCATTCAACGTTGTACAGCGTTGAAGAACTCAAACAGATCGTGCGCGAGTCGGAAGAAAGCGGCGTTTTGGCTGAGCAGGAACGCGAGATGCTCAACGCTGTATTCGACATTCGTGATCTGGTCACACGCCAGGTGATGATCCCGCGCACTGAGATGAAGATGATCGACGCGGACGAGCCATTTGAGGCGCTGATCAAACTGGCAATTGAGTCGCCGCATACCAAGTTCCCGGTATACGAAAGCGATGCCGATCATGTGATTGGCGTGGTGTATGTCAAAGATTTGGTTAAGGTGCTATCCGGCCAGCGCGAACATGGCACGATTCGCAGCCTGACACGCGAAGTGCTGCTCGTGCCGGGCGGTTTGCCTGTCGAGAATTTGCTGGCACGCTTTCGCAGTCGCCATCAGCAAATTGCGATTGTGCTGGATGAATTTGGCGGCACGGCGGGTCTGGTCACACTCGAAGACATCATCGAGGAAATCGTTGGCGACTTGACTGATCAATTTGAGTCAGGCGAAACCCCGGAAGTGCAGCGGCTCAAAGACGGCACTGCTTTGTTAGATGGCTTGATGCTGATCGCGGAGATCAACAACGAGTTCAATTTACACATTGTCGATGAGAACTACGATACGATTGGCGGTTATATCATGGGTAAGCTGGAACGCATTCCCGAAGTGAACGATACGATTGAGGTGGAAGGCGGCACGCTGCGCGTCGAAGCGATGGATGGGATGCGCGTCGAACGCCTGTCACTCATCCCAAAGCGCGCTGCCAATGAACCGGCACCTGAAACGAAGGCCGAATCAAGTGCCGAGAAAGACAAGCCTTGAATGTCTGTGACACGTGCAGTACGGAATACGAGGGCGATGTTTGTCCGAACTGCGCCCACGAAGATACGGATTTAAGCGATGAAATGGCCTGGGTTCGGGGGCATGAGGTGATCGCGCCTGACCCAAAATCGCATGAGGCACACGAACTAGCAATTGCGATTTATACGCTTCAAAACTCCGCACAATATGACGCAGCGGCAATTGAGTGGGCGCGGGCGGTAGTCGGGCGATACGTTCCGGGCAGCACACCGTAAATTACGGACAAATCAATGGCACATCGATCTTTTGAACATGAAATTCGCATCAATGCTCCTGTGAACACGATTTGCGATTTTTTGGCGGCACAGGTCAATCACACCAAAATTCACCCGCTTATCTTAGCCATTGAACCTTTGCCTGACGATCCGGCACGGGAGCATACGCGCTTTTATCAGATCACGGATCAACTCAAATTTGGCCCATTGACCTGGAAGCTCAAGTACAAATCGGCAGTCACATTGATTAGCCCTAATGAATTGATGCTTGAGGCATTCCAATCAATGCTTTACCTACGAAATAAGACGCGCTGTACACCTGATGGAGAAGGGACTCGCGTTCAGGAATCGGTCACGATTCAGACGAGTCCATTGTTGATGGGCTATGCCTTTCACGAAGCTGATGGTAAAACCAATCAAGAGTGGCACAAATTGAATGGAGCGAAACGCTCGACCCAATGAAAGTGAAACAAGGTCGAGTCGAGAAAAGCGGCAAAAGCGTGCCGTAATTCGGCAAGGGTCGGGAAGGAATGGTTGTGGCTGA
>JBBSEU010000328.1:0-5751 GCA_038239365.1 Aggregatilineales bacterium
AACACGCGCATGACGAGATATGCGCCACCCGGCTCACGCCAGTAATCATACAGCGGCACGATATACGGGTGCTCAAGCTGCGCGATTAAACGTGCCTCGAACTCGAAACGGCGGATAAAATGCGACTGGTTCGCAAATTCGCGCAGAATAACTTTGATCGCCACTTCTCGCTCAATGACGGGTTGGTAAGCGCGATAGACAGCGCCGAAGCCACCTTCGCCGATGCGCTCACGAAGCTGATAGCCTTTGATGATTTGCCCGTTTAAGTCGTCCATGTCGGCTTGATTGCGCCCCGTGTCTATAGCAAGCATTAAGTTATCATTGAGTTTGTATAATGATCTTACTTTTTTGTCGCAGTCTGGCAAGTGCAGGCATGTTGCGATAGTCTCACAAAAGTGAACAGGGTGAAAAATGTTGAAAACCTTAGTAAAGATTATTAACCTGATCATTGTCCTTTCGTCAGGATTTGTGCCGGGTATGGTCAAGAGCCAAACGCTACCCAAAGCCGATCTTGTCCTATGGCATCAACAGGGCGACGACGTGATCAAGCAATTGGGCATTGCCAAAATATTCGACGAATGGGCAAAGACAAATGCGCCCGGTTCGACGCTCACCCTTGTGCAAAAATATGACGATGATCTGACCGGCCCTTTCCAGGCTGCGGCACGCGCCAATGCCGCGCCCGATTTGCTGTGGGTGGACGCCAAACCGATCCTGACGCTGGCCGCCGCGCCTCTGATCCAGCCAACCGATCAGGTGATTGATGCGGCGTTGTTCATGCCTGCCATTGTGGGCGCTGTGCGTTTCAATGGCAAGTTGTATGGGGTGCCGCTCCAGGCTGGCAACCAATTGATGCTGTTTTATAACCGCCAGTTTATATCCGAAGCACCAAAGACCTTTGCGGAATTGATCGATCTGGGCATGAAACTGCAAAAGCAAAACGCGACAGTAGAAGGATTTACGGCGCTGGCCTATAGCGAACGCGAGTCGTTGTGGGTGTTTCCGATTGCGTTTGGCTTTGGCGCGACTATTTTTGGCAGTGATGGCAAATCGCCCGCATTGGACACACGAAATTGGATAGACGCCTACCAACTGATTTATGATTTTCGGTTCAAGTACAAAGTTGCCAAACAGGATTGCGATTACGAGTGCGCCGATCTGAACTTTCGAGCGGGCACGGCGGCCATGATCTTCAGCGGCGACTGGGCACTGACGGGCAAAGACGGTTATATCAATACAATGGGTGACAAACTGGGGATCGCGGCCTGGCCGTCGGTTGGCGCTGACCCGGCGCAAAATATCCCCGCGCCGTTCATCGTCGGCCAATATCTGGCGATTCCAACGAACACGACGGGCGATAAATTCAGTGTGGCGGCGGCCTTCGCCAAATTTTTAGCAAGCGATCAGGTAACTGCTCTGGCGTGGACAGTACCCAATTACCGTTTGCCCGCGCTGCTCTCTGCACTGCATAGCGACACAATCAGCAAACACCCGGTATTGTCCCAAACGCGCCGCGCGCTTGAAAGCGGGGTCATATTTCCCACACAGCCTGAAATGGCCTGCATTTTCCCAGTGGTAACGCTGCAAACGCGCCTGCTCATGAATGACTCGATCAAACCCGGTGAAGCGGCCAGAGAAGGGCAAAAAGCGGCTGTGGAGTGCATCGCCAAACTGAACGAAGCGCCTGCCACACCAACGAAATAGCGGCTTCCGTGAGTGCAAAATGTCACAAAATGTGCGCTATACTTGACGTAGTTTCGCCATTTTTATCACGGATATAACTGTTGATGACGCTGACCGATCTAACGCTGAGCGATGCGCTTGCCAAACTGCGTGCGGGCGACATCAGCGCCGTTGAACTGACACAGGCGCACCTGGATCGCATTCAGGTGCTTGATCCGAAGATTCACGCTTTTTTAACGATCACTGCCGAACGCGCATTGGAAGCGGCTCAACAAGCCGATCAGCGCCGCGCATCAGGGCAGGACGCGCCGCTGCTGGGCATCCCATTGGCGCTCAAAGATGTGTTGTGTACGGCGGATGTGCAGACCACCGCCGGATCGAAAATATTGGAAGGGTTCAAGCCGCCGTACACCGCCACCGCCGTGCAAAAATTGTTCGATGCGGGCGCGATCATGCTTGGCAAGACGAATACCGATGAATTTGCGATGGGATCCTCTACCGAGAACTCAGCCTACGGCCCGACGCGCAACCCCTGGAATACGGAGCGAATCCCTGGCGGCAGCAGCGGTGGCAGTGCGGCAGCGGTGGCCGCGCATATGGCACTCGGCGCGCTTGGATCGGATACGGGCGGCAGTGTTCGGCAGCCTGCCGCGATGTGCGGCGTGGTCGGTGTGAAGCCAAGTTATGGCCGTGTTTCGCGCTTTGGGTTGATCGCGTTCGCCTCATCGCTCGATCAGATCGGCACGCTGGGGCGTACTGTGCGTGACGCCGCGCTTCTGCTGAATGTGATCGCCGGGTATGATCCAAACGATTCGACCAGCATGAATGTCCCTGTGCCGGATTATACAGCGGCGCTCACCGGAGATATTAAAGGGCTTCGGGTGGGCGTGCCGCGCGAATATTTCATCAGCGGAATGCAGCCCGAAGTCGAACAGGCCGTTCGTGCCGCGATTGATAAACTCGAATCGCTTGGCGCAGTGATCAAGCCAATCCAGCTTAAGCATACCGATCAGAGTTTGAGCGTCTATTATATCGTTGCGCCCGCCGAAGCCTCGGCAAATCTGGCGCGTTTCGATGGCGTGCGCTACGGACTGCGTGTAAAGGAAAAAGGCATGTGGCCGACTTATAAAGCGACGCGCGGGCAGGGCTTCGGCGCAGAGGTGAAGCGTCGCATCATGCTCGGCACGTATGCACTTTCGACAGGTTACTACGATGCCTATTACCTCAAGGCGCAAAAAGTTCGCACGCTGATCAAGCAGGATTTCGAGGATGCGTTCAAGGAGGTGGATGTGATCGCCGCACCCACCACACCGCGTGCGGCCTTCCGCATCGGTGAAAAATCGGGCGATCCGCTGCAAATGTACCTTGAGGATGTGTTCACGCTGCCGACCAGTCTGGCCGGAATATGCGGATTGAGCGTACCTTGCGGGTTTGATGGCGACGGCCTGCCGATTGGCCTTCAAATTTTGGGCAAGGCTTTTGATGAAGCAACGATTTTACGTGCCGCACACGCCTACGAACAGGCAAGCGGATTAGCGGGCAAAGCGCCACAAGTCTAAAGCCATTCAGGAGAATTCAATGAAGGTTGTCATTCCCCTCGCCGGGTTTGGTACGCGCCTCCGGCCTCATACCTATACCAAGCCCAAGCCGTTGATCAACGTTGCCGGAAAACCCGTACTGGGTCATCTGCTGGATAAAATCGCGCACCTGCCGATTGATGAATACATTTTCATCGTCGGGCATCTGGGCGAACAAGTTGAAGATTACGTTCGCAAGGAATACAAACTGAACGCGCGCTTCGTTGAACAAACGGAGATGCTCGGCCAGTCGCACGCGATCTGGCTGGCACGCGAGTCGATTGGTCATGAGCCGACGTTCGTGTTGTTCGTGGATACCTTGTTTGAGGCCGATCTGACCACGCTGGATGCACCCGGCGCAGATGCGGTGATCTTCGTGAAGGAAGTGGAAGACCCGCGTTCCTTCGGCGTTGTGACACTGGACAAGGACGGCTATATCACCAGTTTCGTCGAGAAGCCGAAGGTGATGGACAACCGACTGGCGGTGATCGGTCTGTACTACTTCAAGGACGGCAAGGCGTTGATCGATGCCATTCAGCAAACGATGGATCAAGGCTTGATGACCAAAGGTGAATACTATCTGGCCGATGCGATGCACCTGATGGTTCAACAAGGGCTAAAATTCCGCACTGAACCCGTTTCGGTGTGGCTGGACGCGGGCAAACCGGAAACGGTGCTGGAAACGAATCGCTACCTGCTCGATCACGGCCACGATAACAGCGCCGACTTTCACAGCATTGACTCGATCATCGTGCCACCTGTCAACATCGCGCCGTCGGCTAAGATCAGTCGTTCGGTGATCGGGCCGCATGTGACCGTCGCAGCCAACTGCGAAGTTACTGGCAGCGTGATCAGTGACAGCATCCTTGATCAGAATTCGGTGGTTACTAATATGATGCTTGCGGCCAGCATTATCGGCAGCAAGGCCAAAGTCGAAGATCGCGCCAGATCAATCAATGTGGGCGATTCGTCGGCAGTCGGGCTGGCCTAAAAATACAAGCACAAAGTAGCCTGCACGCAACGTTGCAGGCTATTCAAAGTAGGACATATTCCGCATGGCTCGTAAATCCGCAAATACGCCGACTGGTGTTCAAAATTATCCGCGCATAGAAGGCGGCGACTACGATAGCTGCCTCGACGATACGACGTTGGTGCCGCATACTACTCAATTTTCTGAGGAACGTTTGCACGAACTGATCCATCGTGCGATCAACGATGCGGCTGCCAAATCCAGGCGTCAGACGATTGACATGCCGCCTGATGCTGACGAACTGACAAAAAACGCAATTTATCAGAAAGCGGGCAGAGAACTATTCAAGTATTTCAAAGATAATTGCAGCGATCCAGCTTCGGCCACACAGCAGCTTCAAAACCGAGATTGTCGGGAGGTTGCTCAGGAGCAGTTTCGGCTGACCATTTTGCAAAAAGAGCGCATGAACTCTGCCTGGCGTTATCAATATCTTGCGCTGTACGCCGCACGCGCGTCACAACGGTTTGAGAGCGTATCGGATGTGAACCAGACCGAAAGCGATTTTACGGCGACTATTCACTTCCGCGACTACGCCGAAAAGCCCAAAGACAATCTACCGCTGAACATCTTTGTATCTGTCAAGAATCGGGAAAACACGCATGGCGGCCAGGATTGGCCGAAGGCTATTTCGGCACTGGAACAGGCGGCTTCAACCGATAAAAACATGCGAGGCCGCTATTTGTGTGTTTTCGCGTTTGCGATGGATGGCGATCACAAAAATAGCAGGCGCATTCGACGTAACAAGGAAAAGAAAGCCTTCTCGCTGAACACAGAAATGTGGTATGCAGACTTTTTTTGGCCTTTCTTCGCCAATTTTTCATATGAAAGCATCATGAAAGCGACGTTCGATGTGCTTTCGGATGTGATCTCACCTGATCAATTTATTGGCGAAGTTGTGATACCCTCTCCAGTATCAGAGGTTTTTGCATCTGAATGTTCTACTTTTGGTTTGGTTGATTCCGCTGGAAAGTTCAACGATCCGTATAAACTCGTACATTTTTTCTGCAACCCACTTCCAAGACGAGCAAAAAAGGGACAGGAAAAATGATATATCTCCCTCAAAACGATTTGAGCGGCAGGACAGAAGTAACGCTTTCGGGTATTTCCTGCACAATCATTAATGGGGATAGCCGCGATGTTTTGCCTGCCTATGCTGGTCAAGTAGATTTGCTGGTCACTTCGCCACCCTATGCTGATGCACGGCATAACCACTATGACAGCGTACATCCTGATAATTTTGTCGAGTGGTTTATGACGTTTCACGAACCCTTTTTTAATGCACTAAAGCCCAGTGGCAGCCTTGTCATTAATATCAAAGATAAGGCAGTCGATGGGGTACGTCACCGATACGTTTGGCGCACTATCGAGGCTTTGTCGGATCGGGGTTGGTACGCCATTGACGATTATCTATGGAATAAACCGAATCCAATGCCGGGACGCTGGCCGACTCGATTACGCGAT
>JBBSEU010000329.1:0-5750 GCA_038239365.1 Aggregatilineales bacterium
ATATCGTGCCGCCTTCATCAATCGTCAAGATGGCACGCAGAGTACGCTGAGGCTGGTTAGTGAATCGTCTACTCGATCTGGGAATCGTGATCGTCAATTGGAACACACGCGATCTGCTGCGCGATTGTTTGCGTTCGGTCACAACCAGCGATCCGACAGTAGGCTATCAGGTGATCGTTGTTGATAACGCCAGCACTGATGACAGCGCGGCGATGGTACGCGCCGAATTTCCGTCGGTTGAGGTCATCGAGAGCGCGATCAATGGCGGCTTTTCGTATGCGAACAACCTCGGCTTGAAGCGGTTGGGCTTTGGCGGTGAAGGTGATCCGCCGCACTATGCCCTGCTGCTCAACCCGGATACGGTTGTGCCGCCCGATGCGTTCCGCGTCCTAATCGATTACATGGACGCAAATCCAAAAGTTGGCGTCGTCGGGCCGAAACTGATCATGGCCGATGGTAAACTCGATCTGGCCTGTCGGCGCAGCTTCCCGACGCCCGAAATCTCGTTTTGGCGGATGATTGGACTCTCAAAGTTGTTTCCGCGAAGCCGACGCTTTGGCCGCTATAACATGACGTTTCTGCCCGATGATCTGGAAACGGATGTAGACTCAGTAGTAGGCGCTTTTATGCTCGTCCGACGAGAGGCCATTGCGGAGGCCGGGCTGCTGGACGAGACGTTCTGGATGTATGGAGAAGACCTGGATTGGGCATATCGCATCAAGCACGCGGGGTGGACGGTCAGGTACGTACCGCGCGTCAGGATATTACACCTCAAGCGGGCGGCCAGCCGTCACAACCCGCGCGCGCAACGGGAATTCTCGCGGGCGATGCTGATCTTTTATCGGAAGCATTACCGCTCGCAAACGCCGCTGCCGCTGCATCTGTTGATTCTGGCGGGATTGCTGGTGCGGGGCGGGCGGCCTCTGTTACAAGCCATTCGATCCGACAAAACGCAGTGGACGCCGCAGGCCACCTGAACCGCCGTGCCTCGCGGGCACAGTGGTTCCTGAATGTTTTGCTGCCCACGCTTGATCTATTGGCATTGGCGCTGGCATTCGTGGCGGGCATTTGGGCACGTCGGGCGCTGCCAATTGTGCCACTCAACGATACACCGGATAGCCTGCTGGCAACCGTTGGCGGCCAACTGCCAACCTTTGCGCTGCATATGCTGACACTCACTGGTGTATTCTTCTTCGCGCGGTTGTATCACCAGAAGCGCGCCCTCAGCCGAATCGATCAGACCTATACGATTTTCGCGGCAGTATCGGTGGGTGTGACGCTCACCAGCGGCCTTGCGACGTTCCTGTTCAAGAATACGGCCTTTGATACCGATTATCCGCGTCAGCTTGTCCTGTATGTGTGGCTGTTCAGTTTGGCGACGGTTTTAGGCGGGCGTGAACTGCACCGCCAGTTGACCACACGGCTGCACTCCGCCGGGTATGGCCGTGATCGCGTCCTGATTGTTGGCAGCGGCGCAGATGCCCAGGCGATTGTGGCGCAGATTCAATCGCGCCCCGAACTCGGCTACCAGATCGTTGGGGCAGTGAACGGGATCGAAGCGCAGAACGTGGCTGGCGTCCCGGTGATCGGCCACCCGGAAGATTTGCCGACTCTGATCGATACGCTCAAAATTGATGAAGTGATCATCGCCCTGCCCGATGCACCGCATACCGAATTGACGCAGTTGATCGCGTGGTGTCAGCGCGGGCGAGTAAGCATCAAGGTTTATCCAGACTTGTTCGCGTATATGGCGGGCGGCATGAGCGTCGATGAACTGGGCAGTTTGCCGCTGCTCAGTGTGCGCGATATGCCAATGCGCGGCTGGAAACTGACGCTCAAGCGTGGGCTGGATATTTTCGGGTCAATCATCGGGTTGGTGCTGCTTTCGCCAGTCTTTCTGTTAACTGCGCTGCTGATCAAGCTGGAATCACCGGGGCCAGTTTGGTTCTGCCAGGAACGTACCGGGCTGGATGGGCGACGCTTTCCGATGATCAAGTTCCGCACGATGCGCCTTGACGCCGAAAAAGGCGGCCCCGGCTGGACAGTCGAGAACGATCCGCGTGTGACACGCTTTGGCCGCTGGATGCGTAAGAGCAACTGGGACGAATTTCCGAACCTGATCAACGTGCTGCTTGGTCAGATGAGTCTGGTTGGGCCGCGCCCGGAACAATCCTATTTTGTCGATAAGTTCCGTGAACAAATCCCACGCTACATGGAACGTCACCGCGAAAAAGCGGGCATGACGGGCTGGGCACAGGTGAACGGCTATCGCGGCGATACAAGCATCGTGGAGCGTCTCAAGTACGATCTGTACTATATCGAGAACTGGAGTTTATGGTTCGACATCAAGATCATCATTCGCACGCTGGTACAAACGGCGCTGCGTCGCAACCGAAATGCCTATTGAGGACTTAACTCATGCAAATTTTCGTTTCCTATTCTCGGATCGATAAAGCCTTCGCCCAACGACTGGCCGATGACCTGACTAAAAATGGCTGTCGCGTTTGGCTCGACCTGAAAAATATCGCATCGGGCGCGAACTGGGATTTGGAAGTGCAGCGCGGCCTGGATAGCTCCGACACAATGCTGGTCTTGCTCACGCCTACCGCTTCAGCTTCACAAAACGTGGCGGACGAGTGGAACTACTTCGCGGAGAAGGGCAAGCGCATTATTCCGCTGATGATCCAGCCGAACGAAGTGCCGTTTCGGTTATCGCGGCGGCAGCGCGTCGATTTCATCCAGGACTACGATCAAGGGTTAGCGGCGTTGCTGCGCGCCCTGAACGAACCGGCACAGTCCAGCGGCAATGCGATCTCGACGGATACCGTCTCGAAGCCGCTGCCGGTCTCGTGGGCAACCCATTACAATTGGTGGAGCGGCCTTCGTCCTGCCGTTGCGACAGGTGAAGCAACAGTGACGACTTCCGAGATACGCTTGCTGGCCGCGCGCCAACTGCCCTTCCTGATTCCGCTGACCAGTGTCGTTACAGCGCAGATCGTCCGCATCCCTTGGGATTCATATCTATCGCTCAAATTTTTAGATCGAGTCGATCAACCGCATGAATTGATCATCATGGGCACGAAGCGCGCTAACCGCGAAGCCACCGAAGCGGAACTGCTCGATCTGATGAAACTGCACAGTGGCCGCGCACTGGCCTAACGAATGGCGATGGTGCCAGTCACGAACAGCAGCGCAATCCCCAACACACTGACCGTCAGAAACAGCACAATCGACATGATCATGCGCTGGACGGCGGTCAGGCCGAAAATTTTGCCATCGGTGACTTCGTTTGATTTGACAGCCGTATTTTCAAAGTCCTCAAAATCGATGTTCCCGTCAATGACACTTCTTCGCAGATCACTATCGTCGGTCATAAGCCCTCCCTCAAGCCTCGTAAACATCTGAGGCAATTGTAATAGAAATTAATCGCTTAGGCGAACCGTTTCCATGCCCCATCCACCAATCGGAAGGTCAATACAACCGCGCGCGTGTCGATCTGTGCCTGCACGGAAGCGATCACGACCCCGGCGGTATCTTTGCCAACGGCCACCGCTGAGACATGCGGCACGGCCTGATTCGGGGTACTCCACCGCTGACGGGCACGCTGTGCTGCGTCATTCTGGGCAATGTCCCACAAGGCCGTAAAATCCGCCTGATCTCCGCTGGCGATCAGTGATTTTTCCAGATCGAGCCGCCACTGAAAAAAAGGCAGCCAATCGACTTGCAACGTTTCGAGCGGTTGATTCAAGGCTTTTGCCAGGACGCCCACATCGGAGTTAGTCGAAAGTTGATGCACAATCGCCTTGATTCCCGCCGCCCCATAGTGATCGCGTAAACTTTGCACGAAAGTTAACTTGTTTGTATCGCCCCGTCCGAGCATGAACGCACTCAGCCAGTCGATCAACGATTGCCGAAACCAGGCTGCATCCGCAATAGGATTGGTGTGCAGTTGGCCGCTGGCCTGATCGAACAATTTTTGAGCAAGCTGAGCTGAAATTACCGCTTCCAGATCGGGCGCTAAGGCGGGATCGGCCAATGTGCGTTCAGTTGAGGACAACGGCGACGCGATATGCAGCGTGAACGGTTTTGCGCCGTCCCATTCTGTCTGCACCGACGGATCAGGCGCGATCTCCAGGGTCAGCGGCGGTGGGTTGCTACAGCCAATTGCCGCGCAACCTTCTGACCACCAGCGATCTACTCGGCTGGCAAGTGCCCCGGCCAGCGGTGCATCCAGATCGCTATAACTGATCGTTGAGACACTGCCCTTGATCGTTTGCGGTTCGCCCCAAAAGGTGAGATCAGAGGGGACGTGCCGCCAGCCATCGGTATAGTGCCAGAAAAACCAGAGCGTATGATAGTTGACGCCATTCAGCACTTCTTCGACGATCACCCGCCCGCGCGATCCGTCTACCTCGGCATTGATCATGTTATCGGTAAATTTGATCGCGCCGTTCTGTTTGAGTTCCTGATACCGTTTGAAGCGGGCACTTTGTTCGGCCATCCATTGACCGCTCTGGCTCCGCATGATGTTTAGAAAGCCCGGTAAATCTCCGATCCGCAAAGTGGCCGTTTCAGCACGCGCCGTGTTGATCAAATCCTGACGCAGTTTCGAGTCCACAGTGTACAGCCGCAGTGCAATTGCGCCTGCCACTGCGCCGATGATCGCCACCACGCCCAACGTGAACAGGACTATCGCTAATCGCTGGCGCTGCCGTCGCCCCCGTGCTTCCGGGTCTTCGCTGGCACGCTGATAAGCGCGATCTGCCTCAATCTGCCAATCCAGTTTAACACTCATCCACCATCACCCATTGCTAACGTTACTTCTCCGGCAATGACACGCTGCTGAGTGCCATCATCTGCTTCCAATACTAACGCGCCGTCCTCATCCACAGCCGACGCCCGACCACTGATCACCCGGCCATCTTTCGTTGCTGCCGTGACACGCTGCCCGACTGTGTTCAAGCGCGCTCGCCACATTTCAAAGAGTGACGACTCATTGGCGCGCACTGACCAGTAATCGATCCGCATCAGTAAACGATTGAGCAGCATCGCCCGATCTATTGAAATACCCAGCGCCGTTTCGATGCTGGTTGCCTTCTGATCGAGTTCCGTGCCGCCAAAATCGATCCGCACATTCAGCCCGATCCCCAGAATGACCGCGATAAATTGGTCATTTTGCCAAAGGGCTTCGGGCAGAATTCCAGCCACTTTTTGCCCGGCAATCTGTACGTCATTCGGCCATTTGATCATCGCTCGGTTTGCTGCCAGTTCATCCAGACACTCTATAACAGCAATCGCTCCAACCATGGTCAGGCGCGGCAAACGTTCAGGTGCAAGGCGCGGGCGCAAAATTACGCTGAATAACAGTGCCGTTCCGGGCGGCGCAACCCAGCCCCGTGCAAAGCGGCCTCGCCCGCTGATCTGCTCCTCGGTCAGCACCACCGATCCGCTGGCCGCGCCCGCCAACGCCCAATCGCGTGCCAGATCGTTAGTTGAGCCGCACTGCTCATAAAATTGGAAAGGGCGCGCGCCCAACGCATCACGCAGTCGTTTTTGATCAAGTGCTGTAGTCATAAATCCTCAAGGGCGCATTGTAACGTATCCATCAGTTACAGCGAAAATCAAGTAGGCTGAACCGCTAGGGAATATTGGTGAAGCCAGCACTACAAAAGAAACCCAGAGCATCGTTGACCGAAATCGCTTCAAGAGCGTGTCGAAGAGCGGTGAAGAGGTCTGGTAGAGATTGTGGA
>JBBSEU010000330.1:0-5740 GCA_038239365.1 Aggregatilineales bacterium
GCCTACACTTCGCAAGCCTGTAGCGGTTGTGGTTCGATTGTTGAAAAAGAGCTGAGTGTTCGTGTACATTCCTGTCCGTACTGTTCCTTAACCTTAGATCGTGACCTCAACGCCGCGCTCAACATCTTGTCTCTAGCCTTGAAGTCGGCTCGGATCGAGCCGTCAGGCGCTAACGTAGACCCCTAGGTCACGCGTAGCCTGAGAAGCCCCCGGATTTATCCGGAGGAGTGGTCACTTACATCGCGCTGGCTGAATGGCTCCATGTGCCACTTATTACTGCTGATGCCAAACAGCGCGCTGCCGCCAATTCGATGGGAGTTAGTTTGAAGTCTATTACGGATTTTCCACCGCATACCGAACCAGACTGACGCTTAGTCTGTGGACAGGTTAACGCGCGGAAGTATAGCCCGCGTAGGGAAATGGGGCGTGTCCGAGCCGTAGTTGCGTCTGACTTTTTAACGTTAAGCGCAATTGGCTTTAGAACATCGACTTTTGAATATATTCAACTTTTGGCTTTGGCTCTTTTTTAGGCGGCGGAACGGGAGACTGTACGTTTTCAGGCGCAACGTCCGTTTTCGGTGCGGGTTTGGTTTCCAGCATGGGTTCGATTATTTCAGTCACGGTCACTGATTCGGGAATCGGATCAGCGGGCGATTCTAGAGACGCAGTGAGCTGATCGGGTTGATCGATGGGCAGATCGGGCAGCGCATCATGGCGCATCCCATCGATCTCCCACTCGAGAAAGCCAGTATCGATCAGCACCGTTCGCAGACTCACTTCGTTATTGGTGTCGTTCTGACGAAGCACATGAATATAGTGGGCACGCAAACAATCGCGCCAATCATCGTAAAAAGGTGAACGACTGCTCATCCTGACCTCACCGTTTGTTGCTGAACCCTACTATATAGCAAAAAATGACGAATGGTCAAGCGCCATTTGACTCAGTTGCAATAGTTTCATACAATGATCAGTATAGTTCAAAGGTAAGTAAAGGACAGCAACATGCGGCAGTCCATAGAGTCCAGTCTTATTGTTGAGAAGGCGGCACGGCAGCGATCCCAAGCGGGCGTCGAATCTACCGTTCAGGGCGCACTCACACCGCGTCAGGCGTCTGTGTTGCAGATGCAACAAACACAGGGCAACGCCGCAGTACGCCGCATGTTGGCACAACCAAGCAGCCGCACCGCCAATACCGTTCAGCGCGGTTTCTGGGACGATGTGATCAATGGTGTCTCAGACGCTTTGGGAATAACACGCACGGTGACGGTGGGCAGCCAGCGCGTCGAAGTGACCAGCGAAGACGAAGTGAAAGAAGCCACCGATATTATTGAATTCATCAAGTTCAGCTATAGCATCGATCTCGATTCCGGTGCGGGACTTGGGGCGATTAAAAAGGATTACGACAAAGTCCCGAAAGCAGTCACAGATAAATTGGAAACCCGTTCGTGGACAATGAAAGAACTGCGCGCGCTGAAACGGGCACTCGGCCATTATGCGCCGATCTTGGGCTTGAACCGCGAACTGTCGACACGCGCCGGAACAGATCAGGAAGTCACGTCGGTGAGCGCCGTTGATCAGGCAATTGATGAGAATAGCGCAACGGGTGCGTTGGATGGTTCATCCACCAAACCAACGCTGGGTGAATTCTTCGCCAGTTCTAAGAATTTCAGTCTGTTCAAACCGCTACTCTCCAGTACCACTGATTTTTCTGGGCCAGACGCCAATGATAAGGAAATCGAAGGCACGACCGTCCACGAGATCGCACATGGTTTGCTCAGCTATGCCCTGCCCACCTACCAATCGAAGCTGAAATATTGGAAAGATGCGAACACTGCCGACGCCGATCCGAAGACCAGGGTTGCGAACGATAACACGGTAGAAGCCCCTATCACCTTTTATGGCGGTACGAATGCCAGCGAAGATATGTCCGAAACGGCTTTGTTCTACTTTGTCGAGCCGGAGACGCTCAAAAACGGTAAAGGCAAGCCAACCGGAACGCCCGGAAATCCGGCACCGCTGCGTTATGCCGCCTTCGATGAGATTGTAAAAGCCTGGAAGCCAGAGCCAAAAATGCCTGAATATAACGATGCACCCGAACCTGAGTCAGATACGGCATTTGCCTAAAGGGATAGAGAATATGACCAACTCAGGCGATCAATTAAAAACATGGATGGCGCTTCGTGATCAATCACAAGCGCAAATTCAGACCTGGTTAGGGAGCGCCGCACGCAACCGCCCGAACAGTGCCTATCAAAACTTGAGTGGGGTGACGGAACTGCATAACGCGGCGGTTCATCCCGGATGGTTCTACTTTACGCCGGATGGTAAATTCGCCCTGTTGTACGTGGGTGACGCTGCCGCTTTGCAGGGTCTATCCGCCGCCGCTTTGCACGCCACCTTTGGTAAGCCAGCCGACGAACTGCGCTCACGCGCTGGGAAAACCGCCACACATAATGTGTACCCAGAGGCAGGGCTGGCTTTTACCGAACAGGATGGCAAGGTGGCGCTTCTCGAAATTTTCCCGACGACGACTCTGGCCGATTACAAAGCGCGCATTTATCTCGATCCGGGTGCTTTCACGCGATAGCGAGGGGTTAGTGTCGCGTCAAACCGAAATCGTTCAGGCTGTTAACGCATGGCCGGGCATCCACAGCGCGCCGCATCGTTTCGGCGGCGTGGAATTCATGCTTGGTACACGGGAGATTGGGCACATTCACGGAAATTATCTGGTGGATATTACGTTCACGAATGCCATTCGCGCGCAGCTTGTCGCAGAAGGAAAAGCTGAGCATCATCACATTTACCCGGATACCGGATTGATTAGCTATCACATCAGTTCCGATAAAGATGCTTATCAGGCGCTATGGCTGCTGCGTCTGTCGTATCTGCGGACACTGGCACTCCTACGGCGGCGCGGTCTGGCTGACACGGCCACCGCATCGATTCAGATCGACGCGGAACTGGCGAAACTGGAACTGAGTCAGGAATTATCGGCGTTGGTGAGCGTTCTGGCTGAAAGCTGAGGGCGGACGCGCTATACTCAGGGCGATCAGGAGTCGTGAGTTTATGCCTGTTTCGCCCGCCGATGTGCAAGTCGGTGATGTTATCCAGACTCGAAAGGGTCATCCGTGTGGCAGCGATCAATGGCGCGTGTACCGCATTGGCGCAGATATTGGCCTGTGCTGCCTGGGTTGTGATCGGCGTGTGATGCTGCCCTATCGCCAATTTGCCAAAGCCATGAAGAAGCTCGTCGCAGCAGCAAACCCCGAATGACCGAACCCATCAAAGCCAAAAAAATACTGATCCTCATGTCCGACACGGGCGGTGGACATCGTGCCGCCGCCGAAGCGATCCGTGATGCGCTGACCGCTCGACATGGCGAGCAGGTGGCAGTCGAACTGGTGGACGTGTTCCGCCATTACAGCCCGTTTCCGCTCAAATACGCGCCGGAACTATATCCCTGGTGGATCAAAAACGGAAAGCTGATGTGGCGCGTTGGCTACCGAATCAGTGATCGGCGCAGTCAGGCACATTTGATTAATCTGTCCGTTGGCGCGACGATTCAGCGCGGCGTGAAGCGACTGATGCTGACTGATCCGATGCCCGATGTGATCGTGTGTGTCCACCCGCTGCTCTCGACGCCGATCATCCGTGTCCTGAAACGACGGACTCCGCACCTGCCCTTTGTCACTGTCGTGACCGATCTGGTATCGACTCATGCGCTCTGGTACGACTCGACAGTAGATCGTATCCTCGTACCCACCCAACCAGCCTTTGATCGCGGCCTGAAACTGGGCATCAAACCTGAAAAAATGCGCGTCACCGGATTGCCCGTAAGTCCGCGTTTTGCCGAGGGCTTGCTCGATAAAGCCGAGGCGCGCGCCCGACTCGGCTGGTCGCCCGATCTGCCTGCGCTGCTGCTGATCGGTGGTGGTGAAGGGATGGGGCCGCTGTTTCGAATCGCGCGGGCGGTGAACAGTTTGCACGCTCAGTGTCAGATCGCCATCGTTGCCGGACGCAATACCACGCTTAAGGAACGACTCGACGGCGCTGATTGGAATCAGCCAACGCACATTTACCCGTTCGTGACGAACATGCCCGAATTGATGGCCGCTGCCGATCTGCTCATCACCAAAGCGGGACCGGCAACGATCAGTGAGGCGTGTATGGCGGGCTTGCCGATGATCCTGAGCGATGCGATCCCCGGCCAGGAAGATGGCAATGTGCGCTATATCGTTGCACATCAGGCGGGCATTTATGCACATGGCGCAGAGAAGGTCAAAGCGGCGGTTGCCGATTGGTTATCACAGGGCGCGGCGTTTTTGAAGGCGCGCGGCGAAGCGGCTCACGCATTGGCGCGGCCTGATGCGGTCTGGCAAATTGCCGATGAAATCTGGGAACAGGCGCAGTAATGGCTTTTCCACAAAAACGAAGCAGCCCGATTTGATACCAAACCGGGCTGCTCAAATAAATGAGATGATTGCTCAGAGCGTTTGAACGATACTCGAATAAGTGTTATTGAGACCTGGTGCCAATACGGCCAGAATGGCGATGATGACGACGGATACGAAGATCAGCAGCAAAGCGTACTCAACCAGCCCCTGACCATCCTCTTGCTGAACCTGAGTTTTGAGCCACTCGACAGCGCGCCTAAGCCAATTTGCGATCATCGGCTCACCCCCTTTGGATAAAAACGGCACATAACGGCAGTGTAGCATCAGTCGTATATTGCTGAGCCGTTTTGTAACGAGATTGTATCATCGGCTCATCCGTTGGCCTGACAGCGTGAAGCACTTCTCGTTAAATTATAAAATGAGAGTTTGCAGTTTTATCTTGACATTGCTCCCAGATAAGCATAAAATGATGATCGATGTAAACAAAATCAAGGTTTGGATTGATTTAGTGAAAGGAGAGCTATGTACCCCGTGTTGAATGTCTGTCCAGTCTGTGGTGATACGTTAGCGATCACCCGCTTGCACTGCCGTTCGTGCGATACCACAATTGAAGGCCGTTTTCACAGCGGGCGATTGTCGCAATTATCGGCAGAGCAACTGCAATTCGTGGAAATCTTTTTGCAATGTGAAGGCAAAATCAAGGCCGTCGAAGCCAAGCTGAATGTCTCCTACCCGACGGTGCGCGCCCGGCTGCGCGATGTGATTACTGCGATGGGCTTTGAAGTCGAGGAAATTGCCGACGAACCTGAACCGCCGATCAGTGAACAGGAACGCAAACGCATCCTGGATGATCTGGCTGCCGGGCGTATCAGTTCCGCTGAAGCCATTGCCGTTTTGCGCGGCGAAACCGTTTAGTGCGAAAATAACCAAAGGAGAACTGAGGATGAGCAACAAAATAGCCGTCGCGCCCGATGTGCAGATCAAGCTGGGGAACGTGGGCAGCGACTTACGGATTCGGGGTTGGGCCAAAAATGAGGTCAAACTGAGCGGTGAAATCGGCCTTGCCCAGGTGAGCGATGATGGCAAGACGCTGACCATCGAGGCTAACGGTGACTGCGATTTGAGCGTGCCGCAAAACGCCAGCCTGATGATTGAAGACATCGGCAGTGATGCCAAAATTACGGATGTGCATGGCGCGATCCATATTGATAATGTCGGTTCTGATCTGCATATTCGAGAAGCGGGCGAACTTCACATCGGGCATGTCGGCTCGGACATTCGGCTGCGCCAGATTCAGGGGAACGTGAACCTTGAGTCTGTCGGTTCGGATGCCACCCTGCACGAGA
>JBBSEU010000331.1:0-5718 GCA_038239365.1 Aggregatilineales bacterium
AATTGCGATGCGCTTGCTGCCCGCACTGCTCAACCTGATCGGCGTGCCAGTGATGTTCAACCTGGGGCGGCGTCTGTACCGCGACGATCATGTGGGTTACGTTGCCGCGCTGTTCTGGGCGATCAATCCCTACCAAATCTGGCATTCGCAGGATGTTCGCAACTATGCGATCTGGTCAGCCCTGAGCGTACTGGCGATGTGGTTACTTGTTCACGCTGTTGAAAAAAAACGTCGCATCGACTGGCTACTGTATATCGTTGCCGAGTGTGCTGCGCTCTACATCTTTTTCTTCCAGATATTTTTTGTGCTGGTGGGCGCGCTATATGTATATCAGTGGCGACGGAAGGCTTGGCGCGGTTGGCTGCTCTCGATGATTGTATTGGGCGTGCTGCTGATCCCCTGGTTTGGGCAGGCGTGGGCGCTGGCACACAGCGGCTACAAAGGCACGGCAGGCGGCGCGAATCCCGCCGAACTCATCACGCGCTTTCTCCCGGCACTTGTGTTCGGCGAAACCAGTCCGATTTTTGCCAAATTATGGAATCTGGTACTCATCTTTTTCGGTGTCGGTGTTTTCTTTCTGTGGCGACGTGGCCGCCAGTCTACCGCCCGCTTCCTGAGTTTGTACGTCTGTTTGCCTGCGCTGCTGCTCACTCTGGCCGCGACGCGCATGAACGTCTTTTTGCCGCGCTATCTGATCGCCGCCGCACCCGCCTTGCTGCTCATGATCGCCTATGGACTGGTCAGCCTGCATCGCTGGGTTAGTTATGAACAGCCCCGAATCGCGTGGAGCGGCGTGGCATTTTTGGCCGCCTTTTGTGTGGTGCTGCCGCTGCTCACCTACTGGCACTCCGATTACCGCAAAACAGGCACGGATTGGTTCGGTCTGCGCGATTATCTGACCACCCATGTTCGCTCGGATGATCTGGTGCTGCTGACCACGCTCGATCCAAACACGGGCAACGTTGACCCGTCCTTTAACTATTATTTTCGCAATCCAGCCGACGCCTATTCGCTGCCCCGCCCGAATGTGGATACTGCCGACTATATCCGTCGGGCTGCCCAACGTTACCGCGCGATCTGGTTTATTCCCAGTGGCGACTACGCCCGCCCGATTGATCTTGCACTCCGCGAAAACACTCAACTGATCAGCGATCAGGGCGCGGGCGAAAACCTGATCGTGCGTGAATATCGTGCGCGGGAGCTAAAACCCACCGAGATCGATCATCCACTGGCGATCCGTTCCGGCGATCTTGCCTTGCGTGGCTACAGTATCGAGCAATCCGCCGCGCAACTGACCGTGATCCTGTTCTGGCAGCCGGGCAGCACGACCACCGACAAAGTATTCATCCACCTGATCGGCGCGATCAATCCCGCTACCGGATCGCCGCTCTGGGCACAGGACGATCATCCGCCGTTGCCAGCCGCGCGCGATGTGTACACGCTCAACCTGACCGACGTTCCACCCGGCAGCTACGCAGTTCAAATCGGCCTGTACGATCCGGCTAACCCATCTCAACGCCGCACCTGGTTCAATCAGACCGCTGAGCAAGTCGGCGAAAGCGTCACCCTGAGTGCCGTCTCCAAGTAATCGCCATCAAACCATTGCCAGTTCCAATGGCTCTTGAGGCGTTTTGGAAGCTGGTTTAGCCTTCGCTTTGCGATACAACAAACGAGGTCTCAACAATATTCAAGCAACTTAGCCCCAGCTATTGCATCCCGCAAGTACAATCGCTGTGTCCCATCTTCAAGTAGCCAATAATTTCCATCAGTACTGAAATCGAAAGGCTCACTCCCTATACTCCATTGATCTAAAGTGATGCGTTTCACTAGCTGGCTCTGTACGACATCCCAAACATCAATATTGTATGTGCTTGAGTGATCGCTTGGCTGTGTGCCACTAGGGAGATAAACGTATTTGCTATCAGGTGTAAATCTCACAACGTTATCATAATTTTGAAAAATCGAAAATTCGTGTAAACGCTTTCCTGTGCGAACATTCCACAGAGATACTTCATCTGGGACAACATAATCACGCGAAAAAACGACGATATACTGACTATCTGGCGAAAAATTCCATCGTCGGCCATCCAG
The DNA here is from genome assembly GCA_038239365.1 of Aggregatilineales bacterium. Classification (GTDB taxonomy): domain Bacteria; phylum Chloroflexota; class Anaerolineae; order Aggregatilineales; family UBA2796; genus JBBRMW01. Next base: position 2,092 of record JBBSEU010000331.1, read on the forward strand.
GTCTCGGCCATCTAATACATCAAAGGCACGAGGATCTTTCATGCTCCAAACAATCAGTCCGCGCTCGTCACTGGTTACCAGTACACTACCATCTGGTGACAACATCGTATGTCTAACTAATGGAGTGTCGATTTTATGAATGAGACGACCTGTGGAAATTTCCCAGATTAGATAAGCATTTGAATCGGTCGTCATCACAATCTGTGCAGAAGCAGATACATCGATTCGACCGTTACCCAACAACATGTTGCCGGAGTAAGTATGCAAATTTGTACCTTTTAGCGTGTCCCACAAGACTGCTCCCTCGGAACCACCTGTTAGCAGAAAGCGTCCATCGGACACGAAAAAGACCAGCGTCCCGAAGGTCTCATTCGGGTTTTCTCGACTTCGTGCGTAGCTTTTCAACTCTTGACCAGTCACCACGTCAAACAAGACGGCTCGATCTTCAAGACCCGCTGCAATATACTTGCCGTCTGGTGAGAAAGTGATGTTTGTCACAGGTTTATCGGTTGAATATGTCTGAACGAGTTCGCCTGTCTTTGTATTATAAAGGCGCATTGGTCCAGGAGAGTGAATCGCCAACACATGCTGTTCATCCGGCGAAAAAATAGCTTCTTCAAAGAAGCCGGGCAATTTGCAACTACCGGAATCTAACCAAAAATGTATAGAATATAGAGATATTGATATTAATAAGAGATTGAAAAATAAGATAGCACGTCTAACCAAATTTTGCGTGTATTGCTTTTCCATGAGACTTCCAGTCTAATCCGAATATTCGTATTGTAACACTCAAGAAGGGTAGCCAATCCAAGAATTGGCCCTTGGGCAGATCATGTGCTGAGGAGATGTGATGTGTGATTCATAGACAAGATTTCAAATTTTAGTGCGGGTTTGATAAATACGCGGATTAATAGAAACGCCTTTTATTGTCTCGCCAAATTTCACACACTTTTCGTCAATCTGACCGATTCCACTGGGCGAAAAATTGATGTTGACGGCGCTTTTACGGTGCAAACAATTTCCCATTAATCTGACTCTTTAACTTAACTGCTTGGATCACTGGATAACATGCGGAATTAGAAAAGCATTGAGGCGTCTTGCAATCGCCAATTTTATCACCAAAAGTGAGCCTCAAAAGGGGCGTATTTCGCCAAAAAGGGGTTGATAGATTGTCGATACATTGAGGCAAGGTAGACTTGCGGCCTCGATATTTGTACTGTAGCTATTCCGCATGTTATCCAATAGGTGTGGGCAGTTCGTACCAAACCTCGACCTCATAACCATCAGGATCAGTGAAAAATAAATATGGCTCACCGGGCGCGAATTCGCCTTTTCTAAGAATCTTTCCACCCGCTTGCTCCACAACGTGAGCCGCCTCGTCAATATCTGCCGGATTAGTAAGACGAAACCCAAAATGTGCGATACTGCCCGTTTGTCCGGTTTCTTTTGGGTTTTCCTCGAATACCAGAACGTCACGGCTGCCCGGTGTCTGTGCCTGAATGAAGCCATTGCTGCGGTACACTTCGATAACACCGAATACTCGCTGATAAAATTCCAGTGAACGCTCAACATTGTGAACACCAAGCGCGATGTGCGTTAAACCATAAGTTTTGATCATGAGCCATCTCCTCACATTCCTCACGCGCTTCCAAAAGTAATACTACTCGGCATCACCATCCGTTGATTCCAGCAGCAAACACAACAGCCGTCTGAGTTCGTGCATCGCGGCATCGCCCAAGATCGCTGCATACTCACGCTCAAGAATCAGTTTGATTTCGTAGCTGTCTCGCAAGAATTGCCATCCCTTCTCCGTGAAATGAACGATCACCGCGCGTTTATCAATTGGGTCAGGGTTGCGCTGAATGTAACCGCGCCCTTCCAGATCGACGACTAGCTGACTCATCGATTGTTTGGTCATCCCGGCGCGTTCGGCCAATGTCGTGATGCGCGTGCCGCTCGTATCCAGGTTAGCCAGCAAGGATGTATGCGCCAGGCTCAGCCCCTCATGGCCGCGTTCACGAAGCAGCACCACCGCCCGCGTACTGTACGCACGGTGCGCCCGCAGGAACAGCCGACCAATATTTTCCTGACGCATCGCCTCCAGCTTTTTGAGCGCATCCTCTGATTCAGTCATTTTGACCCCTTGACAAACTAGTCAGTCCGGCTTACTATATGGTCAGTCAGACTGACTACCATGATTATAGCGACAGATGAATATTCCCACACAGGAGCTTACCGTGAAATTGACCACTGGTGTTCCAGCACCCGTCTTCGCCGTTCAGGATATTTTCGGCCAATCAGTTGCACTGCAAAACTTTGCAGGCAAACTGACTCTGCTCTCATTTTATCGCAACAGTGCTTGTGCGCTCTGCAATTTGCAAGTTCACAAGCTGATCGCGCGTTATCCAGACTACCACGCACGCGGTCTGGAAATGCTGGCCGTCTTCGAGTCGCCACTCGAAGGTGTCCGCGCCAATGTTGGTAAGCAGGACGCGCCCTTCTCGATCATCGCCGATCCATCGGCTGCGCTCTACGATCTGTACGGCGTCGAGACTTCCGAAGCGAAAGTCATGGCAAATTTCAACACACCCAAGCAGCAGCAGCTTGCACAGGAAGCCGCCGCGATTGGCTACCCACTTGTTCGTGAGGAAGGTCAAAACTTCTATCGCCTGCCCGCCGATTTCCTGATCGCGCCGGATTTGACGATCTTGCGCGCCTTTTACTCGGATGTTGTTGGCGATCATCTGGCCTTCGACGACATCGATCAAGCCTTGCAGGATGCGGCACTGACACCAACACACTAGCTCTAAATAATGTTAACCCCTTCCCGAAAAATGGAAGGGGTTAACGTTGACTGTCGCACTGAATCTTATCAACTTAGCGCAAATTACAAATCATCCCCGTCAAATTCGTTCTCAGAACCGGGCAGGTTTTTCCAGCCGAGTTCCCCCGGATTGACCTTTTTATCGCGGTTATCCACGCGCCGCTCCTCAACCACAATCCCATTTTCCAGCTTGAGGTGTGTCTCAAATTCGTAGACTGAGCCGAAACCCATGTGAACGTAGTGCAGCAGTTCGCCTTCGGGAATGCGAATCACCGCAGTAACCCAATCGGCAAAGATCGGCTCTGTCTCCTTGATTCCATAACGTCCGCCCACATCAAGTAAATAGAACTTGCCGTCCTTGAGTTCCCAGGTGCCGATATAACCGCGCCAACAGGCCGTCGAAAACACAAAGCTGGAGATTTTTCCGTCGTCGATGCCCTGCCGAATTTCATCGTCGCTGAGCAGCACAATGCGCGGGTGATCGTCGGGGATGGGCGGACAAAAAGCCATCGACGTTTTCTTGCCTTCAAGAATCAGGTTTTCGTGGAACTGAGCGGTCATCGGCTGAACTCCTTTTCCGAACGAGAACGGACTGATCGGTTCTTTTATATAATATTCACATTAGAACAACATAAGACAAAGAAACTCCCAATCTTCTATATGATTTGACAATCGTTGAAGGTTCGACTATATTTGAATTTGTCCCGTTTTACGCTTTTGGAGTGAGTAATATGTTTAAACGTAAAGTGTCCTTTTTGTTGACCGTCGCAATCGTTGCGGCCCTGATGCTCGGTGGTGTCGCC
>JBBSEU010000332.1:0-5707 GCA_038239365.1 Aggregatilineales bacterium
TCACCAGGTCAAGAATCCGGTGATGTTCGTGGTCGAAGTGGGTAGTTTGCTGACCACTGTGTTGTGGCTGCAAGCGGCAATCAGCGGCAAGGGCGAAGAAAACGCCGGGTTCATCCTGGCAATCGCACTCTGGTTGTGGTTCACCGTGATCTTCGCCAACTTCGCCGAAGCGATGGCCGAAGGGCGCGGCAAAGCACAGGCCGATACACTCCGCAAGACGCGCCGCGATGTGAACGCCAAGAAACTGGCAAAGCCGCAGCGCGAAGCCGCCGTTACGACGGTGAGCGCCGCCGACCTTCGCAAGGGCGATTATGTGCTGGTCGAAGCGGGCGATGTGGTTCCCGGCGATGGTACGGTGGTGGTCGGTGTCGCCTCGGTGGATGAGAGCGCGATCACGGGCGAAAGTGCCCCGGTGATCCGTGAAAGCGGTGGGGATCGCAGTTCGGTGACAGGCGGCACGCGCGTCCTGTCCGACTGGTTGGTCGTGGAAATCGGCGCGAATCCCGGCGAAACCTTCCTGGATCGCATGATCGCCATGGTCGAGGGTGCGAAACGTCAAAAGACGCCCAATGAGATCGCGCTGGCGATTTTATTGGCCGCGCTGACGATCATTTTCCTGCTGGCAGTGGCGACACTGTTGCCCTTCTCCCTGTACAGTGTGCAGGCCGCCGGGCAGGGCATCCCGATCACGATCACGGTACTGGTATCGCTGCTTGTTTGCCTGATCCCAACGACGATTGGCGGTCTGCTCTCGGCTATCGGAATCGCGGGCATGGATCGGATGATTCAGGCCAACGTGATCGCGGTATCCGGGCGAGCGGTTGAAGCGGCAGGCGACGTGGATGTGCTGCTGCTCGATAAGACGGGCACGATTACGCTTGGCAACCGACAGGCGACGGCCTTCTTCCCGGTAGACGGGATTGATGAAAAGACGCTGGCCGATGCCGCACAACTGGCGTCGCTGGCTGACGAAACGCCCGAAGGTCGCAGCATCGTGATCCTGGCGAAAGAGAAGTACGGCATTCGGGAGCGGGATATTACCGGGTTGGGCGCGCAGTTCGTGCCGTTCACCGCGCAAACCCGAATGAGCGGCGTCAATCTGGGCGAACGTCAAATTCGCAAGGGCGCATCGGACGCTATTGCCGCGTACATCGATCAAACAGGCGGATCGTATCCGCCGAACGTGCGAAAGATTGTCGATGATATTGCCAAGCAGGGCGCGACTCCGCTGGTCGTGGCTGATGGGCAAAAAGTGCTGGGCGTGATCCAGTTGAAGGACATCGTGAAGGGCGGCATCAAGGAGCGGTTCGCGGAACTGCGCCGGATGGGGATCAAGACGATTATGATCACGGGCGATAACCCGCTGACTGCCGCCGCGATTGCCGCTGAAGCAGGTGTCGATGATTTCCTGGCACAAGCCACGCCCGAAGCAAAACTCAAATTGATCCGTGAAACTCAGAGCGGCGGGCGGTTGGTTGCCATGACGGGTGACGGAACGAACGACGCTCCGGCGCTGGCTCAGGCCGACGTGGCCGTTGCAATGAACTCCGGTACGCAGGCGGCCAAAGAAGCAGGCAACATGGTTGACCTGGATAGCAACCCAACCAAACTGATCGAGATCGTAGAGATCGGCAAGCAGTTGCTCATGACACGCGGCGCGCTGACCACTTTCAGCATCGCCAACGACGTGTCTAAATACTTTGCGATCATCCCGGCGGCGTTTGCCAGCACCTATCCGGCACTGCAAAAGCTGAACATCATGGGGCTGTCCACGCCACAAAGCGCGATCCTTTCGGCGGTGATCTTCAATGCACTGATCATCATCTTCCTGATCCCGCTGGCACTGCGCGGCGTCGCGTATCGGGCGGTGGGTGCCTCAACACTGCTGCGAAACAACCTTCTGATCTACGGGTTGGGCGGCCTAATTGTGCCGTTCATCGGTATCAAGCTCATCGACATTATCCTGATGGCTCTGCATCTGGTCTAGTCGGGAACAGGAAAGGAACGCGAGTCATGTTCAAACAACTCAGGGCGGCGATTGTGGTTTTTGCCCTGCTGACAGTGATTACGGGGGTATTTTACCCGGCGGCAGTAACGGTGCTGGCGCAGGCGATCTTCCCCTATCAGGCAAATGGCAGCGTGATCACGGCCAATGGTCAGGCCGTTGGATCGGAATTGATCGGTCAAAACTTCGACGATCCTAAGTATTTCTGGGGGCGGCTCTCCGCTACCGGGCCAGTTCCGTACACAGCGTACAACAGCGATAAAGCGACAGGATCATCCGGATCGAACTATGGGCCTTTGAACCCGGGGCTGGTCGATGCGGCAAAGGCGCGGATCGATGCGCTGCACGCTGCCGATCCTGACAACAAAGCGCCTGTGCCTATTGATCTGGTGACGGCCTCAGCCAGTGGTCTCGATCCGCAGATCAGTCCGGCTTCGGCGCAATATCAGGTGAACCGGGTAGCGAAAGCGCGCGGACTCGACGCAACCGCCGTGCAGAAGCTGGTCGATCAGTATACGAAAGGGCGCGTGCTGGGGCTGCTTGGTGAGCCGCGCGTGAATGTCCTCAAGCTGAATATGGCGCTGGATGGACTGGCGACGCAGCGTCAGTAGGTCAGGACGTACACGGATAGCCCATCCGCTGACAAAATAGCGCCTTCAAGCTGAGCGTGGTCTGGGCTTGCATGGCATCGAAAAACTGCATGGGCGTCCCCACTTTGAAATAGGCGGCCTTGTAATAGGCCGCCAACCCCGCCGTGAACTTGTCATAGCCGATTTTCTCCGCCAGATCGCGCATAAAGACCGCACCAAGTCCATAAGTATGGGTCATGTAGTCCGAAAAGTCGGTGAAGTTCTCGACAGCGGTATCAATCGGGCGCGCTTTGCCCTTGAGCCGGGTTGACCAGGTGAGGATCGACTTCCACTCCTGTTCGGCTACCACTGTCCCATAGTGATCGCGGTAAAACAGGTACATGCCAATCTGCGCCAGCGATTCATCCAGCCAGGCGTGGCGGGCAATATCATTTCCGGCAACACCATAGAACCATTGATGCGCCATTTCGTGCGCGGTGATAAAACGCCGATAGCTGATATCACGCGCGTTGTCGTTAAACAGCAGCGTCGGATATTCTTCGCCACCAGTTGGGTAGCTCAACACTAAAAAAGTCAGGTGCGCGTAAGGGTAAATGCCAATCGTTTTATCGAAAAAACTCATCGACTCGGCGGCGATCTCGGCCATTTCCTGAGCAAGTGCTTCGCTGCCCCGATAACGCACATCAATAGGCACGGGCACGCTTTTTCCGGCCAAAAATCCCCAACCTTTCGTCAATAAAAACACGAAATCGCGTACCGGGCCGGTGCTGATGCTGTACGTCACGCTGTCGCCATCAACGGCGGTCTGGGTGATCGATCCGGTGCAGTATAGGGATACATCGCGCACCGTTCGGAGCGTGACGGCAAACAGCGCCGTTTCGCTGAACACATAATCCAGACTTTTGGTGACAATATCATCCCGCCAAGTGCCCTGATCATAAACGGCGGCCATCGGAAAGGCTTCGCGCACATCGAGCGAATCGGTGGGCGCGCTGTAGTTGACGGTATAACTGATCGTGATTTCGGTTTGTTCGCCGATTTGGAGCGTTGTTGGCAGGTTAACCGTTAGGAGTGTTCGGTATTTATCGGGCGTCGTCCAGGGAGTATCCGCGCCATTGACCTGCACGGACTGAATGATCATGCGCGGCTTGCTGGCCGTGTACACATCACCATAAGCGGCGGGGATCGGGTGATTTGGAAAAAGGCGAAAGGCCATCATAGTAAGCGCGTCAGGCGTGTTGTTCACATACAGAACGCGCGCCTGACCATTGATTTGGCCGCGCGACCAGTCCACATCAAGCGCCAGCAAATAGCGCGTTTGTTTGACGAACGGATCAGCCAGGGTCGCGTAACCTTCACGTGCCCACTTCGGGTTGGTCAGTTCCGACTCTGGCGGAAATGCCACGCTATCTTTGGCACGAACATGCGGCGCTGCGGAGAACATCAGAACGGCAATGATCAGGCTGAAAATGGCTTTTCTAAACAACAGATTTTCCCTTTAGCGTCCATTGTCAATCATACCACGCGCTATAATTGATTAAGAGGGAATTGCATGTCGTCGTTCTGGTTCGTTTCTGCGCCGCTGCCGGGTCATCTGGACTGGGGCGGCTTTTTGAAAACCGCGCAATCGCTGCAAGCCAATGGTCACGCTGTCTTGTGGGTATCGCAGCCTGGAATCGCGGGTCTGGTCGAGGCGGCAAACATCCCTTTCGCGGCCATTGCGGAGACGGGATGGCTGTGGCCGCCACCACCCGCGCCTGACGTCCGCACGCTGAAGCCTGCCGATGCCGTCTTTTTGCGTTATCGGCGGGCACTTGATACCTGGCTTAGCGAAGATTTGATCCCACCGGCGGTTGAAGCACTAATCGCGCTGGCCGAAACACACGGCAAACCAGATGTCATTGTGACCGATCCATTCCTGAGCGCCTCGGCACTGGCTGCCGAAGCGTTGAATGTGCCGATGGTCGTGGCGGGCTGGTCGGCTGAACCGCCACTGGATGAAACACGGCTGTATGCGGTGCAAGCCGAATTGGGTCACATCAGCCAGCAGCGCATTCAACATTTGTTGGATCGGTTCGGCTTGCGCGGCGTCAATTTCGCGGAAGGCGTGACCCCATCAGTGCAAAGTCCGCATTTGCACATCAGTTATTTTAGCCGCACGTGGCATCAGGCCGATCCTGAGTTTTTGCCGCAAACGCAGTTCGTCGGCGGAGTTGTGCAGCCGCCACTTGAAGCCATTCCCGAATGGCTGGCCGCGATTCCGACAGATCGGAAAGTGGCGTTGATTACGTTGGGCAGTACGTTTACGGGCGATCTCGGCTTTTTCAGTTGGGCGGCACAGGCATCCGCGCGACTTGGCTTAATCCCGATTGTGGTACTTGGCAATCATCCGATTGAACCTGCCAAAAAAGCTGAACTCAAAGCGGCCTTACCACCCGGCACGCGCCTGCTAAACTGGGTCGATTATGATCAGGTGTTTCCGCGTCTGGCGGTGATCATTCATCATGGCGGCATGGGAACAACACATCGCGCGATTGTGCAGGGGATTCCACAGGTGGTGGTGCCACACGCCGCCGATCAGCGTGGACAGGCGCGGCGCGTGGCACAGTCCAAGATCGGCCTGAACCTGAGCGCGCATGACGTTCGTAATGGTCAACTGCTGCCCGCGATCCGGGCGGTGCTGACGGATGAGCGGGTACAAGAAGCGGCAAGGTCGCTGGCGGCGGAATTTGCGACGTTGGGTGGCACTCCGCGCGCGGCTGAACTATTGCAAGCGGTGGCAGAAAAGAGCCGCTGATAAACGCCTGTCAAGCGTACCCCTGGCGTATGCTTTGCGTCGGGTGCGGCTGCCCAAATTATCCTATCCTATAATCAGTATAAGAGGGAAAGTTACCGTTCACCATGCAGCAAACTGTACCTGTTGCAGTTCGACACCATCGGCAATCGCAAACGCCGCCACCAGCACAACCTCCACCACAGCAGCCAACTCCTAAACGCAAAACCACTATGGGCTACCTGCCGATGCTTATCATTGGCGGCGGGGCAGGGCTGGCCTTCGGTGTGATCGCCTTATTGGGTCTGGTGATCGTGTTTGCCAGTGTTCAGGCCGCAA
>JBBSEU010000333.1:0-5694 GCA_038239365.1 Aggregatilineales bacterium
CCATGTCGATGTGAACCCGGATACGGACAAAGGCAAGGTTAGCGGCGACTTCACGGCTACCATTCGTTACCAGGGCAGCAACCAGAAGACAGGCAAATGGCGATTCGTTCACGACTCGTTTTCGGATGCCCAGCAGTTTTATCAGGGGGGTGTTGCTGAGAATGTCAAGATGCACGGCGATACCGGCAATGAAGGTTCATTTTTCCCGGCGCTGACCAGTCCGCTGGCAACGTGGGGCAGCGGCGAACTGTACCTGGACGATAAACTAATCGACGATAACCTCGGCTTCCATGTGATGTATACGGATGGTCTCCGTAATGACCAGCATCAGATTCAAAAAAGCACGACGGACTGCTGCTACAGCCAATCGGATGCGGTGAAGGGGCTTGGCTATCTTGACCCATCTAAAAAGCAGTTGATCGTCCTCATGTTCACGCAGGGCAGCTACGGATCGGGCAACGTGAAAGGCAGCCCGATCTGGATTGAACTATATTTCAACACGGTCAAAGTCATCAGTCAATCGCAAGGCGGCGCGGTGGCTTTCCCGCCCGGTACAGCCGATTATCCAGTGACGGGCGTTACCTGGAAGGAAGCGGCGGCCTACTGTGAGTTCAGCAAGAAACGGCTGCCCACAGAGGCCGAATGGGAACACGCCGCGCGCGGCCCCAAGAATACGTTGTATCCCTGGGGCGATACGCAAAAACTGAACGGCGACATTCCGGCCAACTGGAACAAGCAAAGCGCGGCTAATGTGGGCAGTTATCCGGCGGGTGCAAGTGCATATGGCGCGCTCGATATGGCGGGCAATGCCTGGGAATGGGTAGCCGATTGGTACGCCAAAGACTACTATTCCAGCAGCAACGCGGCGGTTGATCCGACGGGGCCAGCCACCGGGACAGAACGCCTTTTGCGCGGCGGCGGTTATGTTCAGCGCATAGAGACGGGATCGCTGGAGTTCCGCTCAACATTCCGCCTGGCCTTTTCACCCGATCAAACCGAGGCCTCATTCGGTTTTCGCTGTGCCAAAGACACGCCCTAATTGACAACCGTCCAGACATCCGCCGCTGCCCCTTCGATCACTGGCCTGTATGATGCGCTGCACACTGCCCAGAGTCGCCTGATTAGCCTGCGTGCCGAAAATCGAACCGCCGACCTGATTCAATGCCTTCATCAGATCGGAGACTATTCGCTGCTGGTGGGCGAGGGTCAAGCGGCACTGGATGCACTTCGAGAAGCCGTTCAGCATGGCGAACCGACCCCCGCACTGCAATTGACTTTTGGACAGGCACTTTGCTTCAACGGCCATTATGCCGACGGAAAAGTTCAGCTTGAGGGCGCACTGGCAAACGCCGGAGACGAATCGTTACGCGGGTTGTGCCTGCTCAGTTTAGGCCGCGATTGGACGCATCCTAACCATTTTTCATCCGCCTTGAGTTACCTCTCCGAAGCTCTGTCGATTTTGCAGGCGTGTAAACTCGATCAACAGGTGGCGGTCTGTTCATTGGCGCTGGCCGCTGTTCACCTGCGCGAAGGGCGTCAGGCCGAATGTGAAGCCTACCTGAAACAGGCTGATGCGCTCCTGAGCGCGTGCAAGTTGTATTGGGAGCGCCCCGAATGGTGGCGGCTGTCTGCGCTGCTGGCACTGGACGGATCGCACTATGGGCAGGCCGTCAAACTGGCATCCAAAGGGCTTGGCACAGTCGATAATCGCGGCGATGTTCGGCTGCTGGCCGGGTTGTATCGGATGTTTGCGACGGCACTGGAACGCAATCACGAACGGATTGAGGATGCCCGCGACGCGCGTCACCGTGCCGTCAATGCCGCCAGAGCCAGCGCGCCACGTCTTGAGTTGGCCTATGCCTTGTTCGAGCTAGGACACCATTACAAAACCTATTCCAACCGCCCAACCTTCCGCGCGCGTGGCTCTGGCTATTTGTTTGAGGCGGATCGGCTCTTTAGGGAGATAGAGATCGAGTCTCCTTCTGGATGAGTCTTTACCGGGCAAACCGCTGAGCAGATCGGGCGCGTGCCTTAATCGCTTCTTCCTCACGACTTTTTGGTGGCGCGTTCGTTTCCAGCGAACTGAGAAAATGCTGTGATACGGCAGTTATCGCCTCAACCGCAGCCAAGAAAGCCGCTTCATTAGCTTTGGAAGGTTTGTTGAAGCCGCTGATCTTCCGCACGAATTGGAGTGCGGCGGCGTGTACCTCGTCCTCAGAGACAGGCGGTTCAAAATTATAAAGAGTCTTGATATTGCGGCACATCAGGATTACCTCCCTATCATTAACGCTAGAAATGCCAGGAAGCCAATTATCGCATTTAGCGCCGGAAACCACCAGTACGCCCGCGCAACCGAGAACTGCGGGCGCGCATATAGCACGAGCGGAATTAGTGGGTAGATGAAACTGATTGCGCCAACAAACCGCAACTCAAGCGTGATCAGCACCGCAAAGATCAGCCAATTCACGGCCACGAACAGCAGCGCCCGTCGTTCGCCAAGCGACACCGCCACCGTTCGGATTCCGGCGTGTGCATCGGGTTCGATGTCCGGGATCGCGGAATAGGCGTGCATCCCGGCTGCCCAACACGCCGCGCCAATGATGATCGAGAGCGGAGGCAGGTGCCCGGCGGTGAGCGCATAGCCCAGAAAACCGGGAATGACATACAGCACATTCGAGTACGAGTCGAAAAAGGCGCGCGCCTTGAAACGGAGCGGCGGCGCGCTGTAGAACGTGCTGAGCAGGATGAACAAGGCCAGCAGCGGCCACCAATGAGGCGAAAGTGCGGCGAAAAAGATCGCATCCAGCACCCCCACCCCTACCAGCAACCCGATCAGGATGCCCCGTTCGCGGCGCGCAAGTCGGTGTTCCTGGGCGTCTTTTTTGGCGTTCAGCGTATCCGTATCGGCGTCAAACAGATCATTAATGCCGTACAGATACAGATTCGCGGGCAGCAAAAAATACAGGAATGGCAGCCAGAAAGAGGGCGTTCGCAAATCGCGCGGGATGGGCAGCCCGGCCATATAGCCCAGCAAAAACGGTCCGGCGGTATACATCCAGAAACGAGGCCGGGTGATCGTGAGCAGCGCGCCGGGCGTCATGCGCGGGCTAAGGCAGAACTTCTACGGCGAAGGTTGGCCCCGGTGCGCCTGTATCGCTGAACCAGGCGACGCCCTCATGCACAAAATCAACCTCAAGCTGATATTTTCCGGGTTGGCCGGGCATTGTCACCTTGAAGGGCAGCGTCGCCGTTTCACCGGGGAACACGGCGGCCAGCAGTGGCGAACGCTGTCCCTCTTTGACCAGCATTTCGCCTTTTTCCGACTTCCAATGATAGGCGATGTTGATACAGTTTTTCGATTGTTCGGGCGTGTACCAGGGCTTCGGATCATCGTTGCGGACGCGGATTGAGCATTCATAGGTTTCGCCGATCTGCATCTGATTGGGCAGCAGCGCCTTGACATAGTGCAGCCGATGTTCGATGACCTGCCCGCCCGTTAGTTTTCGGATGAATGTTTTGGCGCGTTTGAGCAATCGCTGGCTGAGAGGCGGTACGGCAACGCTGCCGTCGGGTTGGCGTTCGGCGTCGGGTGTAACTTGCGTGATCGCCACCGATTGAATCTTTGCGCTTTGCAGGTGCAGCTTGATGTTTTCTTCGGCCAGCGCCAGATAATTAAAGTTACCGTCGTACAGCGCCCGAATCCGATCCAGAATCGACGGGATATGCTGATTATCGCGGCGACTGATCACGGCTAACTGGCTTGTGGCGAAAAACGGACTGACTTCGCGCATCAGTGATAAACGATAGTCTGAACCGATCCGGCAAACGTTTAGCGCCGCTTCTAAGGCTGCGCTCTCACCCGTTGTGCCAATTGGAAAGAGCAGGATCACCGCGTTCCGCTCCAGGTTGAGCAGGCATTCGATCCGCTTCTGGATTTCAGCGGGCGTGCCGTCAGTTTGCGCCAATGTGAAAAACAGCGGTGATAAACTATTAATAGAAAGTTCGGCCTTCGTGATCGCCCATTCGCCCGGCATTTCAAGCGACTCAGACCCAATGAAGGGGAGCGGATGAATGTTCTGTGCGCTGCTGCCATCGCTCGCCAGCGACGGCCAACCCTCCACCACATTCACGTCCCAGGCAGGTTGCATTCCGACAGCCATTTGCATTGATCCGGCCATCCATGCCCAGAATACGGTGGATGCGCCCACTGTGGCCGCGCCTGCCAGATCAACCACCGTTGGGGCGGATGGATAGCACAACACGATCTGGCGCATCAGGAAAGCGTCGATCCCTCGAATCAAGACGGACGGCACAATGCCACGCGCCGTTTGAAGCAGTTCGAGATACTGCTCGATAGGTTTATAACTGCTGAAAATCGTTTCGGTGTTCATGCAACCTACAAATAGCCAATGTCGGGGTGATAACGTAAATGGCGCGTGTTGAGCAACTGTCGCTGGCGAATGCCAAGCTGATTGAAGGAACGCCGGATAAAAGCGTGCTGCTTCTGATGGATTGCCGATTTGTCCGCGTCTTTGGTCATGGAGTTGGGGACATCGTAGTAAATGCCCATGACCAGTGGCACGAATACCACCCGTCGCCCATTCGCGGCCAGGTGTAAATGCAGTTCCCAATCTTCACGCGCGAACATATCCGGGTTTTCGCTGTAGCCACCCAGATCGGTAAGCTGCATCCGATCCGTGAGTACCAGCGCGCCGATGTAGTTTTGCTGCAAGATGCGCGGCTGGTAGCTCTCATTACTGATCAATGTGTAGCTGTCCGCATCATCGCCCACACCGATCATGCTGCCATAGACCAGTGCTGCGCCGGTCTGCACCATCGAACGGTAAAAGTAGATCATGTTTTCGGGGATCAGTTCATCGTCCGAATCGAAAAACACGGTATGACGATAGTGCGCGTGCGGCATCCCAAGATTGCGCGCGATCCCGACGTAGCCGCCATTTTTGGGCAAGGCCAGCACGCGCAGCCCATCTTCAAAGTAGAGCGCCTCGTACTGCCGCAGCAGCGTGAGCGATCCATCGCGTGAGGCATCATCGACAACCAGCACTTCCGCCGGGACGCCATGCTTGCGTAAATCGCGCACCGTTCGCAGTGCCGAACCGACAGAACGCGGCAGCAAATATTCGTGATTCCAGTTCGTCATCAGGATCGTGACGCCAGCGGGTGCAGTACGTGCGTTTCGCAGCTCAGGCATGGACGGCTATCGCTTCGATCAGGCGCGTCAATTCCTGTTCCAACGAGGGCAGCGCGCAAAACTCTTCGACAAAGCGGCGGCGGGTCGTCACAAAATCGAGCGCCGGAAGCAGTTGATCGAAATTATCTTCGCTCATCATCAGATATTGGAACGGGATTTCGGGGCCGAGCGGAAAGGTCTTTTGCATGATTTTGATCGGCACTGATCCTGATAGCAGGCCGTTCCGAAACCGCTCACTTTCCATATAGAAGTAATCGTGATGCGTACACCAGATGAAGTAGCGGCTGTGTTCCAGCGTGGTTTGCAACTGCTTGCCGTTCAGGTGGGGGCCATCTTCACTGACGAACGATAAATTGGGCAGGTACACGAAACCGTTTTTATCGATCTGTTCCATCAATCGCTGCACTAACCGCACGCGATTGCTCTGCATATGCCCTACAAATGTCCAGGGGATCGGGCGCTCAGTCGATGAGTCGAGCATC
>JBBSEU010000334.1:0-5667 GCA_038239365.1 Aggregatilineales bacterium
CATCCACAAGCAAAAATCTTCAAACGTGTTTATCATTTTCTGGTCTCTTGGTTGGCGTGGCTCGAGTTTGGTCACTCTTTGCCTTACCTTACCAAGAGACCTTGCCTTCTTCAATCCGATCTAGCATAAGGCCCTAGTAGCGATCAATGAGGACAGGTCAGCAAGCTATTGATAACTATCCGTCAGGCTTGCTCAATTGATTCGCCCGTGTGCTGCTCAGGGTGCCCACACGGGCGATGCGCCACTCGCTGCGATCTGGTGTTGATTGGAGCCATCGGCGTTCATAATATACAGCGCATTGGCCGAGGTATAGGCGATCTGTTTGCCGTCGGGCGACCATTCCGGCTGTGTGCCATTCGCCAGTTGTTTGGCATTGGCACCCGTCACGGAAATGCTGTAGATCACGCCGCTTGATGAATAAACAATATGCTGACTATCGCTCGACCAGCTTGGATCTGCCCCGTTAATGGTGATCGACTTTTGGTTAGTGCCGTCCGCGTTGATGACGTAAATGCCCGCGCCCGATGTGACCGCGAGTTGTTCACCATTGGGGGCAACCGCCAGATTCAAGGCGCGGCTGTCGGTATTGACGCGAACCGGTGACTTGCCACCGGCGCTGTCTATCGACCAGATGCCGCCCGAAATAAAATAGATCAGTTTGCTATTCGGCGACCAGACCAGAAAGTTTGTCCGCACACCCACCGATGTAATGGCGCGCGCGTTTGAACCATCGGCACTCATCAGGAAAATTTCGTCGCGCCCATTTTGCGAACCGATATAGGCGATCCGCGATCCATCGGGCGACCACGCCGGAAATGAGCCAGTGGCATAGCGCGTCGGTGAACTGCCATCGGCGCTCATCACCCAGATCGATTGGCTGGAGTTGGTTCGGACGATGAACGCGATTTGCTCATGGTTAGGTGACCAGGATAACGGCGGCGGATAGGCATCCGTGCTATTGGTTAACTGCTGCAAACTGCCATCACCCGTGAGCAGGAAAATCTGCTGCCGCCCGTTCACTTTCGAGAGAAAGGCAAGCACGTTGGCAGGCGATGATGTGGGTGTCGCTGTATCAGCAGGCAGTGGCGTTATCGTGGGAGGTATTCGGGTAGCCGTTGACGTGGGTATTTGTGTATTGGTGGGCGCGGGTGTCAGGCTCGGCGGGATGGGCGTTGCCGACGGTTTTGCCGTAGGCGTATCGGTGGGCGCTGGCGTCAAGGTATGCGTTGACGTTGCACTTGGCTGCGGCGTGAATGTCGATGTGGCCGTGAAAGTTGCCGTGAATGTCGGGGTAAAAGTATACGTTGGCGGCAGGGGTGTGACGGTCAGTGTATGCGTTGCCGTTGGTGGCAGCGGCGTCGCAGTCAGCGTATGGGTTGATGTTGGCAGTGGCGATGTCGCGGTGAAAGTTTGAGTCGGTGCGGTTGCCTGAGTCGGCGATGACGACCCGCCTGCCGGAATGATCACAGGTTCAGTCGCCTTCACCGATTCAGTCAATGTTGGCGTATTGACTGTAACCTGAGTGTTTGGCGTCGGACTTGTTGCGCCCACTGCAATAAGCGTCGTGGCAACAGGCGTGATCGTTACACTGAGTGAAGGTGCAACGCTGAGCGATGGCGTAAACACATAGCCGATAGCTACTGCCGTCAGTGTTGCATTCTGGTTGGCCTGATTCTGACTATTAGCGGATAAGGCAGAAAATACACCTGCCCCGATCAGCGCAAGCACCAGCACACCCACGCCAATAAAAAGTGGTCGTCGGCTGGATGCTGTGCCTTCGGCGGGTGCTTTATAGGGCGGCAGGACAACCGTTCCACCGCCTTCACCCGTTGCGCCACCTCCAACGCGCGGCGCGGCGGTTTGGGTGCCAAGTGGCGTTGCTCCCGAAGCAGGCGCGGAGATACCTGTCACCGCCTCCCTGAATGCCGCCGCCAGCAATGCCGCTGACTCAAAACGATCTGCCGGGTCTTTGGCAAGCGCCTTTGTGATGATCCAATCGATGTTGAGCGCAATATCGGGCTTGATCATTCTGAGTTGGGGCGGCGTATCGTTCAGGTGCTTGTACATCATGCTGAATGGCGTATCGCCCGCAAAAGGCACGCTGCCCGTCACCATTTCAAACAGCATGACACCCAGCGCATAAATGTCTGCCCGCGCATCGACAGCTTCACCGCGCCATTGTTCGGGCGGCATGTAGGCCGGTGTACCCATAGCGATTCCGCTTTGCGTCAAGCCCGTCGCGGAATTCATCACTTTGGCGATCCCGAAGTCCGTCAGGAAGGCGTTTTTGTCATCATCCAGCAGGACGTTTTGTGGCTTCAAATCGCGGTGAACGATGCCCCGCCGATGAGCATAATCAAGCGCCGAAGCGATCTGATCGATCATCTGGACGGCCAGCGGCATGGGCAGCGGGCCTTTATCGAGGAGTTCGGTCAGGCTGCCGCCCGTCATCAACTCCATGACCAGATACACAATATCGTCGCGCTGGCCGAAGTCGAACACCTTCAGGATATGCGGATGGCTGAATGAGGCTACTGTACGCGCCTCACGGATGAAACGCTCACTAAAAGTTTTCGCGCCAACCAGATCGGGCTTGATGACCTTGAACGCCACGTCGCGCCCCACCGACTCCTGACGGGCGCGATACACGGTTGCCATACCGCCCCTGCCCAGCAGCGATATGATCTCATATTGCCCGATGTGTTGGCCGATCAGGTTTGCCATTCCGCACGGTTTCCTGTGATTGTTTTGTCGAGGTATGCTGATCGCGGTCAGTATAGCGCAAAATCTTTTGGGCGTGTACGTATGCCGCACACTGCATCTGCTTGATTAGTCGGCTCAACTGTGGCAACATTGGCTTGACTTTTATGTGTGCTATTCCAGGAGCCGATATTTAATCCTATGTCGAAAACCATTGCTTACGTGGGTACTTACACGCGCCCCGATCCAAGTTTGCCAGGCATTAACGGTCAGGGCATTTACGTTTACAGCTTCGATTCGGACAGCGGGGCGCTCACACTCCTGAGCGAAACCCAGGGCATCGACAGCCCTTCGTACCTGGCGATTGATGCTACAAAGCGTCATCTATACGCGGTCAGTGAGGTTTGGGGTTGGGAAGAATGCACATTGAGCGCCTATCGAATTGACCCTGAAAGCGGCGCGCTGACCTATATCAACAAGCAGGTCACACAAGGTGGCCTGAGTTGCTTTGTATCCGTTGATAAGACGAACCGTTATGCACTCGTCGCTAACTATTGGAGCGGTAAGGGCGTGGTTGTGTTCCCGATCCGTGAAGATGGCGGGATCGATCCGATCAGCAGCGCGGTACAGCATCACGGTTCGGGGCCGAATACCGTCCGGCAGGATCGATCACATGCCCACTCTGCCCAAACCGATCCGACGAATACCTACGTGTTTGTGCCTGATCTGGGAATCGACAAAGTGATGATCTACCGTCTTGACCATGAACACGGCACGCTGATCCCCAATACTGTGCCCAGTTTGAATCTTCCGCCGGGGACGGGGCCGCGCCATTTTGTTTTTCACCCGAACGGACGGTTCGCCTATGTGATCGGTGAATTGGCGGCGACTATCACCGCCTTATCTTACGATCAGAGCAGCGGCGCGCTTGACGCCTTGCAAACGGTTTCGACACTGCCCGAAGGCGACACAGGGATCAAGTTCTCTGCCGATCTGCACATCACACCATCGGGCAAGTTTTTGTATGGTTCAAATCGCGGCCACGATAGCATTGTGATCTATACGGTGGATGAACATACTGGCAAGCTGACTTACGTTGGACACCAATCAACGCTGGGCAGCACACCACGCAACTTTGCCATTGACCCAACCGGAGCGTTTTTGCTGGTCGCTAACCAGAACAGCGATACGATTGTTACGTTCCGTGTCGATTCGCAAACTGGTTTACTGCACGAAATCGGACAGATTTCAGCACCGACGCCCGTCTGTATAAAAATGATTGAACTTTAGGAGGTTTCCATGAAAATTGGTTTACTTGGACTGATCGGCAGCGATTGGAAAGATGTTGACTACAACAAACTGCGCTTTGCCAGCGAACTGGGCTTTCATGGCGTGGGCGCACATCTGAGCGTCCCCGCCGATACGATCTCCGATGAGACGGCGGCCAATGTGCGTGCTGTGTTCGATACTCAGAACATGCCGCTTTTGCAGATATGGGGGCCGTATCCGTCGCTGCTCTCAAAAGATGAAGCCGTGCGTAAATCGGGTGTGGCCGGCGCGCAGGCGATTGTCAAACTGGCCGCGAAAATGGGCGTACCGGAGTCGGGTGTGCGCCCGACAAGCATGAATCCGCGTTTCGAGTGGGGGCCGCACCCCGATAACCGCAAACCCGAAACTGAGGATCGATTGGTGCGAAGCCTGAACGAAATCCTGCAAACAGCGGAAGATCATAAAATCGATCTGGTGCTGGAAGCGCATATCACGACAACGCTCTATTCGGCTGAGTCGATCCGGCGCGTAATCGAACGTACCGGATCGAAACGGCTCAAGCTAAACCTTGACCTGTGTAATTTCGTCGGCGATTTCCAGACGGCTTATGACCCAACACCGATGATCAATGAGATGTTCGACATCACAGGTGAATATATCGCTACCGTTCACCTCAAAGATTACTACATGGAAGATCGCTTCGTCGTTCACATTTGCGAAGCCGTGATCGGCACAGGCATGATGGACTTCGATACGATTTTGCGGCGTGTTCACCAGATCAAGCCGGATGGTTATGTGGTGATCGAGCATTTGCCGATGGGCATGATTGCCCAGGCCAAGCAAAACCTGACGCAGAAGATCAAAGATTTGGGTTTGCCGTTGGGGTGAAAGCACAAGCTATTTTTTTCAGCACCCCTTTTGGTCTACCCGGTGGTGCTGGGAGTGGCAAGCGACTCTTCAAGGATGGCAGTACTGCAAACCTGAAACTGGTCGAAACCAGATCGGTCAGTTCGGGCGTGGTGTTGGTGGTGTATTAAACAGCGCCGAAAGGGTAAATTGAAAAGTTTAAGGAGGCTAAAATGTTTGATCAACCAGAACAATCTGTATCGCCTTTTGATCAAATTAAGCAAGTCGATGATGAAGGAAACGAATTTTGGTCAGCGCGTGATATGGCGAAGATTTTGGGTTATTCAGAGTACGGGCGTTTTCAAAATACGCTTAATAAAGCGGAAATTGCGTGCGAAAACAGCGGCTACAACAGCGAAGAGCATTTCGATCATACGGTGGAGATGGTCGAGATTGGTAGTAAGGCTAAACGTGAATTTGAAACAGTAAGGCTATCAAGATATGCCTGTTATTTGGTGGTACAAAACGCCGATCCTGCAAAGGAAATTGTCGCGCTAGGACAGACTTATTTCGCTGTTCAGACCCGTCGTCAAGAATTATCAGGCCAGTCAATTCTACCGCAGAATGAGCAACGGTTGATGCTGCGAAGCAGAATTAAGCGTCAAAACAGTGAGCTTGCATCGGCGGCTAAACATGCTGGCGTAAATTCGGAGATAGTGGGGTGAGATTATCTCAGGGTATTTGAGGCCGGGTCGTGGGGTAGGATGGTGGTATGAACAAAAACACAATCCCCCAACCACGACCGCCATTGGAAAGTTTAGCGTGTGTGAATGAAAGGTGCGAAGTATACGG
>JBBSEU010000335.1:0-5618 GCA_038239365.1 Aggregatilineales bacterium
AGTCGCTTCTTGACCGTCGTCACAGGCACGGATAAAACTTCGGCAATTTCCTGTTGTGGGTAATCGGCGAAGTAAAACAACTCCGTGACGACCCGCTCATGCTCCGGCAAGGCCAGCACCGCCTTCCTGACCTGTTCGTCACGTTCCTGGCTTTCGAGTGCTTCAGTCGGATCGGGCGTCGTGGTGGGTTCGGACACTTGCTCAGACAGCGGTATTACCGGCTTTTCGCGGCGGATGGCGTGATATGAAGAGGCAAGCACGATCTGTCGCAACCATGCCGGAAAAGCCGCTCCCTCGCGCAGTTGATCGAGGTGCAGATAGGCATTCAGCCATGCTTCCTGAACGGCATCATTGGCGGCGTTCTCGTCCTCAAGGATAAGCAACGCCCAATGGTAGGCAGCTTCTGCGAACTGCTGTATCAGGGCATCCAAAAGCTGGCGACGTTCGGGTTCATCGGCCTGCTGCGCCTGCCGCACAATATCTTCATAGGATTGAGGTGGATTCATCATCGCTCCATCACTGGTCTTGATCTAAAGAGTCGATTGGCGCTGAAAAGGTGATAACTTCGATGATCTGGATCGCGCAGCAGTATCCTTCTCAGCAAAGCATTGACACTAACAACCTGTCGTGTATAATGGCGCTCAGATGCGCTGGTGGCGGAATGGCAGACGCGATAGGTTGAGGGCCTATTGCCTTCGGGCGTGAAGGTTCAAATCCTTTCCAGCGCACATCAAACGGGGCTTAAACGCTCCGTTTTTGATTCATGATAGCACCGAAACGCGGCTCTTTAGGATGAATAACTACCGAAATATATACACCTAAAGGGTGTCGATCACTTTACTCACACTGAAAGTTGATCCATCCAGCACCACCAATGATGGCAATCCCAATCGTTTCCACAGCGGGAACGGCTCGACCCCCGCGGCACGCGCTACAAATAAGCTGATCACGGTGCCGTGTGCGACAATCGCCAGGTTTTGATCGGGATATTGCTCGATCTGGGCATGAACGGCTGTTGCGAAACGAGTGTACGCGGTATCGGCGCTTTCTTCGCCAAAGACAAGTTGAGCCGGCATCTCGAAAAAATGCTGTACCGCTTGCTCAAAGGCTTCGCGGCCCAGATAACCGGTTGTGGCGCGTTCGTGTTCGTGCAGATTTTCGGCGGTGGCAAACGGCTTATTGAGCAGATCAGCAGCAATCTGCGCGGTTTCAGTGGCTTTTGGTTCAGTGCTGGCAATAAATCGATCCGGGGTGTAGGCGATTAACTGCTGTGCTAACGCCTGACAACGCAAGCGACCCTCCTCAGAGAGTCGCCAGGATTTGGCGGGCATGGCTTCGTTGATTTGTGGCAGCGAATGCTTGATCAGAATCAGGTTTGGCAAGGCACTTAGATCACTTCGATACGCCGCACCGTGAGCGATGGATACGAACGTCGCCCGCCGCGCGTCAGCAATAGCGCGCCCAATCCAATGGAGCTAAAGGTGACACTCAAAATGACACTTATCAAGCTCAGGCACGGAATCAAGCTGAACAATTGTGTGGAGAGTGTCAGGGCAAACGCACCAACGACAGACGCTACCATTGGCACTGTCGAGATATTCAACCGACTGAGGATGATGCGGCCTATTGGCTCGGAGACGACCACCCACCCAGCGAATAACATCACGGTTAGTCCCAACCAGGCCAACCCAACGACTGGTAGCAGCACCAGGGTGATGATCAATAGCAGCGATAACCCGTAGACGAATGTGAGGCCGATAGCGATGACCAGCGTCACGAATCCGGCGATCCCGGCAGTGACAGGCGCGCTCATGGCTGCATCGCGGGCGCGGCGTAACCGGCGCGGCAGCAGCACGGCCACCAGTCCGGCCAGCGCCGCGACTCCCAGGGCACTGCCGACGATCTCCAAAAAGTGAAAAACTGGATTCGCCAAAGCGCGCTCGAACCATGCCCATTTTGTGCCGTTTTGCGCCGGAGCTTTCAGCGCATCGGTGAAGTTGCAGCCGGTACTGACCGTACCTTCGACGTGAGCATCCTCGGCACGTTTGACATTTGACGAACACAGCGTCACGTTCCCATGTACGGTCAGGTTGGAGCCAAGCGTCACATTCGCGCCAACAACCTGTAAGTTACCGTCGATTTCACCATCAAGGAATACTTCGCCCTGTGAAAAGACGGTGACATTCCCGCTAACGTGACTGTCTTCTTCCAGTTTGAACTCACGTACAAACGCGATCATGTTGCCATCATAATGGTTGCCGCGTGTGAGCGACACGTTATCGGACATGAAGAAGCCGCCGGGCGTTTGCGTGTGCGCCGTGAAGAACGACGCGACGACCAGCCCAACAACGATCAGAGCAATGAACGGGAGCAGCCGACGAATCACGATGCGACTACCCGAACTGGAATACGATAGGTCACCTGCTGATAGCGCGTCATCAAGCCCCACATCATGTAGCCCCACAAGGCGGTTAGCGGAAGCATGACCAATGCCAGCACGACGATCAGTGGGTTCGCGGTCACGAATGTGGATACCGCGCGCATCAGATCACCGACGAGCAAAGACAGCCCATTTAGAATCAAAATGATCTGGCTCAAAAAGAGTTGCAGTGCCGTCATATCGGAGAGGATCGAGCCAATGATGAACAACACGATCCCCAATATCGGAATTGCCGTAAAGGCGGCCACCATCAATCCGATGGCGATGCCCAACCCATAGCGTGTATCGGTGGTGGGTTGACGGCCTGCCGCGATGGCGCTCATCAGGCGCGTGGAAAACGATTGTGGTGCGTGGATCATCGGTGCGCTTCGCAGCATCCGATCCGCGCGCTGCATACGACCCCACAGCCGCGCGTCGTCTGGCGACTGATCCAGGTGAGCATCGAGTGCGCTGCGTTCGTCCTGGTCGAGCAGTCGATCAATAGCGAGATTCATGGCGCGTTTGTGTCGCTGTTGAGTCATCACGAACCTTCCCATGCCAGCCGCATCGCGGCGTTGGATTTAGAAGCGGTCATTTTTTCGGCCAATACCTGGCGTGCCCGGAACAGACGACTCTTGATGGCACTCTCAGTGGTATTGAGCATTTCGGCAATTTCGGTATACGACATATCGTACCAGTAGCGCAGCACGACAGCGGCGCGGTATTCAGGTGTCAGTTCAGCCAGCATCAACTGGATCGTGGCATTGCGTTCACTGTTGATCACGGCGTCTTCTGGCTCCAGCGCATCACTGTTGAGTGCCGGATGTGGCGGCAGACCTTCGTCCAGCGAAAGCCAGGTCAGGCGACGTTTCCGCAGGCGGTCAATACAGTGGTTCGAGGCAATCGACAATACCCAAGTTCGGAAAGATCGATCATCATCATACCGATCCAGGTGGGCATAGGCGCGCAAAAAGGCTTCCTGCGCG
Organism: Aggregatilineales bacterium; assembly: GCA_038239365.1. Lineage (GTDB taxonomy): Bacteria > Chloroflexota > Anaerolineae > Aggregatilineales > UBA2796 > JBBRMW01. The sequence goes on from JBBSEU010000335.1 coordinate 3,406, forward strand.
GCGTCTTCAGCCTCACCGCGTTCGCCCAGCATTCGATAGCACAGGTTATAAACAGCATTCTGATGCGCTTTGACCAGTTCGCCAAAGGCCGCTTGATCGCCTTGAAGCGCCTGCGCTATCCAGACCTGCTCAATTTCTACTGACAAGGTGTACCCTCACTAGTGGGTGAGATAACTAATTCAATTATACGCGCCAGTTTTAGAAGGGTTGCACGATTCGGCAAACTTCTTTTACTATACTTACACTCTATAAGGGCAATTCACATGACTGCTGATGTAGTAGCGCGTATCCGCCAATTCAATCAGGATCGGATCGCGGATTTGGTGCAGCAAAAATATTTCGAAATGTCGAAGAAAGAATTCACCTTTTTTCGGGGAACGTGCCATCTGTTTTATGAAGACTGGCCGGAGCATACTCCGCTCAACAATGCGCCGTTAACCTGGTTGTGCGGTGATCTGCATCTGGAAAACTTCGGCAGCTACAAAGGGGATGATCGTCAGGTACATTTCGGCGTCAACGACTTTGATGATGCACTACTCGCGCCATGTACCTGGGATATTGCACGTTTATTGACCAGCCTTTTGGTGGCCGCACCTGCTCTCAAAATCGAACGGAGCGATGCTCAGGCATTGTGCGGGCATTTTTTGAACACTTATATCAATGTCCTGAGCAAAGCAAAAGTTCAGAGCGTCACACGCAAGAATACTACGGGAAGTGTCAAACAACTGCTTGATTCAGTAAGCACGCGTGAACGTGCCGTGTTTCTGGATGATTTTACGGAACTGAAGGGCACCGTGCGCCGTTTCAAAAGGCAAGATGCGCGTTTGCCTGCTGCCCTGGCATCGGATAAGGATAAAGTTGCAATCTTAATCAAATGTTGGGGAGCAACCCAAGAAGGCCATCTCTCAAACTTATCCTACAGCGTGCTAGATGTTGTGCATCGAATCGCCGGGACAGGCAGCCGGGGTGTTGAGCGGTATGCCATTTTGATCGAAGGCAAGGGTTCGCCCAACGGCAATTATATTCTCGATCTCAAAGAGGAGCGTCCGTCTCCGTTACAACGCTACGTCCAATGGTCGCAACCTGCCTGGGGAAGCTCTGCTGAACGTGCGGTGAGTCTTCAAAAGCGTTTTGGGGGCACGCCACCGGCGCTGCTTTCGGCAGTCGATTTTGGCGGCAAGTCGTTTTTACTGCGGGAATTGCAGCCACTCAATGACCGCTTAAATCTGGTTAATTTAGTGGGAAAATCATCTAAATTACAGGGTGTAATCGAAATAATGGCGCAGGTTGTGGGCAGTGGGCATCTGCGCGGCAGTGGACAACAAGGATCGGCGGTGCTGGATGATCTGCGCCAATTTGCCCACGAGTCAAAATGGCGCGAGACGATACTTGACTATGCACAATATTACGCCGTTCACGTAAACGCCGATTACCATACCTTTGTTGTGGCCTACAATGACGGTAAGTTAAAAGTCTGAATCATGCTCAAGGTGACGATTCAGCAAGTCAATCGAGAGTTGGGTAGCGGAGTTCTTCATCGGCCAGGTCTTTAAGCATCTTTTCCATTGTTGCGCGATCATCACTACGGCTCCTGCCAATGCGCTGCTCTAATTCGCGGACGTACACTTCACGGATGTCTGGCAGCCACTTTGGGTCAACCTGAATGTGCTTCAGATGTGTTGCTACTTGTAGATCAACTTGATAACAAAGGAAGTTGATGTCGCTGCTCGATACGCAACCGAGTTTTAGTAATAGATCAATTCATTGGCTAAGTATGTCAATAGATAGTAAAGAACCCTCTGATTTCCGGGTGACATTCGTCCTGTGCAAAAGTGATGTGTTGCACTAGGTTTCTGTCTGTTTCAGCCAGATAATGAAAGCAGGCTATAGGCTCAATAATTGGGAGGTAAAAATGGGTTACAAAAATATTCTGGTGACCCTTGATGGATCCCTGTTAGCAGAACAGTCGCTGAGACATGCGGTTAGGCTTGCCGAACCACGTGCAGTCATTCATGTGTTGTCAATCGTGAACGAACCGGTGAGCGTCGCTGCGGCAGTTGCGAGATCGGGTGCCTATCTCGGCCCTCTGGATTCGGGTTTACTTGCCAGCCTCCAGGATCGTGATGCAGAAGAAGACGCACACCTGATGCGGAACCGACATGGTTACCTCGAACAAGTCACCGCCGAACTTGCGGAAGCGGGTTACACGGTTA
>JBBSEU010000336.1:0-5598 GCA_038239365.1 Aggregatilineales bacterium
AGAAAGACCCCCCTCCAGGCAGAGAGGGGCTGGGCGCAGGTAAACTAGTCGAGCGCTTTTTCGGTCTGCGCATCGAACAGATGCATGTTATCCATATCGACGATGATCTGCATCCGCTGCCCAATGGAAGCGCCTGTGCGTGGATCCATACGGGAAACGAATGTCTTGCCGCCTTCTTCCAAATACACGATCTTCTCGTTACCCATCTGCTCGACCACATCGACATTCGCTTCAAACTGCGAGGTGCTCTTGATGTTGGCCGGGAGGAACGCCGGATCGTGAATATCCTCAGGACGGACACCGAAGATTACCTTCTTGCCGAGCGCTGATCGATACGTATCGTAGCGGTGCGGCGGGACGGCGATGCGGAAGGTGGGCGTCTCGACCATCAACTTACCATCGGCATCGACAACACTGGCGTCGAAGAAGTTCATGGACGGGCTGCCCACGAAACCTGCGACGAAGATATTAGCTGGGTGTTGATACAGCGTCTGCGGCGTATCGATCTGCTGGAGTTCACCAGCGCTCATAACGGCAATACGAGTACCCATTGTCATCGCTTCGACTTGGTCGTGCGTCACGTAAATGAACGTTGTGCCGAGCCGCTGATGCAGCTTGCTGATGAACGCACGCGACTCGACGCGCAGTTTGGCGTCCAGGTTGGAGAGCGGCTCATCCATCAAGAAGACCGCAGGTTCACGCACGATGGCGCGGCCTACTGCGACGCGCTGACGCTGACCGCCTGAAAGCTGGCGCGGCTTGCGATCCAACAGCACTTCGATGCCCAAGCTCTTGGCGGTTTCGCGTACGCGCTCATCAATCACCTGCTTGGGCGTCTTGCGCAAACGCAGACCAAAGGCCATGTTGTCGTAAACGCTCATGTGTGGGTACAGTGCGTAGCTCTGGAAGACCATCGCAATATCGCGGTCTTTGGGCGCGACGTTGTTCACGACGCGATCCCCAATCCAAATTTCGCCTTCAGTCACTTCTTCTAGACCCGCCAGCATCCGCAAGCTGGTGGTTTTGCCACAGCCCGATGGCCCGACGAATACCAGGAATTCCTTGTCCTGAACCTCGATATTAAGGTTCTTGACTGCCACGACATCCCCGGCGTAACGCTTGTAAACGTTTCTAAATGATACGCTTGCCACGAAGTCCTCCATAGATTTTTTGTGCGTGCCTAGCACGCCGCTAATTTTTTGCAAGTGCTTTATATTAGGGCAGTTTTTGACTTTCTACAAAGACCCGCAATGGAGTACCAGTATAGCTGAGTTTTTGATTTTGTTCAAACTGATCGTGCAGATTCACGAGTGAAGGCCGAAGCCCCACTGCGGCGCAGCGCAAACAGGCCGATGATCACCGCGCCGCCTAGTAAAACGCCGAGCAGCAAAACGGACAGCATTAACCCGATCAGCAGTTGCGGGTATTCCCCGCTGTCAATCCGCGTCATTAAGGCCAATACTGCAACCGTGCCACCATCCGCAATGCTCATATCAATGTAGAAACTGCGATTGTCGTAAAGAATCTTGAAAGCAGTCAGGCCAAAAAAGAAGACTGGCGCAAACCGAATGACCACTGCTAAGTACAAGCAAATTAAAAACGTCGGATGTCGGCGCTCGGATTCGGCTCACTGAGCCAAAGATACCCGACAGAACCTGATTGAATGTACTTAGTATGATGGCTGATACGCGCCGTCGGGTGATCGCGCTAGCCGCGATGCCAAGTGCCATTGAGCAGACCATCTCTAATGGACACAAAATACACAGTACGTCTAATGTGAAATCGAAAAGGACTGGACATCAAAGCCAAAGTTACGCGCAAGGAGGCGTTTGAGCACTAAACAAGTGACCTTGAGGGTGATGCGGGCGGTTAAACCGAACACCGTTTTGGTGAGAAGCCGTTCCAGATTGCGTCCAGTGTTTTGAAGCTGATGAAAAACGCCTTCAATCCGTTCACGCAAAGCGCCGAGACGGGCATCCAACTCAGGCGCGTTGTGGGTCGACGGGTTGGTGCGTTTGGGCGTAAACACACAGTTGCCGGTTTCATCAGCAAGCGTTGCTTGCCAGTCAGTGCCCAGAAACCCTTTGTCACCCAAGAGGTCACAGTCGCTGGCTGCATACAGGACGCTTTCAGCCGCCCGTCGCTCATCGGTATTGGCCGGAACCAAGTTGTAGAGCACCGGCAAGCCATCACAGGTGCTCAGCATGACGAGTTTAAAGCCAAAATAGCGCAGGTTGCGTGCGGCGCAATAGCCGTAGGCTGCACGTCCGGCGAAGTCGCTGTGGGTTTGGAGCATTTGTAGCCGAGTACCGGAACCGGTTGGGTGTCCAGCAACAAGCAGTCACAGGTATAGCCACCCAATGCGGCGACCCAGTGTTGCCGTAAGGCTTCGACCAGATGCTGCAAATTGCGTCCCCGACGGTTGAACTGACTTTGGTCAACCAACTTCGGAAACAGGTGCCCATAATTAGCCTTGAGATGAGCGACATACTGCGTCTCGCCAGGGTAGGGAATGAAGTCGTGCGCCAAAAGCAAGGTCAACCCTTCGCTATCCGTGAACGTCGGCTTGGCGCCTGCTTTGCCTGCCAGCAAGCGTTCGCCTTTGGTTTTGTACCAATCATCAATAATGACCTACAGTGTCGTCAACAGCGTTTCCATATCTAACCGGGTTATACTGGTCATGGGAGTGATACCGATTGTGATTAGGGATACTCTCAATCTTGCGTATCATTCCCTTTTCGTCAACTCGATCCCACATTAGACGTATCTAGCTAGTCTTGTTCGTCGCATTTGCCTTTGTTCATTCCCCTATTTTATCATCTCACCCCAACTGCCTAACGTCTACCTTATTATCTTTAGTGCGCCCGCGCGCCTGGTCTAATTCTTGGGCAGAAATCTGCAGCGGCACAGCGGAACGATCTGAAAGATACGTGCAGTCGGCGTCTAGCCCGTAAATAACCAGCGGCATAAACAGCCATATCTTACTATCGGTCGGCAGCGCATTGTAGTGGAGTGAAAAGGTATCGGCGAAGACAAGCGCCGGCTGCCCATCTTTTAATGCCTGTAAAACGTTGTTCTTGCCTTTTTCGACGTTGGTCGTCTGGCGAACTTCGCGTATCACGCCAAGTCGGTCAAGTAAAGTTTCTAACGGGTCAAACGTGTTGCGCGTAAGCAACGCAACGTGTGGATGACTCCTTTGTAAGCGAAAGTGAAATATCCCACGCAAATGCCGCCCGTAATGCCTAGCAGCAATGCTTCCGAAAGTTTAGCCCCTTTATAATTCAAAATATGGCGCACACTTCCAGTTTCCCAATGTGCCGCGCCAAAGTGGTTAAAGTTCGCCAATAGAGTCATTGCTTAATCGCTCCCTTTCTCTTTGAGCTAGCGCCAAGGGTGCTAACCTCAGCCAATTGTAGGCTACATTTTTATCTGATCTACAAAATAGAGACATAGGAGAGACCATCGCCGCCGATTTTAAGCCAGTTTCCAGCTCAACCGTTTTGTTCGGTCAAGCTCAAATGGGAATTACTTGCTCACGGGTTCGTGTGAGAAAACGCGAACGCTTACCGGCTCTCTAAAGCCGAGTGCAACATCGATGCGCGGTGTGGGGCTTGCCCCGACTGGCTCCAGGCGAAAACGACGCCCAATAGTTGCCAGCACCAGCGGGGCTTCCATGAGTGCAAAGCCATTCCCGATACAAATCCGTGGCCCAGCCCCGAACGGGAAGTAGGCCCCTTTTGGCAAGTTCTTCTCAAAGTCAGCGTCCAACCAACGCTCTGGCCGAAAAGCTTCCGGCTCGGCGAACCAACGCGAGTCGTGGTGATTCGCATATTGGTTAATCTGGATGATCGCGCCTTTTGGGATCAGGTTGCCATCGCCCAAATCAAGATCAGCTAGCGCGCGACGAATGATCAGGACGGCGGGCGGGTACAGCCGCAAGATTTCCTTAATCACCGCTTGCGTATACAGCAAATGAGCGAGATCGTCCAGCGTTGGCACACGCCCGGGCAGCACGGCATCTAGTTCGGCGTGGAAGCGAGCTTCGGCCTCTGGATGACGCGCCAGCTCGATGAGCGCCCAACTGAGCGTTGTCGCTGTCGTCTCGTGTCCGGCAATGAACATCGTCATCAATTCATCGCGGATCTGTCCTTCGCTCATCCCCTCGCCTGTGTCGGCATCTTTTGCGAAGAGCAGCACTGAGAGCAAATCACCCTTATCCTCGCCGCTAGTTCGTCGCTCGTCGATCAAGCGGTAAATGATCGGGTTGATGTGCGCGACGGCAGCGCGTTTACGGCGAAAAACCGGATGGGGCAGGCTATCCGGCAGCATGGCGAGCATGGGCGATTTACTCTGCGCGTTCAGCGCATCGCCAAGCATCTGCATCCCTTCCGCGATTTGTTCGGTGTCGCTCGATATATCCGTCTTAAACAACGCATCAACCACGATCTTTAAGGTGAGCGCGTGCATATCCGCATCCAGGCGGCGCGTTTCGCCGTCGATCCAAGTGGCGATCAGTGCTTCGGTTAAGGAAACCATCCGCTCCGCATAGCGCCCGACGCGGCCATGATGAAAGGCGGGTTGGATCAATTTGCGTTGGCGTTTCCACTGCGTACCATCGCTAAACAGAAGTCCATCGCCAAAGGATGAGCGGACGATCCGTTTGATAATTTCCGGCTTTTCCAGTTGATCAGCCTGTTTGACTAATATGGCGTAGACATGATCGGGATGATAGACCAGGTACTGCGCCAGGCCAAAGGGTGCGGGCAGATAGACTAAATCGCCAAAATCACGGCGCATTCCGAGAGTAAAATCGAGCGCATCGCGGGCGAACCAGCGCTGCGCCATCATCCATGAAGCCTGACGGGGCTGAATTGGCATGATCATCGAGTGTCCCTTTCCCAATTTCTAAAAGAAAGTATACAGTTAAATATAAATCAAGTGAATCGGGGCGGTGCAGCGCTCTTACTGACGCGAATGCTTCACAAGGGCGCTCCACAAAAAGAGGCAGGGCACATCCTGTGATGTACCCTGCCCGAACAAGGAGACGCGGAAGATAGCGAGGAGCGCGTTAGTCGAAGTTAGAAATGCCCTTGCCACTAGTCGGCGTTGTCGTTGGTGCCGCAGTGGGTGCAGCGGTCGGCGCGACTGGCTGCGGGACGATCACGTTAGGTTGTGGTGAACCGCCTGCAACTGTCCAGCGTCCCGCGATGAACATGTCACCGACACTACCGAAGAGGAATGAGGAGTCGCCGTAGCCTGTGGATAGGTTGGTCTTCAGATAGACGGTCAGGTTTGCGGGGTGGAACACGGCGATTCCAGCGCGCCCGATCCCGCCCCAGTCACCAGAGACTGGCGCATCACCGGGCAAGCCGTAGAAGCCAGAGTAGTTGGCAACGATCACCGGCGCCGGGTTACCTGTGCCAATCTGGTCAGAGAGGTAGAAGCGGCCTTGTGAAGGACGATAGACGCCGGGGGTGTCGATGCCATCGCCGTTCCAGTCATCGGCCATCACGATGTCACCGGGGTTACCCAAGATCATCGCGTATTCGGCATAGCCGGTCGTCAGCTCATCACGCAGGTAGATCAGGCCGTTGGAGG
>JBBSEU010000337.1:0-5591 GCA_038239365.1 Aggregatilineales bacterium
CGCGTGGTCTACCGCCGGCTTTGGCCGCTGGAATGAGCGCTTCCAGAATTGCCCACTCTTGCTCCGTTAAATCACTAGCATATCCTTTTGTTGTCATTTCCTCAGTTTACCGCATCATTCCGCTTTTCGGACAGGCTCTTAACATCACCCGGCAATCCCGGCATCTGAATATAATGAGGACAGTTTATTGAAGCGACATTCTTGGATAATGAGCGGATAGCATACCTCGAATCAGTCCTTGCCTAGCCCGCGTTCTGAGATCTGACGCTGCCATGTTGTTTAATTGAACGCGCATGAAATGAGCAACGCCGATCTTGTAGTGCCCATTCTGCCTCAATATGATCAGGGCTACGATTTGGCTGTGCCGGCTACATAACCCATCTGAGCTAAGAATTTGGCGTCAGGCCGCTACTTGATACGGGAATAAGGTATTTCGGATGGGTATCAAACGGGGTCGCTTCGCGCAGTTGTTGCGCTGCCCAAGCGTCCGTTGGATGACGAGTAACAGCCCGTGAACGACGCGTCGTGAACCCAGTTCGATGATGAAGAAGGCATACAATTGCCGAAAGCACCAGTCATTCACCGGCAAGAAATCACACGCCCAAATTTCTGAGGCGTGATTTTTCAGGAAGGTAGACCAGGTCTGCGAGCTGGGACGTGGTAGACGCGCTGCGCGCATATAACGCTGGATCGTTCGCTTCGCGAGTTTGATGTCTAATTTAAGCAACTCGCCCTGGATGCGTTCAGCACCCCACAATCGATTTTCTAGTGCCCTCAGTTTAACCAGGGCAATCGTTTCAGCAGCCACGCGTGGCTTGTGATCTTGCTTCTCTGTGTTGAGTTTCCAGACCAGGCGAAACAGTTCTCGATGCCACTTCGCACGGTTTCCGGCTTGACCAATAGCAATACTTGACGCCATGTTCGGACTTTACTAGCCAACAATACGAGCAGCAGCCGATCACGCCCTTTCAACTGGGGTTGCTTGATTTGCCGCTTAACGACAATCAGTTGTTGGCGCAGGAGCGCATTTTCGGCTATCAATTCGGGCTTCCCCTTGACGACATCGCTAACTGTTCCGCCAACCAACGTGTCTTTTAGCGGCTGTGTCCACTGCTTCAGGCGATCTTGCACATGGGTAACGACGTGCTGGGCAATCGTTTTCATCTGATTAAGCAAGTGGATCAACATGAGGCTTTCTCCCGTTAGGACAAACTCGTTTTTGTTGAATCCATTGTACTATCGAAGATGACTTGGACAACCTAACCGCAATCATAAATCAGCATATTTTCGCCTTAGCGGCAGCAGATACATTAAGTAGCCGGCACAGCTTCCAGTCTGCGAATGCCTGCACAACGAATTCGCTGTGGGTCTTTGAATATATTGACAACTTGACCAAAATCGGTAAACTGATATATGATATACCAAATTGTGTGGGACAATCCGAATGCCTATGATTGCACAGTAACTTTTTTTGGTTGAAATCTTGGTATATCATCTACCAATCACTGAGGACTACTGATTTTGACGAAACCGCCGATAACCCACATCTACGAGATTTCTCATGCCAACCTTAAGCAGCAGGCGTGGGAGGTTTTGCGCGACCTTATTGTTCGACGGGTGATCCTTCCCGGCCAAAAGCTGACTGAGCGAGACGTTGCCAAATTGCTGGGTATTGGGCGGATGCCTGCCCGTGACGCGCTCATGAAACTGGAGGAGCAAAGCCTGGTCATCACCAAACCCGATGCCCGATACGTCATCGAACTGAGCCGGCGTGATATTGAAGATTGGTTTGAAATCCGCCAGGCACTTGAAGTGTTGTCGGTGAAGGATGCGGTAGTGCGCCGCAGTGAGGAAGACGGTAACCGACTGCGGCAGGCGCTGCAATCGATGGGCGCTGCGATTGCCCATCGCAATCAGGAACTGTACGTGCAAACCGATCTGGAAATACACGAATTGATGTGGAACATGTCCCGCAACCGGCATCTGATCGACATGCTCCACACGATGATCGGCCCCATTTTTGTGCTGATCGCCATCCAGACCAATATCCAGCACGATTGGGATGCTGTGTTTAACTTGCACTCGGCGCTGGTGGAAACCATCTGTTTGGGGGATGCGCCCGCCGCCATTGCAGCGATGCAGCAGCATAATGCGGATTCGCTGGCCTGGTCATTAACCGCATTTGACGATGGCGAGTAGAGTAAGGAGACTGCCTATTTTTCTCATTCAAAGAACCGGATTCAAAAGTAGTTTCCATCACGACTTCCTATATTGATTCTTGTAAGAAAGAGGACGGAATGCACACATTAAAAGTGATTCGTGGGTTCGTGCTGATAGCGCTGTTGGCCTTTCTATTCGCCAGCAGCAGCGCCGCTTATGGGCAAAAGTCGGTAACCATTCGCTGGTGGGATTTCCCGCGCCCGTGGGCGGACGCTGCCGGGGCATCCGATGCAAACGCTTGGAATGTAAAACTAGTCAAGCAGTACGAGGCGGCCAATCCGGGGGTGACCGTCGAATTCACACCGGTAAGTTGGACGGATGGCCCCCGTAAGCTCGATGTTGCGATTGCTGCGGGCGACGGCCCAGATGTCATGTACGGCTTCCCGGCGCTGTTTGGCCGCATGTTATCGCTCGGCGTCCTGGCACCTATCGATTCCAAAATGCAGTCGATGACCAAAACTGAATTAGACGATTATTTTCCGGCGGCGCTCGATTTTACGGTGGCGGATGGCAAGCACTGGGGCTTCCCATGGTACTATGGTGCTGAAGGTGAATGGGCTGTCAACCTGACCGTTGCGAAAGAAGCTGGAGCACTCGACCTCGTTCCCAAGGGGCCGAGCTACGGCTGGACGCCCGATCAAGTCTTGGCGCTTGCCAAGAAATGCACGTTTACGCGCGCCAATGGTGAGCAAGTATGGGGCATCGTATTCGCGGTTAACCAGGCCACAGGTGTCGATATATGGCCGACCTGGTCGTTTGCGCGGATGTTTGGCAAAGACCTTTATGATCCGGCGACTGCGAAAAGCAATTTTGCTGACGATAACGGCGTGCGTGCCTTCCAGTATCTGTACGACTTGGTAAAAACTGACAAAGTTGCGCCCTCGGCCAGCGAGGGCATGACTAATGAAAGCCGCGATGAACTCTGGAATCGTAAACAGGCTTGTATCCGCACGGGCAGCGGTGTGGAACTGGCGAGTGGGATCGAGGCTGGTATCAAAGCCGGCTCGATACAAGCACCCTTCGAGGTACAGCCGGTGCTGCCACCGGTCGTCGTGGGCGGCAAAGTTCGCGTGGCAGGCGGTGTCGGTGTCCAGATGATCTTCGATAACAAGAATGCCGATCGTTTACAGGCTGCGCTCGATTTTGGTGCCTGGCTCACCAGCTCAGACAACCTACTGGTCTTCAAGTCGCTTTCGCCGCTGACGGCCCGCCAATCGACCACGAAAATACTTGGCAAAGATGATCCGTACACGGCTTGGCGGCTCCAGTATGTGCTGAACGCGCTGGCACCCTACGCCAAACACGTGCAGGACTTGGCGGTCGATGATGCCTGGATGCAAGCCGTGCAGTCACTTTTGGCCGGGCAGCGCACGCCGCAGCAGGCCGCACAGTGGTTCCAGGATGAAGCCAATCGATTGCTGAGCCAAAAGGCCAAGTAGTCGGTCATTACACGAGAAAAACCTCACCCTTCAGTCCCCCTCTTCATGCTATGAAGAGGGGAGCTGACTGTGCGAAGTTTAGCTGGTTTCACTAGAAGCTATTTATTTAGACGCTGTTCGATACGATCAAGGTAGCGACAATGACCGTTCAATCAGTGCCCAGGCCACCGAGCCGACTCGCAGTGCTGTCGATTGAGTTACGCAAGAACCTTTGGATTTATTTGGTACTGCTGCCGCCCTTTGCGCTGCTTACCCTGTTTACGCTGATCCCAGTGATTCAGTCTTTTTTGTTGAGCTTTCAGAATTGGACATTGAGGCAGCAAAGCTACGTTGGCCTGGATAATTATAACCAGTTGTGGGCCGATCCGGTATTTTGGAAAGCGCTGCAAAACACAATCCTGTATACGCTCGTGGTTGTGCCAGCAGGCATTATCATTGCCCTTATTTTGGCCGAGTTGATCCGGCCACAAGCCTCCCCGGTTCAAACTTTTTTCAAGGCCGCCTATTATTTGCCGACGGTCGTCGCCGCCGTTGTCATTGCGCTGGTGTGGCGTTGGATCTATAACTCGAACTCGTATGGGCTGCTTAATTACATTCTCTCATTAGTTGGGCAAGCCCCCGTACCGTGGCTGCAAAGCAGCCAGACCGCGTTTGGTGCCCTAACTATGACCTCGCTCGTCGGTGGGCAGGGTGCATCGGTGGTGCTGCTGCTGGCCGCAATGGGGGGTATTCCGCCCGAACTCTACGAGTCGGCGCGCTTGGATGGCTCCCGGCGCTTCGGTGAATTCCGCTTCATCACGCTACCCTTGCTCAAGCCCACATTGTTGTACTTGGCCGTCCTGAACACGATTGCGTCGTTCCAAGTGTTCAGCGGTATCTACTTGCTCACGAATGGCGGGCCGAACAATTCGACGACGACGCTGGCTTTTTCGATCTATCGGGTCGGTTTTATCCAGTATCAATTTGGTTATGCGTCTGCCCAGGCGGTCATCATGTTCGTGCTTCTGCTGGTGATCACCGTTCTCTATTTCCGATTCCTGTCCGACGATGTGGAGTATTGAGCCGTGTCGATAATAGCCAAGCCAGGTGCCGCCGTTTCTCAGCCGCTCACCATCGGCACCCGGCGTATCGGGTGCGGGGCAGTAGTGGCGTTTACCCTACTGCTGGTCTGGGCAGGGCTGTCAATCATGCCGCTGTTCTGGATGACTTCGATCTCCTTTACGCGCGTGGTGACTTTATTACGAATGCCGCCCGCATTGCTGCCCAATCCGCTCACCTTCGAGAATTACCAGCGATTGTTTTCCGGCGGCCTATTCCCACGTTGGCTGCTCAACAGCCTCTTTGTCTCTGGCACGAACACCCTCTTGAGCCTGTTTATCAGTTCTTTTTACGGTTATATCTTTGCCAAGAAAACGTTTCCGGGTGCTCGGCTCCTGTTTGGTGTCTTGATCAGCACGATCATGGTGCCATTTTTCGTGGTGGTCATCCCCGTCTTCCTGATATTCAGAAACTTTCATCTGCTCAATACATATTGGGCGTTGATCATTCCCAGCAGTTTCAGCGCATTCGGAGTCTTTTTGCTGCGCCAGACGATCAAGACCCTGCCCACCGAGCTGATCGACGCAGGTAAGATCGACGGGTGCAGCGAATTTGGCGTTTATTGGCGCATCATCTTGCCGCTGGTCAAGCCCGGCTTGGCCGTGCTGGCGATCTTTACATTTGTCGCCAGTTGGAACGATTTTTTCTGGCCGCTGGTCGTCCTCAACGATCCGCAGATGTTCACGATTCCGGTAGGGCTGCCTACCCTACAAGGACAGTGGATCGACTACGGCTTGGTGATGGCCGCTTCCACGCTGGCGGCCCTGCCGACTATTGGTATTTTCCTGGCCTTCCAACGGTATTTTTTACAAGGTATCACGGTCGGCGCTATCA
>JBBSEU010000338.1:0-5524 GCA_038239365.1 Aggregatilineales bacterium
ACCATCGATCATCGGCGGTAGTGTCGCAGTAGCCGTCATGTGGCGGCAGTTATTTGGCAGTCAGGGACTGATTAATGCCCTGGTGGTTGGCCTGGGCTTGCCACCGACGAACTGGTTAGGCAACCCGCAAACCTCGATCTGGACACTGGTGCTGCTCTCAGTCTGGCAGTTCGGCTCACCGATGTTGATCTTTTTGGCCGGGCTAAAGCAGATTCCGGCGGAACTTTACGAAGCTGCCGCCATTGACGGCGCGAACAGTTGGCGCAAATTCGTTCGGATTACCTTGCCGCTGCTGACGCCGATTATTTTCTTCAACCTGATCATGCAGATTATTGGCGGCTTTAAGGTCTTCACGCAGGCATTCATCATCACGGGCGGAACACCGCTTGATACAACCCTGTTTTATTCGCTATACCTGTATCAGCGTGCATTTAACAGCAACGAGCTAGGTTATGCGTCGGCGATGGCCTGGGTGCTGCTGGTGATCATCGGGGTACTGACGGCGATTGCCTTCAAGCTCTCGTCACTGTGGGTATTTTACGAAAACAAGGAGGGCTAGATCAATGGCAACTGCACAACCGCTCGTCCTACAAACCGAAGCCCTCAAAATCAGCAAGCGCAATCGGCAGCGGCTGAACAGCGTTTTGTATCATGGCGGTGTGATCATCGTCTCGTTCATCATGCTCTACCCGATTCTGTGGCTGTTTGGCAGTTCGCTTAAAGGGCAGGACGAAATCTGGACGACGGTCAATTCGCTGCTCCCTTCCAAGCTGCATTTTGAAAATTATGCGAATGGCTGGGCTGGTTTTGGCGGCATTTCGTTCGCCGTGTTCTACAAGAATTCGTTTATTTACGCCAGCGTGGCGACGATATTTGCGGTCACGTCTTCGGCACTGATCGCTTATGGCTTTGCGCGGGTACGCTTCCGGGGCAAGACGATCTGGTTTACGCTGATGCTGCTAACGCTGATGCTGCCCAGCCAGATATTGATCGTCCCGCAGTACATTATTTTCAGCAAACTCAACTGGCTGAATACCTTCTTGCCGCTGCTTGTCCCGCGACTCGGTGGTGATGCGTTTTTCATCTTTATGATTGTGCAGTTCATCCGGGGCATTCCGTTCGATCTGGATGAAGCGGCAATGGTCGATGGCTGCACGCGGCGCGGCATTTTCTTTCAGATTATCCTTCCAAACCTGAAACCCGCGCTCATCACTGCCGCGATCTTTTCGTTCTACTGGACGTGGGAAGATTTTCTGCAACCGTTGATTTACCTGAACGATCCCCGGCTTTACACAATTTCGGTGGCGCTGCGCTCGTTTGCCGATCCGTCCAGCGCAACGGATTGGGGCGCGATTTTTGCGATGCTTGGCCTGTCACTCGTGCCGGTGTTCGTCATTTTTATTTTCTTCCAGCGTTATCTGGTTGAAGGAATCGCCACAACGGGTTTGAAGGGCTAATTCGACTTTATGCAGCGTTATCGAGACGGTGATGCCGCCAGCTTTTTCGCCGTCTTCGATAAGATCAGCACCTTCATCCTGGCAAATCTGTTGTGGATATTCTGTTCACTGCCGATTGTGACGATGCCCGCTGCAACGGCGGGCTTATTTGCCGTATTCGCGCCCTGGGTTCAGGGTAAATCGACTGAACCGTTTGCTGTTTTTTTCGGGGCGTTCCGCCAGCACTGGCGCAAAAGTACCCTGATCTTCGTGATCGATCTGATCATCGTTGGCCTGATTGTGGCGAATTTTTCCATATTCGGGCGCATGGATGAGTCTCAAACACTAACACGCCTTTCGCAAGCCATGACCCTATTTCTGGCGATCATTACCTTAATGATCAACTTGTACCTGTGGCCGCTGCTGGTCATGTTCGAGATGCCGCTGCGGAAACTGCTGGATACGGCGGTGCGGCTGGCTTTTGGTCATGCGCTGTGGTCGCTGTTGTTGAGCGTTTTAGCAGTGCTGCCAGTCGTATTGTCCTTGCTGCTCCCGGCCATGTTTACGCTGATCGGGCTGTTTGCGACGTGTGCGCTGCTGATCGACTGGGGCGCGTGGCGCATGATTCGGCGGTATGTAGTCGTGGCTGGGACTCAATCCCCAGGCTTAACGAGAATGTAAAATTATTAGTTTGTGGATGATGGGTGTTCTAAAAACGGTAGATTGTGCTAAGGTTATGCTCGTTGATCGTAGCGCGGAAAATTTTTTAAGGGAAAAATCTTGCTTACTCACAATTTTAATACAGCCAAACAGAAGATGCTCAATGGCGAAGCAGCTATCGGCGTGAGCGTTGGCCTGGGATCGCCCTTCGCTGCCGAGTTGTTATCGCGGGCGGGCTTCGATTTCGTACTGGTTGATAATCAGCATGGCCGTTGGGATGATGATAGTTCGCTGGATGCGTTTCGGTACATTATGCTAGGCTCTGCCGTGCCGATGGCGCGCGTCAGTCAGAATGATTATTACGCGATAGGCCGCTTATTGGATCGGGGCGCGCTGGGTATCATCGTGCCAATGGTCAATTCGGTTGAAGAAGCGCGTGCGGCTGCTCATGCCGTGCGCTACCCACCACGCGGCGGGCGATCTTCGGGGGCGCTGCTGGCCGTGCATCTGGGCGCAGATTACCAAAGCTGGAGTGATGATCAGGTGTTCCTGGCCGTGCAGATCGAGTCGGCGACGGCGGTTGAACAGGCCGAAGCTATTTTGTCCGTTGAAGGCGTAGATGGCTGCTGGATCGGCCCGAATGATCTGGCACGCTCAATGGCTGTCGATCTATGGACGCCGCCGCACATGGACGCGATCATGCGCGTTCTTGAGGCCTGCCAGAAAACGCACAAGATCGCCGGGATTTCCGCCGAGGTAGATGTTTCGGAATGGGTCAGTGCGGGTTTTCAGTTCGTGACTGCCGCCAACGATGCCAAACTGCTGCTGGAAGGCGCAAAAGTAGCCTGGAAATTTCTGGGTAAGTGAGCCTGGATCAACTAGCTCAAAATGCGCGTGAGTTCCGCAAAGAAGGCGCTGTCGTCGAGCGGCTTAGGGTAGAAAGCATTGTAGCCAGCATCTTTGGCGTCTTTTTTGATCTTGGAGGTATGATAAGCCGTCACGGCAATACAGGGCAGAGCGGCAATATGGGGTGTGCTGCGGATAACCTGTATCAACTCCAAACCGTCAATGCCGGGGAGCATCAGGTCAATCACCGCCGCGTCATAGTGATGATCAGCCAGCAGATCAAGTGCCTGTTCACCATCCGGGGCAAGATCGGCATTGACGCCGAAATGATTCAATAATGCGCTGATAATCTCCCGGCCATCCGGCTCATCTTCAACAACCAGGATGTGCTTATCATTGGTCGATGGCATATCATTTTACCTTTAAGGATGCTTTCAGTTCCGGGATTTCGTCAACCAGAAGTGTTAGCAACTGTTGAATAAATGTCTCAGGTTGCAGCGGTTTGGTCAGATAGTTGTGAAAACCCATTGCCAGCGCCCGCGTGCGATCACTTGGAATGGCGTGCGCCGTCAGCGCGATAATCGGGATAGCCGACAGTTTGCGATCTCCCAGCTTGAGTGCTTCAAGAAGCTGCCAACCGCTCATTTCCGGCATAGACAGATCGCTGATGATGAAACGCGGGGCAGATGTTTTGATCAGTTCCAGCCCAGTCCGTCCATTTTCGGCAGTTAGCACGTTCGCGCCGTGCATCTGCAACAGGATAGAGGCGATTTCAAGGCTGTCCGGCTCATCGTCAATGACGACCACAGACCAACCCCTCAGAATATTTGGCGGAATGTTCACTTCAACGTCCTTACAGTGTGCAAGACAAAGATTTCAACCATTTTTCGGCTACTCAGTCCAGGCGGGGATTGCATTCTCAACCTTTGGCTTGGCATCCTTTTCGACGGCGGCCACAGGCACACTTTCCAGCGGCAACTGAACGATGAAGGTGCTGCCTTCACCGACGGTACTCTGAAGCTGAACTGAGCCTTTCATCACGGTACATAAACGCTGCACGATGGACAGTCCAAGCCCGGTGCCGCCATACGCCCGCCGAATCGAGCCATCTACCTGTCGAAAACTTTCAAAAACAAGCGCCCTGGCATTTTCTGGAATACCGATCCCGGTATCGGTGACTGAGATCGTCCAGGCCGATGAACCGTGACGCTTCAGATCGAGCGTTACCGATCCCTTTTCTGTGAACTTGAAGGCATTTGCCAGAAGGTTGGTGGTCACCTTCGTGAGAGCGTCTTCGTCAACGTAAATCATATCAGGCAGTTGATTGTCAATTTTGACGGTGAACTCAACGCCTTTTTGCTTCGCAAGAATTTCCATTTGCGACTGCCAGCGTTCGACAGTTTTTCGCAGGTCGATTGAGGATGGAATTAGCTCATATTGCCCGGATTCGATTTTGCTGATGTCCAGAATATCATTGATGAGTGCCAGTAATCGCTCAGCATTGGCACGTGCCCGATCCGCCATGTGCGTCGCCTGAGTATCGAGTTTGCCCATCATCTTCATCACGCCCAAAAAGCCAATGATTGCGTTCAAGGGCGTGCGGAGTTCATGGCTCATCACGGCCAGAAATTGATCTTTAAGACGGTTGGCTTCGCGTGCCGCCTCGGCCTCTTTACTTTGCCGGGCATAACGATAAAAGATCACCGCAACGATCATCACGAACAGCAGTAAGGCCAGCGCGCCGCCGCCAAAGGCCAGCAGCAAGAGTTGGTTGGCACGCACAAACTGGAACACAGCCAGCGCGTGCGTTTGTTGATAAAGGACTTCAGTTTCGGTTGCCTGTAGCTCGATTTCCCGTGTCGTTTTGCGAATTTCCGCTTGCAGATCAGCGTTTGTCGGGTCTGTTATCCAGTTTTGAATTTGCGGCTTGAACGCATTCCACTGTTTCTGAATAGACCGCGCTTTTTCGAGCAATTCAGGCGGCAGTGCTTGTTGCACATAGGGCAGGTTCAGCACATATAGACGGCTGTCCACTAAACCGACCTGGGTCTGTGCCGCTTCCGCTTCGAACGCCTCGATGGGTTGGGCAAAAATAGCCAGCAGCTTCAACATTTCGTGATCCAACTGAAACATGACGCGCTGCTCGTCATAGTAATTATAGGCTAGCAGCCTGTCCGTCTCCTGTACCTGGAGGATCACCATACGTGCCAGAAATAGCACCGCGAACAGCAGCACCAGAGCAACGACGCTCACGATTGCAACCTGTGGTGAGATGTTTAGAAAACGGCGTAATCCGTGCCGTGTTTCGGGTTGGGCAACTTGAGAATCGCCACTCAGATAACTCATAATGGGTTGTCTTTCCTCGGCAAAGGCTGGTCAGCGATCATCGAAAGCGAGCCGATCACTGGACTTCAATGGATTTGATCTGCCAGGCCCAATACTTATCCTCAGGACTTTCGCTTTAGATAGTTGAAAAAGCCGGGATATGCGGACACTGAAGTTCAGCCCGTAAATAGTCGCTAAATAAAGCGTGGTGCACGGCATATAACGACTGACCAAGCTGGTGAGCGCGTAGCCGAAGC
>JBBSEU010000339.1:0-5482 GCA_038239365.1 Aggregatilineales bacterium
AAGTTGTCGATAGTATCGTCTATTGAAGTGGAGCAAACGAGCACATGAGCGATAAACTGCACAAACCCATCAAGAAGGGGCTGGTGATCGTTAACACCGGTAATGGCAAGGGCAAAACGACGGCGGCGCTCGGCGTGATGACGCGCGCCTGGGGACGCAACATGAAAGTGTGCGTGATTCAGTTCATCAAGAACGAGGACGCCAGTTTCGGTGAACACAAAGCCGCCAAAAAGATGGGCATCGAAATCCTGAGCAGCGGTGACGGCTTCACCTGGTTGAGCAAAGACCTGGACGAGAGCGGCGCTAAAGCCCGGCATGGCTGGGAACTGGCGCAAGAAAAGATCGCCAGCGGCCAATACGACGTGGTGATCCTGGACGAAATCACCTACTGTTTCTCATATGGTTGGATAAACTTCGCAGAGGTACGCGCCTGGCTCGAAGCGAACAAGCCGCCGATGCTGCATATCATCTTCACCGGACGTGACGCGCTCCCGGAGTTGATCGACTATGCTGATCTGGTTACGGAGATGAAACAGATCAAACACCCGTATGACGATCAGGGCATATTGGCGCAGGCCGGAATCGAGTTCTAAGCGACAATGCGGCGCGATTTTGGCGGGGCGCTTGGTTTGTTGAGCATAATCCCGGTGCCGCGTGCCTGGTGGGTAGAGGCCGATTGGCAGGCTGGCCGCGCGTTGATCTGGTTTCCGGCGGTGGGCTGGATCATCGGCGCATTGGTTTATGGCTTGTGGTGGTTGTCAAGTCGGTTGTTTCCGCCGCTGGTCGTGGCCGCGTTGACCCTGATCGTTTGGGTATGGTTGACTGGTGGACTGCACCTCGACGGCCTGATCGATAGGTGCGATGGATTGCTCGCCACCGTTTCCGCAGAACGTCGTTTGGAGATCATGAAAGACCCGCGTGCCGGATCATTTGGCGTAATCGGAGTCGTGCTGGTTTTGTTCGCTAAATTCGCAGCACTGATCAGCTTGCGCGATCCGGTTTCGCTGTTGATCATCCCGCCCATTGCCCGAACGTTGATGCTCTTGCCCATGATGCTATTTCCGTCGGCGCGTAGTGGCGGCATGGGCAATGCTTATCGTCAGGGTACAAACCGAGTGTGGCTTGCAGTCTTGTGGCTAGTGCCCGTGATCTTCATCGAATGGCGCACGCTGATCTGGATTATTACGGGCGGGGTATTTGCCGTCCTGTTTTCACGTTGGGCAGCGCGGCGGCTCGGCGGTGGTTTGACGGGCGATATTTACGGCGCAACTTGTGAACTGCTGGAAACACTTTGTCTGATCGCCGCGACGGTTTAGGCGAATAAATCGTTAATGTTCAGCGAAACACCCGTCAGTGCGGCGGCGCTCAATGTATCACCTTTGCCAAATGGTTTGGCGATTTGATAACCTGTCGCGCCCGGTTGAAGATACTGCCAGACGAGCTGACCATTCACATCGATCACCCAGACTTCGGGGATCATGCCGCGTGCATACAGCGGCACTTTGATCCCTTTGTCTATTGCCAGTGTGCTATCGGCTACTTCAATCAAGAGCAATACATCGGCGGGATTTGGGTGAGCGCCTTTATAAAAATCGGGGCGTGGGCGCAAAACAACCAGATCGGGCTGCGGTTCAGAGGTATTGGAGAGTCGTATTGGGCTTTGAACGCTAATCAGCGCACGATCTCCAAGCAGGCGGTTCAACAGGGCGTTTAGTTGCGTGACAAGCCCGGCATGGGGCGCGCCAATCGGACTCATGTTGACGATCTCACCTTCCAGCAATTCGACTCGATCATCCTGGGTAAGGATGCCTACCGTTACCAACCGTTCGTATTCGTCTACCGTAAATAATCGCCGTTCGAGTGCGACAGCTTGCGCTTCCATTGCTGAATGCCTCAACTACGTTTCATCGAATAACTATACACCATAATTCCAAAGGTAAACTCAATTGTCTCAGCCAAGCAAACTCATTCTACTTCTGGGCGGCGCACGCAGCGGCAAAAGCAGCACCGCCGAGCGCATGGCACACCAGATCGGCGGCGAAAGCGTCCTGTATGTGGCGACGGCGCAAGCCTTCGATGACGAAATGCGCGAACGTATCAGAACGCATCAGAGTCAGCGTCCACGCGGTTGGCAAACGCTCGAAGCCCCGGATCATGTTGCTGATCGGTTACATGATATGCCATTGCTTGCCGTTGTTCTGCTCGACTGCGTAACGCTGTTAGCCAGCAACGCCCTGTTAACGTTGCCCGATCCTGAAAATTGTGATCAGCAGGACGCTAACGCCGTCGTGTTTGCCGAAGTTGAGCCATTGATCGAGTTACAAAAATCAGCCAATTCAACCTGGATCGTGGTCAGTAATGAGGTGGGGATGGGGATTGTGCCGCCCTATCGGTTAGGGCGGCTGTATCGAGATGCGCTTGGAGCGGCCAATCAGCGATTAGCATTGGCCGCCGATGAAGTGTACTTACTAGTGGCGGGACTGCCCTGGAAATTGAAAGGCTAGGTCAATCAATCGAATGTGCCGTTGCCCCCCGGCGCAGATGTGACTGTGCGCTTAGGCGTAGCAGGTATGGCGATGACGTTGATCGGTTTTGGAGCAGTGCCCGGAGTCCATTTCCCGGCAACGGGCAATGCGCCCGGCACACCATACGGAAACGTCAAATCCGGCGCACCGCTGGTAAAGGTGTTTTTCAGATAGAAAATGCCGTTCAGCACATAACCAACATGCGTTGTGCCGCTGCCTGTCCAGTCACCCGCGACGGGCACTGCACTGGCGGGGCCAAACGCAAAATCGTAGTCGCTAAAGATAATGGCGGGCGTAGTAGTCGTGCCGCCCATCGCGTTCGCCAGATAGAAACGCGTATCAGCCGGACGGAATACGCCAATGCTGTCATAACCGTTTCCGTCCCAGTCGCCCGCGATACCATGATCGCCGGGGTTGCCAAGCACCATCGTGTAATCGGCAAAGCCGCTGGACAGGATGCGCCGCGCGAACAGCAAACCATTCGAAGGGCGATACACCCCCGCTCCACTGCCCAGCATCGCCGAGTCCCATCGGCCTGCAATCGGCTCATCACCGGGATTGCCCAGAACGAAGGCATATTGCGGATCGCCGGATGTGTTCAAATCGCGCAGCAAAAACACGCCCAGTTCGTTGATATAAATACCAATCGTATCCATCCCATCGCCGTTCCAATCGCCTACAACGGGCAGGTTGCCAGGATTGCCATAGGTCACAGTGATGTCTGCATAGCCCGATGTGTTGGTATTTCGCAGGTAGAACGTGCCGTTGAAGTAAATGCCAATTGTGTCCGGGCGCGCGGCGGGCTGTGTTGTGGCCGTAGCGGTTGTGGTGAGCGTGGGCGTCACAGTCCGGGTGAGGGTTGGCGTCATGGTCGGGGTAGTCGTGGATGTTGTAGTCGGTGTTGCTGACGCAGACAAATTCAACCCGATCACCAGCGGATCGTGATCGGAGGCGCGATACGGATCAGCATTATACAAACTGGTGATCTGTCCGGCGGATTTGAAGTTTGTGTTGTAGTCCAGTACCGTTGGCTCATCGGCGTTGTTGTGATATTCCACCACGCCTGCCACCTGTGTATCCAGGCTGGCCGTCGTGATCATATGGTCAAGGTAGCCCGCTTCGGCCTGAAAGACATACGAGTACGGATTGGTGATGAGCCGCTCCACCTCATTGATCAGGCCGCCATTTTTCAGTGTTGTGATCGGGTCTTCCTTCGCGTAGGCATTCAAATCGCCCATAACCAGCACATCGCTATCGCTACTGGCAGTTTTCACCGTTTGGATGAACGATAACAACTCGGTGGCCTGCTGCACACGCTTCGGATTCCAGCAGCTTTGGCCGTCGTTCTGATCGACGTTCGGATCGCCTGCCGTCGGGCAGCTACCTTTCGATTTGAAGTGATTGACGATCACGCTGAACTTTGCGCCATTTGAGTTCTGAGTGAAGGTTTGTGCCACCGGGAAACGCTCAAAGATCGCGTTCGCATCGGACAAAGATGCACCAACAGGCGTCACGCTGGCTGGCTTATAGAACAATTTGACGTGAATCGCGTCCGTGCCGACACCTGTAGCCGGATCAGCGATGAACGCATAAGTGCCGGGTGCGGTGGCCGCGTTCAGACCATTGAGCAAATCTTGGGCGGCACTATTCGCGCCATCGCCATCGTTTTCAAGTTCCATCACGCCAATAATGTCGGCGTTTAATGCTAACAGTGCCGGGATCGTCTTGCCGCGCTGCCGATTGAATTCCACGAGCGTTTCAGCACCGCGCGGTGTTGGATAACCGCCGCCCATGCCATCGCCGTTGAAGTAGTTGAGCAGATTGGCCGCCGCAACGTGCAGTGTGCCACCTGGATTTGGACTCGATGGGCGTGGGTTCGCAGTGGCGTCAAACGTCGGTGAAGTCGCTACTTCGATCCGATACACGCCGAAGCTGTAGCTCAACGCACCGGTGAGTCCGGTCACAGTATAGCCGCTGCGGAGCGTGTTCGAGGCACTCAACGCGCCGCCGGGGAACAGGATCGGATCGGGGTTTTGTTTGTTGCTGCCGTCATCCAGCACGATCCGGTTAAGCTGGTTGGCCGTTTCCTGCGCGACGGCGGCTGCACCGGGCGTCGTGATGTTGGTCGGCACAAATAAACGTCCGTTGGAGAGCGTCAATTCCGCGTAACGCCCCAGGCTATAGGTTTCGCTGACGGTCAGCGTTTGCGAAAACGTGACCAGCATCCCTTCGTATTGTTCGGCCTGTGTCGCACTGGTAAAAGGCAGTGTTACGTTTACAGGCGTGATCGGCGTTGGGGTGTTCGCACTGCACAGTTCTACCGCCGAGGCCGTGATCTCGGTCAGGCCGTTGAACTCCGAAACGACCCCGGTAACGCGCACACTTTGACCGTTCGTCACACTCAGGATCGTGTTCGGATCGTAGATGAAAATACCATCTGAACTGGTCGTGTTGCCATCACCTATCGGATCCTGAATGAAATAGCCACTCAGTCTTGTTGATCCCTGAAACGTACCCACCACGACACCTTCTGTGGTGCGCGTGCCGGTCAACGCCGCCGATGCACCAGTCCCTTGAATATTGTAGATCGGATCAAAGGCCAGACCGCATGATCCAACCGCAGAAACACGGCTAACGCCAAAGATGAGTGGTGAGTTGTTGAGCCTTGATGAAAAAATAAACAGTTGGGCAAGGATGAGGGCAGGGATGAGAAATGTGCGAAAACTGACTATACGCCTGACAAATTCGCTCAGTCGTTGCCGCTGCATCAGACCTCCTAAAGATTTTATACTCGGTGGGAGTCTAACACACCATTTTTAAGGTTTGTTAATGAGACGACCTATAAATAGCGTGTTGCAAACAACAGCAGCAAATTTACGACCACCTGACACGTCCAACTGGCGAACAGGCCGAAACGCAATTTTATGTATCCATAGGCGAAGTTGACCACGATAAAG
>JBBSEU010000340.1:0-5457 GCA_038239365.1 Aggregatilineales bacterium
CATCATCGTTGTACGTGAAAAACTTGAGCGGAAAGGGCGGTTCATCGGTGATACGCTGCATCTCCAACGATGGAACAATCACGCCCGGTTCGCCCTCTGCCGGGATGATCACGATCAGCGGGCGCTTGCTGAGGTGATAACTCAGGTTCGTGACGTAAGTCATCGTTGGACCGGGGACAAGCGCCGCCGCGTCGTAGCCCGCCGAACGCAGCCGTTGTTGTAATCTATCGAGCCGCTCAGCCGTCTGGCTCTGGGTATCGCTGAGAGTGCCTGCTGTCATGCCAATTCTCCATCGCTGTATTGTTTGTTGATTATATCCAGCATGACCGTGCTAGCGCGATACCCAGCCGCCATCGACGGGCAGGATCACGCCATGTACGTAATCCGATGCGTGCGACGCCAGAAATACAGTTGCGCCCTTGAGATCATCCGGTTCGCCCAAGCGTCCCGCCGGGATGCGTGCGAGGATTTGGTCGTGGCGTTCCGGGTCTTTCCAGATGTGCGGAATGAACTCCGTTTTGATATAGCCGGGCGCAATCGCGTTCACATTGATGCCCTTGCCTGACCACTCATTCGCCAGTGCCATTGTCAGTTGGGAAATTGCACCTTTGCTGGCCGCATACGCCGCCACCCGATAGCCGCCCGAAAAAGTGAGTACCGAGGCCAGGTTGATGATCTTGCCGCTACCCTGTGCCAGCATGTGTTTACCAGCTAATTGGCACAACTCGAAAACCGAAGTCAGATTCACTTCCATCGTTTTATCAAAGGCCGCCAGATCGAAATCTACCGAGTCGCCGGGGGTGACGATGCCATGCGCCGTGACCAGAATATCAACGCCGCCTAATCGGGTTACGGCTTCCTCAAAACCACGCGTCAACTCAGCCCGATTTGCCAGATCAGCCTGCACCGCGATCACTTTGCGCCCGGCTTCGATCCCTTGTGCGGTCTCGATCACGCTTGCTGAACGCGCAATAAGTGCCAATTCTGCGCCCGCTTCATAAAGGGCTTGCGCCATTGCCCGACCTATCCCGCCGTTACCACCTGTCACGAGCGCACGTCGTCCGGTCAAATCGAATAAAGAATGCAGCATGGTAGCTCCCTGACACTGATGATCCGCTATAATAAAAACTAACGTTTGTTATGCAACGCGATTGAAAGGGATGAAGCATGTTCGATCAGGATCAACTCGACAAGATAAAGACCGCACACGAACAATGGGCGAACCAAACCCTGCACCCTTCAACCGCCAGAATGCCCGAACGTCAGGCCGAATTTACCACAACTTCCAGCACTCCGGTTGAACGCCTGTACACGCCGCTGGATGTTCCCGATTTTGACTATCAACACGATCTCGGCTTTCCCGGCGAATATCCGTTCACGCGCGGCGTTCATGCGACGGGGCATCGCGGCAAGCTGTGGACGATGCGAATGTTCGCCGGGTTCGGAACGGCAGAAGAAACGAACGCCCGCTACAAATATCTGCTCAGTCAGGGCAATATGGGCTTATCCGTCGCGTTCGATCTGGCAACGCTGATGGGCTATGACACCGACGCGCCCGAAGCCCTGGGCGAATTTGGTAAGTGTGGCGTTGCGGTGTCCTCATTGCGGGATATGGAAATCCTGTTTGATGGCATCCCGCTGGCCGAGGTCAGCACGTCGATGACCATCAATAGTCCGGCGGCCATCGTTTGGGCGTTCTATATTGCGGCGGCGGAAAAACAGGGCGTGCCGATGGATCGCTTACGCGGCACGCTGCAAAACGACATCCTCAAGGAGTTTACCGCGCAAAAAGAATTTATTTTTCCGCCAGAGCCGTCAATGCGTCTTGTGACCGATACGATTGAGTTTGGCGCACGGCATATGCCCGCCTGGAACACGATCAGCATCAGCGGCTATCATATTCGTGAAGCGGGCAGCACGGCGGCGCAGGAATTGGCCTTCACGCTGATTGATGGTTTCGAGTATGTGCGTTGGGCGTTGCGACGCGGCCTTGATATTGATGATTTCGCGCCGCGTCTATCCTTTTTCTTCAATGTGCATAACGACTTTTTTGAGGAGATTGCCAAACTGCGTGCGGCACGTCGCATCTGGGCACGCGAAATGCGCGAAACGTTTGGGGCAAAAGACCCGCGCTCGTGGCTGATGCGTTTTCACACACAGACGGCGGGAGTCAGCTTGACCGCGCAGCAGCCCGAAATTAATCTGGTACGGGTGGCGATTCAGGCGTTGGCAGCGGTGTTGGGCGGGACACAAAGTTTGCACACGAACAGCATGGATGAAGCGTTGGCTTTGCCCAGTGAACACGCCGTCACGCTGGCACTCCGCACGCAGCAGATCATCGCACACGAAAGCGGCGTCACGAACACGATTGATCCACTGGGCGGAAGCTACTTTATCGAGAAACTGACAAACGATATGGAAGCCGAAGTGTACCGTTACATGCGCCGCGTGGAGGACTTCGGCGGCGTGCTGAACGCGATTCAGGCGGGCTTTTTCCAGCAGGAGATTGCAGATTCGGCGTTCAGGTATCAGCAGGAGATCGATCAACGCAAACGAACGATTGTGGGCGTGAACGACTTCAACGAGGAGCGCGCGCCCGAAATTCCGATTTTACAAATGGATCCGCAAGGTTATCAACGGCAGCTTGCGCGTTTGGCAACCCTGCGACAGGAACGCGATAATGAGCGTGTCGGCGTGACGCTGAATGCGTTACGGCAAGCAGCACAGGGTTCGGAAAACGTGATGCCTTATTTGCTGGATGCGGCCAAAGCCTACGTCACACTGCAAGAAATGATGGATGTGCTGCGCGAAGTGTTCGGCATTTATGAGGAAACCGCCGTTATTTGACTGGTTTGATTGAGTCGGCCTGACTTTTGCTTAACATCTTATCCAGCGCAATTATGTGGAGTAGTGTAAACATTCGATGAAAGATTTAATCAAGCAGTCGATGAGTAGTGACGGAGTCCCGGATCGACGGATCGGATTAGCGGCGGGTTTGATCGGCGGAGTTGTGGGTATCGCGGCGGCGCGTCAATACTGGCTGTACATCACGCCAACGTTGTTTCCAGATACACCCACCGGCGAACCGCCGACTCGCGCTGTCGGCAAGCAGATTTATGAGAAAGTCAGCGGCAGTAGCCCCGATGAGGATACCGTTTCGCAGCTTGCCCAGGCGCTCCAACTCGGTTACGGGTTGATGGCGGGCGGCGCTTATGGTGGCACACGCACCAGCACCCGCTGGCGAGACATTGCAGGCGGCTTCTGGTATGGCGTGCGGCTGTGGCTGGCCGATGAAGTTTTCGCTCCGATTGTGGGATTGCGCGCATGGCCGACTCAATTGCCGCTGATCTACCACGTCAAGCGGCTAACAGCATATCACGTCTATACATTCGTCACAACGGCGGTGACGCGCGTTGTCTATAAACTGCTGGCAGGCGAATTGAAGTAGCTGCTACTTCTTTTTCGGCGTGGCGGTAGCTTTGGCCGTCGGACCATTAACTTTTGCCGTTGGTGCAAGGGTCGGTTCAGGCGTGGTTAACGGCGTGTTATCGGTTACGATTCCGCATTCCCGGAGCGCGTCCGCAAAAGCTCTCTTGCGGCTATCATCTTTGAGGCGTTCCGCAATGGCGAATCCGCCGTTGAACAATTTGATCGCATCCGGGCAGCGGTTCAAAGATACATAGGCCAAGCCCCCCCAGTAAAAGGGCGCTGTCTCCTGTGACCCCAGATCAATGGCGCGTTGTGCTGACTGTGCCGCGCGCTCCCACTGCTTGTCAATGTATTCGAGACGCATCAGCCATATATGACAAGGGGCATAGTCCCGATCAATATCAATACACTTTTGTGCCGCTTCGCCGGATTTGACATAATCGCCATTGCCAAAGTGAACCTGCGCCAATCTATTTTCCAGCACCGGGTAATCTTTGTCGCGTTGGACAGCATCCGTTAGCAGACTGATCGCCTGATCAGTCTGGTTATTGGCGCTATACAGAGGCGCTAAATGTTCCACAATATAGCCGCCCCACTGGGTCTGATCGGCTTTGGCGATATTCCATGCCTGACGATAGTAGTCGATGCCGTCTTTGGCGTTGCCCAAGCCCAGCGCGATCTGCCCTTTGACATAATAGGCATAGGCCAGATTTTGGTTTGTCTTAATCGCTTCATCCGCCAGTGTAGATGCCTGTTTTATATCACCCAATGTGAAGTAAATACCGGCCAACACCGCACTACTCATGCCCGTCGAGTCGCCCATGTCTTTGGCACGCAAGGCATAACTGAGCGCCTGCTGCGATTGATCGGCCCAATCCAGCACCAGCGCATAACTCACCCAGCCTTCGACGGCTTCCGGATTTGCATTGATGGCGGCCAGCCCCGCCTGTCGTGCCCGATTGATCAAGGCCGAGTCACCATGTGCGCGCATGATCAACGTCTGAGCTAAGGTGGCGTGCCATTTCGTCTCGTTAGGCACACTATCGCTGTAGGCGCGCATTGCATCCAGCGCATCGTTGATGCTGCCGCTTTCCAACGTTTGGTTAATGCGCGCTACCAGGTCTGTCGGTGGCAGCGTGGCGGTAGCTGTCGGCGCGAAAGGGCGTGGAATCGGCAGCTTGTTGGCGGCAATGTTGATCGCCTGGCTCAGATCGGCGCGGTAGTCCCAGGCCAGCGCCGCACTGATCACCACCACTGGTGCCAGCAAATACAGCCACAACCAGCGCAGCGAAATGAGCGGGCGCTTGCTGCCTTTTGCCGTGTAGCGTTTGGGGGTGCGTAAATACATGCGTGCGCCTCTCCGTCATCTAATCGGTTCGGGCAGCGGCGTTCGGGTTGGGATGAGCGTTGGTGTGACGAAGTTGGGCTGTTTGCTGGCACAGCCGTTGATGCCCTGCCGTGTCAGCCGAATGGCCTGTTCATTATCGGTGAAGCTGAGAACTTCGTTGAAGATCGGGTAGGCTTTCTGGCAATCGCCCAACAAGTAATGTGCTAAGCCCAGCAGATACCAGCATTCCGGGAGTCGATCCGTCGATTTGATGGCGCCCGCTGAAACGGCCTCATTTTCCTGTTTCTGGCATTTTTCAAAGGCAAGAATCGCGTCTTCATAGTCGCGTTTGTTGTACCAGACCTGTCCCTGCCATTTCCAGGCTTCGGTGTACTGCGGGTCAAGACTGGTGGCGCTCTTGCAACTGGTCAACGCATCGTCATTGCTGCCCATATTAAAATAGGCCGCGCATTTTCGGGTATAGGCTTTGACATTCTTTTTGTCGATGGAAAGTACCTGATCGTAACGCGCAACGGCCAGATCGATCATCGCGTTGCCATCGCCAACTTTGCCCTGGCGACTGACGTAAAAGCCCGCCAGCAAAAAGTATGGATAGGTGAGGCGCGGGTTGACCGACGTGGCAAGTTTGAATTGATCTTCGGCCAGACTGTAGCCACCATTGACCCAGGCGGCATAGCCAA
>JBBSEU010000341.1:0-5429 GCA_038239365.1 Aggregatilineales bacterium
ATCAGGTGCAGCACGTCTTTGGCGCGCGTGATGCCAACGTACATCAGGCGGCGCTCCTCGGACATTTGCTCCTCATCATCCAGGGCGCGTTGATGCGGTAACGTCCCTTCCTCCAATCCGGCGATGAACACCACGCCAAACTCCAGGCCTTTGGCGGCGTGCAGCGTGAGCAGCGTCGGCGCATCGGCGTTATCATCGCGGTTTTCCACATCGGCCACCAGCGACACTTCCTCAAGGAAATCGCTCAGCTTGGTATCGCCATAATCTGCCGTAAGTCCACGAAAGGCCGTTAGGTTTTCGGTACGGTCTTCGGCTTCGTCAGATGTTTTGGCATTACTTGCCAGATACTCCGGGTAGCCAGTACGCGCCAGCACATCATCCAGCAGTGTGGCAATTGACATCGTGTTTTTGGCCTGATCCCAGGTATCGATCAGCGCCGCAAAATCGACCAGTGATTTTTCGGCACGCGCGCTAAATGGCCCCGGTTCGCCCTGTGCCAGCGCCCGGATCGCCGCGAACATCGACTCCTGACGCGAAAGCGCCCATGTCTCCAACTGCTGGATCGACTTATCACCGAGTCCACGCGGCGGGGTGTTGATCACCCGGCGCAAACTCACCACATCATCCGGGTTGTGAATCAGTCGCAAATAAGCCAGCACATCCTTGACTTCTTTACGCGAATAGAAGCGCGTGCCACCCACCAACCGATAGGGCAACCCAGCGCGCACAAAGGCTTCTTCCAACGCGCGCGATTGGGCGTTGACGCGGTACATCACGGCGCAATCACGCGGACGGTAGCCCTGCGCCACGTACAGTGCGATCTTCTCAACGATATAGGCTGCTTCCTGCTCTTCGGTCATCAGATTTTGAAAGATGATGCGCGGCCCCTGCGAACGCTGCCCGGTCAGCGTGATCGGGATGTGATCGTCATTGTGGCGGATCACGGCGGTAGCAGCATCCAAAATCAGTTGATGCGAACGGTAATTTTGCCCCAACCGGATCAGGTTGACGTTGGCATAATCCTTGATGAAGTCCTGCACATTGCGCGGCACCGCGCCCCGGAAGCGATAGATCGATTGATCGGGATCGCCAACGACGAACAGGTTTTGATGCCCACCCGCCAGTAGCTTGACCAGTTGATACTGCGCTGTGTTCGTATCCTGAAACTCATCAACCAGCACATGCCGATAGTAGCTCTGGTAACGTTTGAGCGTCTCCGGGTTCTGCCGGAACAGGACGACGGTTTGCATCAGCAGATCGTCGAAGTCCATTGCGGCGCTGATTCGCAAAAGCTGCTGATACCGTGCGTAGACCTGCTGCGTCATCTTATCGACAAGGGTTAGCGCGACATATTGATCGGGCGTGATCAACTCATTCTTGGCCGCGCTGATCTTGTTCAATTGGCTGTACGGTGAATAACGCTTCGGATCGATGTTCAGTTCGCTGAGTGCCTGTTTGATCACCGCGATCTGATCGTCGGTATCGTAAATCGTATAGTTGGGCGAATAGCCGATCTGTGCCGCTTCACGCCGCAAAATGCGCGCACAAATCGAATGGAATGTGCCGACAGTGACCCCGCGTACCCGTTCGCCAAGAATGCGCTCGATCCGTTCCTGCATTTCGCGCGCGGCTTTGTTGGTAAAGGTCACGGCCATGATCTGACCGGGCTTCATGCCCATCTCCTGAATCAGATAGGCAACGCGCCGGGTGAGGACGCTTGTCTTGCCCGATCCCGGCCCGGCCACAACCAGCGTCGGGCCGGGCGGCGCGGAAACGGCCTGGGCTTGTTCTTGATTCAACCCTTCCAATAAATCGGTCACGCGGGGTATCCTTTTCATCCATTACGTCAACAGAGTGCGCTATTTTAACTCAGTTCAGAGGATTTTCGGTGCGAACGACTCGTCTGATTTTAGGTCTGGTGTTGATTTATGCGTCCGGCACGACTCCGGCGAAAGCCAAAATTGGCCTGAGTCTCTACCTGCCTGTTGTCAGCTTTCCGAGTCTGCAAGGCTCAATCAGTCACGAACGGTTAGCCTCACTGCGCGGCGGCAAACCCGATGTGACGCTCGTGTTAGATCAACCGACTTTCGATGCACTGACCAAATTGGGCGTAATTTTCGCGCCAGATACGCGCGTGATCCCGGCGGCAGAACTGCGCCAGTTTTTGTGGTATAACCGCATGTTCTATACCCTGCTGCCATTTGATGCACTTACCGCACGAGATCGTCTGTTGCGGATTGATGAGCAGCTTCCCTTTGATGGCGATTTGGATGATTATCCATTCGCGTTCGCTAGCGATCAACCAGACTATGAGCCGGAAAAATTGACGCGCGTGTTACTCTCTGGTGTGACGGCGATTACTCGGCTTACGGCAGATGCGTTCGATCAACACGGTTATCAATGGGCAGGCGATGGCATCCGCGATTATGTGCGCCATGCCGATTATTTTCACATCAGCAACGAAGTATCGTTCGATTCGACCTGTATTCGCCCCCCGGATCGGATCGATATTCCGTATGATTTATTTTGCACGAAGGACTCGGCTTTTCCGCTGCTGCTCTATCTGGGTGTCAACGTTGTGGAATTGACCGGTAATCACAACCTGGACTACGGCACAGAACCCTACGTGCACACGCTGCAAGCCTATCGTGCGGCGGGCATTGCCACGATTGGCGGCGGTGAAACACTGGAAACGGCGCGCCAACCGCTCGAACTTGATGAGCAGGGCAACCGGATCATTTTGCTGGCCTGCAATTGGGCAGGACCAGCTTATGCACTGGTCGGCGCAAAATCGCCGGGCGCGGCCTTTTGTGATCGGGACTGGCTACACGCGGTTATCCCGGATTTGGCGGCACGCTCCGACCTGCTGATCGTCAGCGTGCAATATGAGGAATTTACGTCATTTACGCCGCTCGGCCAACAAAAGCTGGATTTCCGCGAACTGGCCGATTTGGGGGCAGACGTGGTGATCGGCACTCAGGCGCATACGCCGCAAACCTTCGAGTTTCACCGTCTGGAGCGGGGGGGCGAAGCGTTCATTCACTATGGGTTGGGCAATCTGTTTTTTGATCAGAAGAACTTTCAACAGCGGTTCTTCATGGATCAATTGTTCATCTATCAGGGGCGCTTGTTAACGGTTGATGTGTTCACAGGCTATATCGAAGATTTTGGCCGCCCCCGCCCAATGACCGACGAGGAGCGGCGTTATTTTCTGCGGGTAATATTCGAGCAGAGTCGGTTTTGACGAGGTTCGATGTCTACTCCTGTAAGGGGTTGATAAATCAGGAGACTGTCGAGAGCGCCGCGTCTGGTTCGGACTGTTGGCGGGCACGTACCCCAGACATAACGTTTAGGGCGCGGCGCACAGCCAGTACCGTTAGCCCGGCGGTGAGCGTGAATCCACCCACTTTGGCGGCAAGCTGGTAACGCGGCGGCAAGGTACGCCAGCGCAGCATGAGCGTGCCGGGTGTTTCCTCCACAAATTCAGCCCGCAGCCGCGTCATGAATTCGGCGGAAGGCTCAACGGGTTTCAGTGCGCTGTGCAGTTGAGTCGCCAGCAGCAGCAGTTCATGCGATTCGCCCGAAGCGCCAAGCCGCAAAGCATCGGCATCTTCATCGAAGATCAGCGCGTCCAGATGAGCGGCCAGCAAATTCTGCAAGCGAAGTTCGTTGTCTGGTGCATTCATACGAAAATTACCCTATTCCCCTTCCCTGGCGGCGCTGCACGCTGGCACGTCGCGCTGGTTCAGCTTGCCGCGCGGTCAGGTCGTCGCGTAAGGCAAGTAATGTACGGTGATACAGCGATTTGATCGCGCCCTCACTTCGATCCATGATCGCGCCGACTTCCGCATTCGAGAGCTTGTCCACGAACTTGAGCAGTAAAAGCTGCTGACGTTCTTCGGGCAGGCGGTGGACAGCTTCGATCAATCGTTCATATTCTTCCTGCGACTCGGCCATCACGTCGGGCGCTTCGGTACGCAGCCCGGCGGCCACGAATTCATCCAGTGGGATCACCTTGCGGCGCGTCCGATCCCGGTGCCAGTTTGCGACCAGATTATGCGCGATACGGTACAGCCACGCCGAAAACGGGATGCCGCGTTCGGTATAGGTTTCGATGTGTACCAGCGCGCGATGAAACACACGTGCCGTCAAATCTTCGGCATCGTGCGCGTTACCCGTCCGATAGTAGATATAGCTGTAGATTTTCTTGACGTACCGCTCATACAGTTCACCGAATGCGCCGGAGTCGTCGCGCGCTTGCACAACGAGGGCGGAATCGTCAAGTTCAGCATAGTGATTATTCGACATCATGCAGGCTAAAACACTACTAATTTGAACGGGTTACGAAATCAGTTCAATGAATCGTGAAACCAGAAAGTCAGGATACGATGCGGCGCGGCTTTGAACTCAATCGATCCGTCTGCTTCGACAGCCAGCCGCCCACCCGTTTCGGTTTCATCGAGTCGCACCACGTCCACCACGCTGAAGGCTCGCCAGGGCGTGAGCGTGATCGTCAACGGCTCGTCGCTCATGTTGCAGCCGCGAACAATAATACCATCACGCGCTGAATCTTCAGGCAGTTTGACCGCGCTGATTCGAAATATGGACGCCGACGATCTGATTAAACTGATACTGCTGGGCAAACTGCCATCGTCAATCGTTGTCAGGGCAGCGCGGAACGATCCTTCGCTGAATGCCCAACCGTCCGTATAGTTCAGCGTTCGTGAGTCGCTTGGAATAATACTCAGTTCGGCATCATATGAACCGATCATTGCTAATCCGTCGGCACGCATCGGCTGCTGATCGTTTCGAGCGCGTGTCGCCACATCAGCCCGGCTCAGCCAGTTCACCGAGCGTAAAACCGTCACGGCAATTTCGGTGTTGCCGTTCTCCGAGAAAATTATTTCCGCTTCGGGCAAGCCGCGATTGCCGACCAGCAGCCCCGGACGGGTAAGTGCGTAACTCTCATCGCCAGACAGCGGATCGCTTGGCGGCTGCGGCGCAAAGGCCGCGATAAAGGCACGCTGCGGCGCGGCACTGAGCGGCGTCTCTGCCCAGCCGTCGGGCGGCGAAATGGCGGGCAAATCCTGTACCGGGCGGTTGATGATCTCGAAGTGGCCGTCATAATTCGCTGCTTCTGCCGCGAATGGCAGCGGAAAAAAGGCGCGCAGTCGATGATTTGCCAATGTGTTATGCACCATCAGCCGCACGTCCAGGCGCGGTACATCGCGCAGCAGCATCAGTTCCACGTCGATTCTGAGCGTTATCAGTTCCGCGCTGGCTGGCTCCATTTCAGGCGCGGCGTCAATTGTCAAGGTGGCGGCATAGCACAGCCGATCCGCATGTTCGCCGCGAATCTCAAGAAGCCCCTCGGCATCCAACCGCCGATTGATCTGGATCGCGCGCCCAATCGGGCTAAAGTTGAGCGC
>JBBSEU010000342.1:0-5416 GCA_038239365.1 Aggregatilineales bacterium
ACCTGTGACGGCTGGAAACGGCATGTTCGATGGGGTGATGGAGTAGCGTTCACCTCACCCATAGCTTGTAAACGAAAACGGACTTGCAGTAGTTATTGCTGCAAGTCCGTTTTTTTATGTTGCGGGGGTGAGATTCGAACTCACGACCTCCGGGTTATGAGCCCGACGAGCTGCCACTGCTCTACCCCGCGACATGATGTTCAGATTTCACTGAACAGGTGGTTAGTATATCATTGGGGCGGGGGTCTGTAAAGGGTCAGGTTCAGGCGTGTTTACTGATCGGTGTGCTGGCCGCCGCGTGATTCTTCACCATGCCTGGGGCCGGACATCTCCGGGACGCCACGTTTGCTATCGCCTGCCGAACCTGCGCCCGGACGGCTGGCACGTTCATTTTCGATCTGGCGTTTGGCATCTTCTTCGCCTTCGGGGCGGCTGGTAGGTGTGTTATTTGTGCGCTTCTTGTTGCTTTTATCGCTTTTTTCGTTCGGCATAACCGTTTCTCCACTTAAATAAACTGATATACGCTTGATGTATGAGCAAAGTGGATACCAGAGGCGCTGGTGAGGTAATCACCCGTCAATCGTCAAGTGAAAGCAAAATTCACCTGTTAAAATCCTTGCGATAGATGGCAAGGAAACACTATGCGGCGGTTGGTAAAAAAGTGGCGTGCTTTGCGTCGCTGGCAAAAGATCGGGATCGCGCTGAGCGGCGTACTGCTGCTGATCAGTTTCGGCGTGTATCGCTGGCTGTT
The DNA here is from genome assembly GCA_038239365.1 of Aggregatilineales bacterium. Classification (GTDB taxonomy): domain Bacteria; phylum Chloroflexota; class Anaerolineae; order Aggregatilineales; family UBA2796; genus JBBRMW01. The sequence continues at coordinate 752 of JBBSEU010000342.1, forward strand.
TACCGATCTGCCCTCGCTGGATCGCTTGCAAGCCGGGTTAGCCTTGCCAAGTACACGCCTGTATGACCGTCAAGGTCGCCTGTTGTATGAGATCATCGATCCGAAGGGTGGCCGCAACACTGCTGTCACACTGGAGCATATTCCGCCAGCCCTGATTCAGGCGACGATTGCTACCGAAGATCGCAATTTTTACACGAATCCGGGTGTGGATATTGGCGGGATCATCCGTGCTTTGTGGATCAACGTGCAAGGCGGCGAAATTCGTTCCGGCGGCAGCACGATCACGCAGCAAGTCGCCCGCAATTTGCTGCTCGATCCGCAGCAGCGCGTCGAACGTACCCTGACTCGCAAGCTGCGCGAAAGCGTGCTGGCACTCCGGCTGGCGCAGAGCTATCGCCGCGATGATATTCTGATGCTGTACCTCAATCAGACCTACTATGGCAATCTGGCCTATGGGGTGCAGTCCGCCGCACAGGTCTACTTTGGCAAAAATGCAGACGCGCTTGACCTAGCCGAATGTGCGCTGCTGGCCGGACTGCCCCAAACACCCGCGCAGTACGATCCGCTAACTAACCCCACTGCCGCCAAGAATCGTCAGGCAGTTGTTTTGCGGTTGATGGTCGAGGCTGGATACATCACGCAAACGCAGGCACATGACGCCACCAAAGAAACGCTGCAATATGGTTCGGGGCGTTTTCCGATGCAAGCGCCCCATTTTGTGATTGCAGTCTGGGAACAGCTAGCCCGTGACTACCCCGAACAACTGTACGCGGGTGGTTTGGAAGTGACCACGACACTGAACCTGGATTGGCAACACGCCGCCGAGGAGATCGCCCGACGGCGCATCGACGCACTGAATAACCCGCCGCCCGGTGAGCCGCCACACAATGCGACGGATGCGGCACTGGTTGCGCTTGACCCACATACCGGGCAAGTGCTAACGATGTTGGGCAGTGTTGATTATCACGATGAGCGGATCGGTGGCGCATTGAATATGGCGATTGCGCCGCGCCAACCCGGTTCCGCGCTGAAGCCGTTCACCTATTCGCTGGCCTTCGATCCAACGCGCGCCGATCCCTGGTCGCCCTCAACCATGCTATTGGACATCAGCACGCCGTTCGTGACCCGCAAATTGCAGAGTTATACCCCGGCCAATTATGGACTGGTTGAGCATGGCCCGGTATCAATCCGAGAAGCGTTGGCCTCATCTTATAACATTCCGGCGGTGGTCGCGCTCGATCATGTAGGCGTGCCCGCGTTGATCGATTTGTTGCATAAGTTAGGCATCACGACGCTGAACGATCCGAAGCGTCTTGATCTGGCGCTAACACTGGGCGGAGGCGAAGTGCGGCTGGTTGATCTGGTCGGGGCATATGGGGCATTCCCAAACGGGGGTGTACCGGTGCATCCTACTTATGTGCTTCAGATCAAGGACAAAACCGGAAAGATTCTGTACGACTGGCAGCCACCCAAAGCCGCCGCCCCGGTGATCGATCCGCGTGTCGCGTATTTGATTACTAACGTATTGAGCGATAATGAGGCGCGTTTACCCTCTTTTGGCAATCACAGTGCCTTGCAAATTGGACGATCTGTTGCGGCGAAAACAGGCACAACCACAGACTTCCGAGACAATTGGACCATTGGCTACACGCCGAGTCTGGTCGTTGGGGTCTGGGTGGGAAATGCCGATAATACACCGATGATCAAAGTTTCTGGCGTGAGCGGCGCGGGGCCAATCTGGAACGATTTCATGCGAGTCGCGCTGGGCGATACACCCGAAGAATCTTTCACACGCCCGGACGGATTAGTGCAGGTCGAAGTGTGCGCCCTGTCCGGCTTGCTGCCGACGCCGCTATGTCCACGTCGCCGCCTGGGTTGGTTCATCGCCGGACACGTGCCCACCACACCAGATACGATTTACCAGAAATTCACGTTGGATCGGGCAACTGGCCTATTGGCTACACCGCAAACACCCGCTTCGCAGCGCATTGAGCAGGTATTCGCGGTGCTGCCACAAGAAGCGCACGATTGGGCAGTTCGGCATGGCATCCCGCAGCCACCGGGCAGCACAGCGCGAACAACCACCACGCAGACGGGCAACCTCTCATCGGCGGAACTTCGCATCCTGTCGCCCGATCCGTACACGATCTACCAACTAACTCCTGTGACCCCGTTCGAGACTCAGGCGATCCGGTTTACCGCCGCTGTCCCCGCCGGGACTCAGCGTGTCACTTACCAGTTGGATGATAAAGATATTGGCAGTGCTGATGCTGCGCCCTGGTCGGTGTGGTGGTCACTCCTGCCCGGTCAGCATCAGTTGACTGCAGTGGCGACTTTCGCGGATGGTACGACACAAAGCAGCGCGCCACTTCCATTCAGCGTGACTAGCTATGCCGAGTCGCCGTAGCAAACATCGTGAACTTAGACGCCTACATCACGCCGCTGGAACGCTGCCGTCGCGCCACCGATCATCAGTACAGCGATAATCAATAAGCCGATCACGCTACCCCAGACTATTCCCTTGACCAGAACTTCTGAGCCATTGTAGTAGCTATAGAACGAGAGCGCCCGCAAGCCACCTACGGAATCCGCCGAACGCCCGATAACATCGACAAAGTAACTGGCAACCACAAACGTCGCAGCGATGCCCATTGCCACGTTACGGCGGCGAACCAGCGTCGCAACCAGCGCCGTGAAGGCAATCACCAGCAGCGTAGACGGAATCAGGTTGAACATACCTTCCGCCAAACGTGCCGTGCTGAGCGTGAACACCGACGAATTTTGCACCAGCACCCATACGCTGACAAAACTCACAAGGGCGATGAACACGACCATCACGACATAGGCCAGAAACTTTTCCACGACAATGCGCCAGCGCGGAAGCGGCAAGCTGAGCAAAACATCCATGATGCCGCGATCTTCCTCATTAGCCGTAATGTTCAGGCCGGCCACAACGCCAAACGTTGCCATGACCAGCATGATCCAGCCAAAGAACGAATACCCAAAAAAGCCTTCGGGCGTGGCAAGGTTAGCCGCGTCACCACCAACGGCGGCCAAAATCATTTTGGGCATGGTTTTGACGAGTTCGCCATATTGTTTGAGCATCTTGACATCAGGGATCACGGCCACCACGTAGACGCCCATCAGCGCAATACCCAGTGCCCAATACAGAGTCCCACGCCAACTACGGCGTAATGTTTCGAGAAAGACAGATCCGCTCATCGTACCAACTCCTTTACCGGCTCCTGATGCGGAGTCGTCTTAACATCATTTCCATAAAAGGTCAGGAAGATTTCTTCAAGGCTCGGCTCCTGAACGCGCATATCGACAATGTATTGATCGTTTACCGCGCGTAGCACCGGGTCCAGATCGCCTGCCAATTTGAACTTGAGACCATTTCCATCCGCGCTCAGTTCGCTCACGCCCGGAACACTCATCAAGCGACTGATCGGCACGGGTTGGCGGAAATTCACCGTTACATAATGGAACTGAACGCGCATCAAATCGCTGACCCGCTCAACTGCTTTCAATTGACCGTCGCGCAGAATCGCCACCCGTTCGCAGATTGCCTGTACTTCGCTCAGGATATGCGACGACAGGAACACCGTTCGGCCTTCATCGCGCGCTTCGATCATCAACTGATGAAAGGTCTGCTGCATCAGTGGATCGAGTCCGTTGGTCGGTTCGTCCAGGATCAACAGTTCGGGCTTGTGCATCAACGCGATCACGAGGCCAAGTTTACGTCGGTTGCCTGTCGAATAGCTGCGTACCGTCTTGGATAGATCGAGCGAAAGTCGTTCAGCAAGCTCGTGTACATAGGCACTGTCCAGCCTGCCGCGTATCCGCCCCAGATAGTTGACCACCTGCTGCCCGGTCTGGTTATCCCACAGGTTTAATTCGCCGGGCAGGAAACCGAGCCGCCGATGAAGTTCAATACTCTGGCTATGAACATCCATGCCGAGCATTGTCGCATTGCCGCTGTTTGGCCGAATAATGTCAAGCAGCAAGCGGATCGTCGTCGTTTTACCTGCGCCGTTTGGTCCCAGATAGCCGAAAATTTCTCCCTGTTTGACTGTCAGATCGAGTCCGTCAAGGGCGGGCGGTTTGCCCTTCTTGTACAGTTTTGTGAGATGATTGGTTTGAATTGCCGTTTGTAAACTCATCAGAAACCCCCTCTGGATGAGAAGTGCGCCTAAAAAATATTTTAGGTTAATCTAAACAATTGTCAAGCAGGCAAATTTTTTACTCAACTTGTTGAATGCCGGGTGTCATGGCGACATACTGATCGATGATGTGACGCAGCAGTCGTTTGCCCGCTTCGGTGTCGCCAACATCGTCTGGGGTCAGAGATTGATCCAACATGAAAGTTAGCCCGTCAAAGACTTTTTCAAATGAGGGTGCATCTTTGCCGTTGAACGAATCGCTCAGTGCCAAAAAACCCGCTGAAAAAACGGCGAAGTTGGCCGCGATAATGTCCGGTTCGAGTTCTTTGCGTACTAACCCCATCTGCTGCATCACCTGGATTAGCTCTTTGTTGAGCAAATACTTTTTCTCCGAAATTTGCGGATCGCGTCGTTTAACGTAGTCGCCTACAACACGAAGATCACGGTTGTAAAAGGCGCGCATCAAAGGGCGTCGCACCAGACACAACATCGAATGTTTAAG
>JBBSEU010000343.1:0-5413 GCA_038239365.1 Aggregatilineales bacterium
ACTGGAACGGGCAGTGGCAGGCCCCGCCGAGCGGGTAGGTCTATCCCTGGAGCCAGGGTTGGTTGCCACAATCCTGAATGACGTCGGCGATCAACCGGGCATTCTACCCCTGTTGCAGTATGCGCTCACCGAGCTTTATGAACAACGGCAAGGTACAAAGCTGACACTGGCGGCCTATCGGGAGAGTGGGGGTATGCGCGGGGCCTTGGCGCGCCGTGCCGATGAACTGTACGAAGAGCTTGAAATCCCAGTGCAGGCCGCTGCCCGTCAATTGTTTATGCGATTGGTGACACTGGGCGAAGGGACGGAAGATACCCGGCGGCGGGTGCTGCGCGCCGAGCTGGATAGTATGTTTGCGTCAGCCTCCGACGATGTATCCTCACGGTCACTTGATGAAGTCATCAATGCGTACAGCCAGTATCGGTTGCTCACGCTTGACCGTGACCCCTTGACGCGCGGCCCCACCGTTGAAGTAGCGCACGAAGCGCTGCTCCGTACCTGGACACGACTGCGGGGTTGGCTGGATGACAGCCGCGAAGAGCTGCACATCCAGCGGCGCTTGCTGGTCGCAGCTTCCGAGTGGAACGCCGCCAAGCGCGACGCCAGCTTTTTGGCAAGCGGCGCACGGCTGACGCAGTTCGAGGCGTTGGCAGCAGGCGACAAGATCGCGTTGAATGCCGACGAACGCGCGTATTTACAAGCCAGCGTCACAGAACGTGAGCATACTGAGCAAGAAGAACAAACCCGGCAAGCGCGCGAACTCGAATTGGCGCAGCAAGCCACACAATCCGCACAACAGGCTGCCGCCAACGCACAGCAAGCCGCCGATAATGCACAACGTGCGGCAAAATCGCAGCGCGCCGCCGCCAATCGGTTGCGCTATTTGGCAGCGGGTTTGGTGCTGTTTCTGATCGTAGCGTTCGGGTTGTCGGTGGCGGCATTCAATGGCCGAAATGACGCGCTGGCGCAACGGCAAAACGCGCTTGATAACGCCGCCACCAGCGTCGCCAATGCGAATGTTGCGGAACAACAGCGGCTTGCTTCCCAAGCGAACGTGCTGCTGCCGGGCAATACGTTGAACGCCGAACTTGCCGCACTGCTCGCTATCCGCTCATTGCAAAAGGGATATTCTCCGCAAGCCGATACTGCGCTGCAACAGGCCGACAGCTTGCTGTATACACAAAAAATCCTGCATCAGACAGCATTGGACATCGCTTACTCGCCCAACGGAAAAAGTCTGTTAATTGCTGCTGGGGACGTGGTGCTGATCCGTGATGTCGCCACCGGAGCGGTTGTGAGAACATTCACCGCGCCGGACGAAACGTTCTTTGTTTGCAAGTTTGCACCGGATGGCAGCCGTGTCTTCGCAATGACTTATAACGGCCACCTGTTCATCTGGGATACAGCTACGGGAAATCTGACCAAACGGATGCAAACCACGAGTATCAATGGTTTTCGCTCTTGGCCGTTTACTCTAGACATCTCAAGCGATGGAAAGCTGTTGCTATTTGGCGGAGTTACCGATCAAGATAGATCATACGATGCGGCTTCAGAGTACGATCTATGGAATTTGAGTGAAGATCGGCAAGTAAAGCAGTGGCGTTTCGATGCCAATCTGTCGAAGGGTAGCGTGGCGTTGTCTCCCGATGGTCGATATGCAGCGGTCCCGACCAATTCCACGATTACATTATGGTCAATCAACAGCGGCGCAGTTCAATCAACCTTTGAGTCGTCCATAAAATCACCGTACAACGGAGCCGCGTTCTCACCGGACAGCCGGTTTTTGCTGACCTATAACCGGAAAGGCGATATCGAAGTATGGGATGTCGCCAGTGCAAAGTTGCTCCGCATTCGGTCTGGTCAGAACCATGAACTATTCACTATCTCATTTTCGCCGGACAACAGATATGCCTTGATCAGCCAGATCGATGGAAGTCTTGTTGTCTGGGACTTTGTATCGGGGGCGGATATGAGGCGGTTGACAGGGCATCGAAATCAGGTCTGGCGTGCGGTCTACTCACCTGACGGCGACCGCATCGCCAGCTTAGCCAATTCAGAGGACATTCGTATTTGGGATGCGAATTTTACACGGTCGAATGGGCTTCTGCTCAAGCTACCGACTGCATTCAACAGCTTGGATATGTCGTCTGATGGTCAGCGTCTGTTGGTTAGCACGCTTGATCGCGTTGCACGGATGTATACGACCTACTTGTGGCAGGTAACACCTTTTCAACAGGTACAGATATTCACAAACGTTTATTCGGGATCGGAGTTTGCGCGGTCCGGTGTATTTGCGCTCATCACACCGCGCGATGCGAAGGGTCAAACCATATCACTTGTAGACAGTAAAACCGCACAAACACTGAAGACTATCAATTATTCGAATTCATCCGCTGTGAACACCGCTGGTTCGCTTCACCTGTCTCTCTCACCCAATGGAAAGCGGTTAGCTGTAGTTAATGACGACGAGCAGCGCATCGATATATTCGATACGGAAACAGACCAAATCGTCCGCGTGATAAAGGAACTACCTGCAAAAGTTACCTACGGCATTTTTTCCCCAGATAGCAAAAGCCTGTTCCTCGGTTTTCTTGAAGGTACAGCAGGGGCATGGTCGGTGGAGACGGGTACACAGATGTCCAGTTACACGCCTCCTATTTTGGGGGTTCCAATTAATTCGATCGGTTTTTCCCCGGATGGTAGTCAGGTGTTGGTGAATTCGTCGGAGGTTACAGCGCTTTATGAATACGTCACCGGTAAGCTGCTGAACACGTTCTCAAGAGACGTTCGTCCGTTATACGGTGCCGTTTTTTCACCTGATGGCAAGTTCGTCATTGTGCCAGCCCAGAACGCACCTCTGACAATTTATGATGTAAAATCCGGGCAAGCAGTGCGGCAATACATCAGCGACTCGATCAAAGCATACGTGGCGCTTTCCCCCGACGGCAAAGTCATCTATACCGCAGGCAATGATGGCGCGCTCCGCCGCTGGGACTTCGATTTCGCGTCACTGATCGAAACATCATGCGACCACATCTTTGCCGATTTTTTGCCGGGCGATTACACCACCTATCAGTTGAACAGTATCGCTCCCACTTGTCCAAAACTGATACCACCGTTGCCTAGTTGGCGCGCTGTACAAGGCAGTTGGTATCAGGCTCAGGTACCGGATGGCTGGTCCGGTCAAACTACTGCCGCCTACGTCTATTATTACGGCAATGGTGATAATAGTATGAGGCAGGCGATTGACTTTGCGAAGACCCCCAATCTCGGTACGCTGCATGATTACCTTGCCTCCAGGCCTAAGGACGATACCTTTTGGCGTGATGTCAAAAGCACCGAAACTACAACTGTGATCAACAAGGTGACTTGGGACATCGCCAAGCTGATATGGCCTGATGACACCCGCACAATTAAGGTGGGAGTACAGAAGAATGGTCAGACGTATCGCCTATCGTTTGAGTGTGGTTCACTATCAATGGAGCAGTGTTATCAACAAGGTCTCCTGCCGTTTTTGGAGCGTATGACGCTGCAAATTCCAGATACTACGCCGACGCCAATGGTGACGGCAACCGCCGCCGTTCCAGCAACGGCTGCGCCTACCGTAACGACCAACTAGCCACAAAACGGTTTTCAGGCATAGTGAATAGGGTCACCTGCTGTGTTGGATAGGATAGTTTACCCGTTCCAAAAACCTCTATGCGGAGTGTGGAGGGGAAACGAGCGGTAAGCGATCATAGTTCAACTGGCGGAACACGACCCTATCGGGTGTATCTGTGCGGTATTGGAGTGTCCATACAGTTCATACTACTATCAGCCCAGCGGACGGGATGATACAGCGAGAGTTGGGGCCATTGAGCAATTGCGCTGAGAAAGCCATTCTATGATTATCGGCGCATTAGCGCCCAACTGTGCCGTGAAGGTCGGACGGTCAACAGCAAAGTCGTGCGGCGCAGCCTCAAGGAATTAGGCGTCCAACACAAGGTTGGATAGGTACGTATCGGTACGTTCCACTTACTGTTTCCTGAAACATGATCAAATGTAATCAATGTCTCGCACTGAAGTGTTGTTAACGTCTCCCGACGATTTTTGCTTCAGTCGTTTCGCTCTCCGGTTGACGCCGCTTGCGCTTTGTACCTGGAGTCCAGCCCGAAACAGATCGGGGATGCCCCCTCTCACAAACAGGCGGATGCACTCACTCCCCCCACTATCGGTGATCCGTACTCCGGGCGTACAGGAGTAGTACGGGACGTAGAGGTATGCAGTGTTGGCGATGTATTCAAAGCGGGCGTGAGTATGCTTGCGGTACAGCACTGAAAAGGATAACCGCTTAGCGAGCTAAACGTCCACCCCCTTTAACAAGCCAACCTGGATACATCTGCTCTCGACGGGCACTGCCCGCCGACGCCGGACTTACCTGTACTGCGACGGAACATCCGCGCAGTACGCAGCGTACTATGGCCCTGCTCGAAAGCGTTGTCAAGCGCCATTTTCCAAAGGATGTGGAGAATACACGATTATAATGATAACCTATCATCTTGTTTAACTACTATTGTCTATCACTAGGTTTTGCTCTTGACAATCAACTTCCGTTCCCCTTAACTGACGTACCCCACAAGCGGATTGTCCCATCCTCACCCGCCGATGCCAGAATCTTGCTATCTGAGCTGAATGCCACACTCCAAATTTTTCCGGTATGACCATGCAGCGTGGCAAGCTCTTTGTCTGTAGATGTATCCCAGATACGTAATGTTATATTATCTGCTGAGGCTAAAAGTTTTTCATCAGGGTTATAAGCGATGCTAGAAACCTGATCCTCTGCTTTCAAAACCGCTAAGTTTTTGCCTGTCGCCACATCCCACAACCTGATCGTTTTATCACTGCTTGCGGAAGCAATTTGCTTCCCATCTGGGCTGAACACAACATGGAGAATGTTATCGCTGTGTCCCGTCAGCGTCCGTAACAACTGTCCCGTAGCCACATTCCACAACCGCACTGCCTTGTCAGTGCCACCTGTTGCCAATAATTTCCCGTCAGGGCTGAAAGCAGTTGCATTCGTCCAGCTATGATCGGCGTGCAGAGTCAAAAGTCGGTTGCCTGTCGTCGCGTCCTGTAAGTGAACACTACTTTCCCAATCGGCAGCCGCCAGCCGCTTGCCATCGGGACTCAGGGCTAAATTCCTGACGGTATTTGTGTATCCCTTGAATGTTTTTAGCAGCTTGCCAGTGAACGCATCCCATACTTCGACAGTCTCATCATCATCGTTACGGTGCGCCCCAGTAGTGATAATCTGCTTGCCATCAGAACTTAGGCCGTTCCAGAGAAATAACTACACCTCAACATAAAGGAGCAATCCGTACAAACCATTTACCCAGACCCGGCAGGCGTTGAAAACGAGACTCCAAGGCGGTCA
>JBBSEU010000344.1:0-5354 GCA_038239365.1 Aggregatilineales bacterium
GTAAGTGTTTTCCCTCTCCAATCCGAAGAGGGAAAACGGGAAACGAATCAGGGTTTATTTTGCCGGTGTGGCAGCGGAACCCAGATGATCGAGTACGGTCGATTGGAATGTCTGGGCGGCATCGGCCAGCGCCTTGGCCGGATCAATAGATTGATCGGTCAACACGGAAGTCAGTACGGGTCCAACGGCACTATAGTAATCCTGACCGGCTGGCGACGGCTCGACTTGCAATTTGACTTTCCCAGAGCTGATGCCGTTCAGGAAAGCCGAATAGTTGTCGTAGGGCAGGGTGTAGTAGGGCTTCTCGAAGGCTTCACGAGCGGCCTCATAGTCGCCTACATAGAGCGGCAGTCTCGGTCCACCGATCACCGGGTTGCCATTGGCTTTTTGTGCTTCCAGGGACAGTTTGTCTTCGGTTGGATCGAGCAGCCGCCACAGGGCAAAGTAGGTCGCGGCTTCCTGTTCGTCGGCGCTGGCCGCACTGCTGACCATTAACATATCGCCGCCGGTCAGCGAGACCGCACCGCCGGGGCCGGATGGGATCGGCGCAAAGCCCAGCGTGGACATATCAACATCCTTGAACTGGCTCTTGATCCAGGCGTACTGATCGCCCGCCATCATCACCATTGCCGCCTTGCCTGTAGCAAGCAGCGTTCCGTTGCCCGGCCAGTCGATGGTGTCGCGTGGAAGGACATCGTCAGTCCAGCGCAGTTGCTTGATGAGGTTGAGCGCATCTACTGGCGCACCCTTACCGAAGCCCGCCGTATATTTGCCGTTACCTGCCGATGCGACCAGATCAGTCGGTTTGGCACCAAACGTGTACGAAATGATGGTGAAATGCCACCCGGCAGCGCCGGAACCGTCGTTGATGAACGAGAACCCGGAGATTCCCTTGCTGCGATCAGTTAATTTCTTGGCAGCCGCGCGGACTTCGTCCCAGGTCGCGGGCGGTTTGGTAATCCCGGCGGCCTTCAGCATGGTCAGGTTGTAACCAAGTCCCATCGCATAAGCGCCGTTGGTCAACCCGTACACTTTATCGTTCTTGATCCCAAGGCCGAAGGTGTCCGGGTTGAATATTTTGCGGAGGTTATTCGCATCAACAATCTTCGTGATGTCCGCTGCCACGCCGAGGTCAATGTACTTCTGGGGGTCGGTCAGATACACCCGGAACAGGGTGGGCACCTGCTTACCAGCGATCAGTGCGGCGAAGGTGTCGGGGGCATAGATATATTCTGCGCCGTTGACCGTTACGTTCGGATAAGCCTTCATGAAGCGGGCGACCTGATCAGACCATGCCTTGAGTCCCGCCGCGTCCGAACTGGCCGGTTTATCGACAATGCTAATCGTCACGGGTCGGCCACCAGCGATCTGGTCTGGCATCTTGACGGCACTTGGAAAAGAGGCCTGTGCCCTGCTGGCGCTAACCCCGGTAAGGGCCACTGCCAATACGCAAATGATCAACATAAAACGCATTGTGGTTTTCATCGAATTCTCCCTAATTATTTGCTTTGCATACAGCGCGAATTTAACTAGTAAATGCAGCCCTTTCTGCCCTGTAAAATCGATAGGTATCCTCCTTCATAAAGCGCATAACCACTAAGTCGTTCGAATTGGAACGTTTCAAAAGTTATGATAATCCTATCTTGATTGCTTGTCAAGCACTTTTCAAAAACGCAGTTTTTTGGGCGGAACTGAAATCTATCCAGGCAAAAGTAGTCTGTTGACCAGAAATCCTAATCGGACTACAATATTTTTTTGTAGCGATACAAAAACCATTTGACTACTGGAATTATTCGATGACCAATCACACATCGCCCTTTTTTGATCGTATTGCGCTCTCTGGCGCTCCCGTTGCGACAGCGGGTAGCACTATCGCCTGTGGGCGCGCCCGGTTCACGATACTAACCGACCGCCTCGTCAGAATGGAATGGTCGGCGGGCGCTTTTGAAGATCGCGCTACTTTTGCTTTTCCATCTCGCCGCGCTGAACTTCCCGAATTCACTTACACGCTTCAAGGCGCTGATCTGAAAATCACAACAAATCACCTCACGCTTCAATACATTGATGATGGACGCCCTTTTCATGCCGCAAATCTCTCGATTGTGTGTACCTTCAATCGGCAGTGGGCAACATGGGTTCCGGGCGCGGCCAGCCCCGGCAACTTGCGGGGAACGCGGCGCACGCTGGATCAATGCGCTTCTGCGGCGGGCTTGCAGGAAGGGCTGATTTCCCGCGATGGATGGGCGGTTTTTGATGATAGTGGATCGCCCGTGTGGAGCAGTGTTCAAAGCTGGATCGAGGAACGCCCCGACGCCCACAAACAAGATTGGTACTTCTTTGGCTACGGGCACGACTACAAAGGCGCACTGTGCGATTACATTCAGTTCGGCGGGCCGATCCCGCTCGTGCCGCGCTATGTGTTTGGCTTGTGGTGGTCGCGCTTCTGGGCTTATCACGCCGATGATCTGATCCAACTGGTAGCCGATTTTGACGAGCACGAGATTCCGCTGGATGTACTAGTGGTGGATATGGACTGGCATACCCCCGACGCCTGGACGGGCTACACATGGAACCGCGAGTTGTTCCCCGACCCTGAAGTGTTCCTGCAGCGCATTCATGATCAAAGTCTGGCGGTTACTTTGAATCTGCATCCAGCGCAAGGTGTGCAGAAACATGAGGCCATCTATGTCCAGTTCGCTGAACTAATGGGGCAGGATGGGCTACTGAGCGAACCTGTTAAGTTCGACTGTACGAGTGAGCGTTTCATCCAGCATTACTTCGAGCTGCTGCATCACCCAATGGAAGCGCAAGGAGTCGATTTTTGGTGGTTAGACTGGCAGCAGGGTGAGTCCACGTCGATACGCAATCTGGATCCGCTGCTGTGGCTCAATCACCTGCACTTTCAGGATTCCACGCGGCGGGGCAAGCGTCCGATGCTGTACAGCCGCTGGGGCGGGCTGGGCAACCATCGCTATCCGATTGGCTTTTCAGGCGACACGTATGCCACCTGGGAATCGCTTCGCTTCCTGCCCTATTTCACGGCGACAGCGGCCAACGTCTGTTATGGCTGGTGGAGTCATGACATTGGCGGGCACTTTGGCGCGACCGACCCGGAATTGTATGCGCGTTGGGTACAATTCGGCGCTGTCAGTCCATGCCTGCGCCTGCACTCGACCAAAGACCCGCTGGCCGAACGCCGCCCCTGGGCTTTTTCTGACGCAGTGGCCCAGGCTGCCAAAGACGCGATCAATTTCCGCTATCGATTGTTCCCGTATCTTTACAGCGCGGCACGAACCGCCTCTCAGCAGGGTTTATCGCTGTGCTATCCGATGTACTATGAATATCCCGAAGTTGAAGATGCGTATCTCGCGCGTGGGCAGTATTTCCTGGGTGATCAACTCTTTGTCGCCCCAATCGTTAGCCCGTGCGATCCAGAGACGGGGCTTGCTTCCGTCGATGTATGGATTCCAGCCGGAAACTGGGTTGAATTCAGCACCCTTGAGACCTTTAGCGGACCGGTCTGGATTGAGATCAAGGGCGATCTGAACCGTATTCCGATGTTTGTTCGGGCTGGCGGAATTGTGCCGTCAGCACCCCCAGCAATGCGAACCAGCCAGCTCACTGGCGATCACCTGATTATTACGTTTTATCCCGGTGCGAACGGAGACTTCGTTCTGTACGAAGATGATGGGACAACGGCGGCCTATCAACAGGGTGAATTTGAAACAACGGCGATCCGATCCAGGCTATTGGATGAACATACCCTTGCCATTGCTGTGGATGGCGCAATCGGCCAGTGCCCCGGTTTACCCGAACGACGCACACTCGAACTGCGTTTAGAGTCGGTCAATCAGCCGCGCAGTGTCCGCGTGAACATGTCTGAGTGCACCGCCTGGTGCTATGATGAGACTGATCACGAACTGGTGATCACCTTGAACGGTGTGGATCGACGCTCCGCGCAGGAAATTATCGTCCAATTCTCAAAACTTGCCGTCGTACAGCGGCCCGCCGAGGCAGCCGAACCACTGGTTCACATCATCGACTATGATACCTTCGAAGATGCACGCCAACAGCTTGGCACGGTCATCGTAGAAGCAGATGGATTGCCATTTTCGGTTGAAGTGGAATGGCAATTGACCCAGGGCAGCAAAACGAGCGCCAGCCGGGTCGTCCTCGAAAGGTGTCAATCACGCCAGATTCTACACTGTTCGTTCAAGGATGGTGGCAGCTTCACGCCCTTCCGCTGGAACGTGCTGGTCGTTGTTCGGTGCAATAACCAGATCATACACAAACATTACCAGAGCAAGACCGCTTATCCCAGTGTTAACCATTGGCGGGCAGCAATCTACGCTCCTAACCAGCCAGACCTGCTTCCACCAACGGCTGAAATGAGTGACAACATCCTATGGCGTGCAATCGTACCTTCCCCGGTCGAAATGACTCATCTACAAAAGCCATTTGGCATCGTTTTGTCCGAACAGGATCACCATCGCTTTTCTGGAGGCGAAGTCCGGGAAGCGTGTCTAGAGACAGTTCTATTCAGCGATGAAGCGCAGGAGGCGATTATATGCGTTCAATGTGTCGGTGACGTAGCAGGGTTCTTAAACAGGGTTAGGCTTAAGCCGACATCCGCGATCCCGCATGAGCCGCTAGTCCCGATGTTCAATTCATGGATGCAGCCGGTAATGACCTATTTTGCGATTTCCCTACGCGCCGGATCGAATGAACTGATGTTAGTCACTCGGTTAACGCCTATATCGGATTGGTGGGGGATCGGCGTGACACTGTTTGATCGTGGCGGGCAGGTATTAACCCAGCTTAGCGAGCGCGGCGTCGAATAGGCGGGTTGAGAGGGGTGCATTTTACAGAATCGCCTCGATTAACAATCGGATTTGTACCAACCAACAGCTAAGCGACAGTCTCTAAAAGGCAGGTGGCGGGGCACCCACCTGCCGCCATTCAATATGATGGACGTGTCATACGACACTTTTCAAACTCGCGGTCGAGCCGCAGCATAATTCGATTGTGTAGAAAATACCATATTATGTTTCTATTAATTTTCACCCGGAGGGGTACGAAACCACCAGAGTACCCTGTCGCGCTGCTTGATGCACGTACTTGTGCCCATACGCTGCTTCAATATCTATACGCAACATTGCCCGTTATTACCCCAATCGATAGAAACGTTCGAGATGCTAAAATCTTTCAACGTTTTTAGACGTTACGCAGTTGATGGTAAAGGGATGGAAGGATTGAGCAGATAAAGGCGAATGGCCTGACGAATGATGGATTGCTTGGCTTCGTGCAAAGGAACAAACTGCTTAATAGGATGGTATTCAAGGCGCAGGAAAGCA
>JBBSEU010000345.1:0-5341 GCA_038239365.1 Aggregatilineales bacterium
GACCAGCGGGTGCAGTGGCGGCGCTGCGTGCCCGTGCCTTGGGCGCAACGGTGGCCGTGATCGAACGAACGCGAGTCGGTGGCACCTGCACCAATACAGGCTGTGTGCCGACTCGTGTGCTGGCGCATACGGCGCGGTTGATGCGCGATATTCGAGATGCTCATCATTATGGCATTCACGTTTCCGAACCGCAAATCGTCTGGAAAGAAACATTGGCGCGCGTCAACGAAGTGATCGAACACGTTCACCGCGCCAAGCATCAGGATCGCAATATTCGTGACGCGGGCGCGGAACTGATCATCAGCAGTGCTGAATTTATCAACCCGCATGAGATCGCCTTAAAGGAAACCGGGCGCACGATCCACGCGGATAAAGTGATCCTGGCGTGCGGCGGCCACCCGGCACGGCTGCCGATCCCCGGCGCGGAACTGGCCTTGCTCCCGTCTGATCTGTATACATTGGACAAACTGCCACGCTCTGTCGTGATCATCGGGACAGGGGCGACGGGCGTTCAGATCGCAACCGTGTTACAGACGATGGGCGTTACGCTAACTCTGCTCGAAGTAGCGCCGCGCCTTTCGCCCGGTGAAGACAAGGATATTTCGAGTGTATTGGCCGAAGCCTTCCGAGAGCAGGGGATCACGCTGCACATCGGGATCAGCAGTATTGAACGGATCGAAGCGTTACCGGATGGATCGCGCCGCGTCACCTTCAAAGTTGGTGATCAGGCGCAAACGGTGGATGCTGAGGCCGTTCTGATGTGCGTCGGTTGGCCGGGCAATGTCGACGGTTTGGGGTTGGAGCAGGCGGGCGTGCAGCTTCGCAAGCGGTGGGTGCAGGTCGATAATGAGCTTCGCACGACTGCCGAGAACATCTATGCGGCGGGCGACATTACCGGGCGGATGATGCTCGTTCAAGCGGCGACTTACGAAGCGCAAATCGCTGCTGAAAACGCGGTAAGTGGCGCGCATTTGCGTTCTCGACACCTGATCGTGCCGCACGGCGGATTCACCGATCCCGAAGTGGCTGGAGTCGGCCTGACCGAAGATGAGGCGCGCGCACAGTTCCCGGATTGTCTGGTCACGGCGGCGCACTACAACCATTTGGAGCGCGCCCTGATCGATAATCGTCCGCGTGGACTGATCAAGCTGATCGTGGATGCCAAAACGCGCCAACTGCTCGGCGCGCACGCCGTCGGTGAAAACGCGGTAGACACGATTCAGGCGGTGGCGGTGGGTTTGGCCGCCAATGCGACGATTGATCAATTGGCCGCGATGGAACTGGCCTATCCCACCTACGCGGAGATCATCGCGTCGGCGGCGCGTAAGCTAGCGCCCGATTGGGGACGTATCGAGATGAGTCCGCTGTATGGGGTGGATTAGTGCCCTCACCCTAAAATCCCTCTCCCGAGGGAGAGGGACTTCCAAGCCGGACTTGGGGGCAATTTGGCTATAGTTTTTCGGCGATGCTCTTGGCCTGGGTCATCAGTGACAGGTAATCGGGGCCGCCCGCTTTCGAGTCCGTGCCGCTCATGTTGAAGCCGCCGAATGGGTGGCTGCCAACCATTGCGCCGGTGCTTTTGCGGTTAAAGTACAGGTTGCCAACGTGAAATTCGCGGCGTGCCTGTTCGAGTCGGGCGCGATTGGTACTGTAGACTGATCCGGTCAGGCCGAACTCGGTGCTGTTGGCGATGCGGAGCGCGTCCTCATAATTTTGGGCGCGGGTGATGGACAGCACGGGGCCAAAGATTTCTTCCTGAGCAATGCGCGCGTTCCAGGGCACATCGCCAAAGATCGTCGGCTCAATGAAGTAACCGCCTTCGCGTGTATCAACCGCGTGACCGCCCAACAACAGTGTGCCTTCCTGCGTACCGACTTCGATGTAATCCATGATCGTTTTCATGGCGTTTTTATCGGAAACGGGTCCCTGATGAATATCCGGGCCGCGATCTGTTGCGCCCTGGGTGAGCTTTTTGGTCAGTTCCACGACTTTGCTGGCTACCGTGTCGTAAATACCATCAACCAGAATGGCACGCGATCCGGCGCTGCATTTCTGCCCCTGAAAGCCAAAGGCACTGACGACAATTCCTTCGGCGGCGGCGTCCAGATCGGCGGTTTCATCGACGATGATGCCATCTTTGCCGCCCATCTCCAACACCGTCCGTTTGAGCCACTTTTGGCCGGGCTGAACGACGGCGGCGCGCTGGAAGATTCGCATCCCGATTTCTTTGCTGCCCGTGAAGGCGATGAAGCGCGTTTGTGGATGATCGACCAGTGTATCGCCAATGACACTGCCCGAACCCGGTACAAAATTCAGAACGCCGGGCGGCACACCCTGCTCCCAGAACAGTTCGCAAATTTTGTAGGCGATGGCAGGCGTGATGCTGGCTGGTTTCAAGATCACGGTGTTACCTGATACAAGCGCCGCGCTGGTCATGCCAACCGTGATCGCGTTCGGGAAATTCCAGGGTGGAATCACGACGCCAACACCCAATGGAATGTATTCGAGTTCATTTTGTTCGCCGGGATAGGAGATCAATTGGTCGCTGGCAGTTGTCAGACGGATCATCTGCCGGGCGTAATAATCCATGAAATCAATCGCTTCGGCGGTATCGGCTTCGGCTTCTGCCCACGATTTGCCGATCTCGAAGACCATCCAGGCGCAAAACTCGTACTTGCGCTTACGCATCTGAGCGGCGGCACGAGTCAGGTAGCGGGCGCGCTCCAATGGGCTGACGAAGCGCCACGACTCAAAGGCTTTGGCAGCGGCAGCAACGGCGCGTTCGGCGTCTTCTTTGCGGCCTTTGGCAAACGTTCCCACGACTTCGGTGGGACGGGCTGGGTTGATTGAGTCGAAGGTTTCGCCGGTTTCAATGGTTTCGCCGCCAATGTGCAGCGGATATGTGCGGCCAAGTTGTGAGCGTACAAGATCAATCGCGCGCTGGAACGCTTCTCGATTGGATGGCACAGAATAATCGCTGGTTGGTTCATTTTTGAAAGGAGGCAACATGAGGGGAACTCCTGAATGATGCGTGCGTACACTGATGAGATTATAACGAATTTGGGGAAGCTGACCTACGCCGAATGAATATGGCTCATAATAAGCCTCATACACCTGCAAAGCAGGTGATGCAGGTGTATGAGGTAGACTAACAAACTCAAAACAGATGCAATTCTAACGGGAGTGATTCTGTGCTGTGCTATGCACCGGGGATTTGATTCCCCGGTGCATAGTTCGGTGCATAAACCCTCTAAGAGAAGGGTTTTGGTGCTAATCTAGCGTGCAGGTGGCTCACTCGTACCCAGCGGCGTTACATTGGCAGGTACGGTAACAGTACCCGCTGCTGCCGTCATCAGTGTTACGCCGATTTGTAGTGGTTGGTTGTTTCGCAAAACGGTGATCTGAATCCGGTCACTGGCGGCATGACGACTTAGAATTGCCGCCAAGTTTTCGTTACTTTGCACCGTTTGATTATCTACCGAAATGATGATGTCGCCGACTTGCAAGCGATCAACCTGGGCTGCACTGCCTGCTCTAATTTCCGTGATCAAGATGCCACAGCCCGGTACGGTTTGCCCAACGATACCCAGGTAAGCACCACCTGCGCTGGCGCTTCCGACACCCGTTGCATTGGCTGTTCCTGTCACGGGGATAGCCACAGTCGCGTTCGTGTTAGCGCCCGTTGTCGCGCTCATCGTTGAGTTCATCGTAGCACTCATGGTTGCGCCCATTGTACCCATTGGCGTTCGCTGAACCGGGCAGGGTGAAGCACTGGTTGCGGCCATCGTTCCGGTTGTGCCTGAACCGGATGTTGCGTTCATGGAGGCCGTGGCGGCCATCGTGCCATTTGCACTCACTGGTGCCGCGCCGCTGGTCGCGCCTGTTGTGGCAGACATGGTTGGGGCCATCGTCGCTCCGGCAGGTGCATTAACGCCCGCCGTCGCTGCCCCAGTTGTTCCGGCCTTTGTACTGCTTGTGTTTGGTGTAATGAGCGCGCCTGTAACCGTTGGCGCGGAACTGCCGATTGCTGCCGCAGTTAGCGTCGTCAGAGTGCCGCCCGCTGTGGCAACCGCCGCAACGGTTGTTGATCCGGCGGTTGCAGCACCGGTAGTTGTACCGCTACCTGTTGTTGGTGCAAGCGTTGCGATATTGGGATCGTTGTTTGTGTTGCCACCCGCAGATGATTCACCCGGCGAATTGGGGCCAGCCGCACCTTGCGCGGGTGTGGCGTTGGCAAAGCGATCTGTTGTGGGTTGGGCGGGTTGAGCCGTTGCAGCGGGCGATCCGCACGCCGTCAAAAGGCTTGCTGCCGCAACGAGAATACAAAGAATTTGTCCAGTACGAGAGAACTTAGCCATTGACCACCTCACCACCATTCACATGGATAATCTGACCTGTGATAAACGACGAATCATCGGATGCCAGGAACACATAGCTGGGCGCTACTTCTTCGGGTTGCCCGGCGCGTTTCATGGGTACATCACTGCCAAACATCGCCACTTTGTCGGGCGGAAACGTCGAAGGGATTAATGGCGTCCAGATCGGGCCGGGTGCAACGCCGTTGACGCGGATTTTCTTGTCAACCAGTGCTTGCGACAGTGACCGGGTGAAAGCGACAATTGCGCCTTTGGTTGAGGAATAATCAAGCAGTTGCGGACTGCCCTTATAAGCCGTGACCGAAGTCGTGTTGATGATTACGCCGCCTTCTTTGAAGTGCTTGAGCGCGGCTTTCGTCAAGTAGAACATGGCGAAGATATTGGTTTGGAAGGTACGCTGCAACTGCTCTGCAGTAATGTCTTCGATGCTTTCCTGGGGGTGTTGTTCCGCCGCGTTGTTCACCAAAATATCGAAGTGGCCGAACGCTTTAACCGTCTGTTCAACGGCGTCTTTGCAGAATTTTTCATCGCCAATATCGCCTGCGATGAGCAGACAGCGACGGCCTTCCTGTTCAACCTGACGCTTCGTTTCTTTGGCGTCTTCGTGTTCATTCAGGTAGACGATTGCCACGTCCGCGCCTTCTTTGGCATAGGCAATCGAGACAGCACGCCCAATACCGCTGTCGCCACCAGTGATGAGTGCGGCTTTGCCATTCAGTTTGCCACTGCCACGATACTGATGATCCTCAGCCTCTGGGCGCGGCGTCATTTCACTTTCAAGGCCAGGCTGCCGATCCTGGTGTTGGGGCGGGCGCTGTTGTTTGGTTTGTTCCTGAGCCATAGACACACTCCTCGTTAATGCTCACAAGTTGATCTGTTGAGGCATTTAGCGAAAAGTGCGCCCGCAATGGCTCAGCTACCACAAAATCAGAGAGGATTTAGCTGATCGAAGATGGTGCTGTAGC
>JBBSEU010000346.1:0-5313 GCA_038239365.1 Aggregatilineales bacterium
ACTTCATCGCTCCTTTATTAGCGATCTGTAGATGATCGCGCTCTACTCAACCTTACGATTGCTGAGTATGTGTGTCCTGCCGCTCGATCCAGGGAATCGCCAGTATCCACAAAACCAGCGGGATCACGCTAACCGCTGCCGTCCCAAATGCGATGGCGCGAGTGCCTGGCGTCCCCACACTTTGTACCAGCGCGCCCGTAATCACGACGCTGATCACGACTGCAAGCTGGAAACCCGCCAGATCGAGCGAAAAGACGCGGCCTAAAAAGGCATCGGGAACAGTCTTTTGCAAAATGACCGAACTATATGTCCAGTACACCGAACTACCCATCGCTTTGATGATCAAGGCAAGCGCGGCCAGCAGCAGCGAAGGTGCCCCGCTGAACAAGAACAATCCGACACTAATCAGCATATAGGCGACAATGACCAGCCGCCGCATTCGCCGCACGGTGTCGTTGTTGAAGCGGTTGACCAGCAGCGGCCCCATGATCGCGCCAAGACCGAACGCGGCGTACAGCAAGCCAAGCGATCCCGCGCCGTTCTCACCAATAACGAAAATCTGAGTGGCGTACAGCACCATCAGGGTATCAATGCTGCCGATATTGCCGCCCATTTTGATGAACAGTACCGCCGCCGTTGCCGGATGCTGCCGAACATAACGCAGCCCATCCACCAGACCGCGCTGTGAGGGTTTGCCTTCGGCGGGCTGATGAACGGCGGTTTTGGGGATATAAGCAATTGAAGTGATCAGCAGGGCAGATAATGCGAAACTGCTGGCATCAATCACTAGCGCCGTTGAAGTGCCCAAAACGGTGGAGACCAACCCGCCGATTGCCGCGCCTACCGCCAACATCACTGACCAGGTGACATTGCCCAAAAAGTTCGCTTTGACCAGATCATCCGCTCGCACGACACTGGGTATCATCGCTGAACGTCCCGGCTCAAACAACGCCGACAGACTGAACTGCAAAACAGTCAGGAGATAGATCAGCCAGAGCAGATCGGGGCGCGTGACGAATAGAAACGAGAAAACGATCCCGGCGCGCAATACATCGCTGAAGATCAACAGCCGTTTGCGGTTCAGCCGATCTACCAATACGCCCGCGAACGGCCCAACAATCAGCGCAGGCAGAAAGCGCGCCAGGAGCAACCCACTGACGGCCAGCCCTGACCCGTTCGTGTACCTGGAAACCAGGGCGGAAAGGGCGATGGTGCTGAACCAATCGCCCAACAGTGAAACCGCCTGTGCAATCCACAGCCGAAAATAGCTCGGATTACGTCTCAGTAAGCCGACATAACCGCTCAAGTGTGTGTTGCAGTCATCATGGAAGCGGTGCGAGTGGTTGCGCGCGGCGTGATCGTTCTACCGCGTCGATCATTTCGTCGATTCGACTGTATTTGAGGCGCGGACGGTCAAGCGACTGGCCGTTTTGCATCTCCAGCATATCGAGTAGCTGCCAATCGGTGTAAGTGATGTGATTGGGCTTGCGTTCGTTCAGCAATGCTTCGACAGCGGCACGAGTCGCCTTGCTCGGATCAATTTGAGGCAGGTTGGGCGCGTCCTGAATCAGCATGTTCACCGTCTCCTGCGAGTCGGGCTTGTTGGTGCCGATCACGCCGTTCGCGCCGCGCTTGATCCAGCCGACGGCGTATTCACCCACCACAGGCGTTTTGGTGGCCGGATCGATCACGCGCCCCATATCGTTCGGGATCACGCCCGCTTTTTCATCGAAGGGTACGCCCGGTAAGGCAACCCCGATGTAACCAATCGAACGGAACACCAGCCCGATGGGCAGCGTTTCGTAAACGTTCGTGGCACGCGGGCGGAGCGTGCCATCACTGGCCTGTTGCAGTTCGTTTTTGACCAGTTTTATCGCCTGAACGTGCCCGTCACCTGTAATCTCGACGGGCGACACAAGGAATCGCATGTGGATACGGCGCAGCTTGCCCTCTGGCGGCTTTTGCAGATAGCCGTTCAGCACCTTGAGGTTCTTCTCAGCCAGTGGATCAGGCGTTGCTTCAAGCGCAGCTTTGCTCAGCGGATCAAGCGTGCCTTCAACCGGATCAACAATCACATCGACATCACCCAGTTCGCCCAGTTCTTTGAGTTCCGGGTTGGTGTAGGCGGCCTGTGCCGGACCGCGCCGCCCCAACAGGTAAATATCGCGGACTTTGCTTTCCTTGAGGGCTTCCAGCGCATATTGCGCGATGTCTGTTTTGTGCAGGTCTTCGTAATTGCTTGCCAGAATGCGCGCCACATCCATCGCCACGTTGCCGTTACCGATCACGGCAACGGCGTCCTGTGACAGATCGAACTGCAAATGGGCGTAATCGGGATGGGCATTGTACCAGGCGACGAACTCGGTGGCCGCATGACTGCCCGGTAAATCTTCGCCGGGAATTCCGAGACGGCGATCTGTTTGCGCGCCTACTGCATAGATGATCGCGTGGTAATACGACTTGAATTCGTCGTGTGAAATATCTTTGCCGAACTCAACATAGCCATACAACTGGAAGTTGGAATTTGACGCGATCTTGTCATAGACTTTCGTCACCGACTTGATCTTCTGATGATCGGGCGCGACGCCGCCCCGAACCAGACCGTAGGGCGTCGGCAGTCGGTCAAACATATCGATCTCAACGGCGTAGGTGGTTTGCCGCAGCAGTGCATCAGCGGCGTAGAATCCAGACGGGCCAGACCCAATAATCGCCACCCGAAGCGGCGTGCCTTCGCTTCCCAGTTCTGTCATGTAATAAACCTTGCTACGTGCGATAATTCACAAGGTATTATACCGGATGTGATCGATTATTTGTAGATGGTTTTGTGCTACACTGTCGGCATGAACACGATGTTTGAGAGCGCCGATTTACTGATCGATCATATCGCGCAGTTGTGCATTATTCCGGCACACGATGGCAAACCCCAACGTGGCCGACAGTTGGGCGATCTGGCACTAATCGAAAACGCGGCACTGGCGATCCGTAATGGGCAAATCGCAGCGGCGGGGCCGCGTGAGCAGATCACGGCCAGCTATCAGGCGGCGACGATCATCGAAGCGGGTGGACGCATCGTGACGCCCGGCCTGATCGATCCACATACACACCTGATTTGGGCAGGAGATCGGGCAGGCGAATTTGAACAGCGACTCGCCGGGGCAACCTACCAACAGATCATGGCAGCAGGCGGCGGCATCAACCGCACGGTTCGGGATACACGCGCGGCGGCACTGGTTGAACTGGTTAATCAGGCGCGTGGGCGGCTCGATAAAATGCTCAGTCACGGCACAACGACACTGGAATGCAAAACGGGCTACGGCCTGGATTTGCATACCGAGATCAATTCTCTGAACGCGATTGCGCTGCTCGACTCCGAACATGCGATTGACTTGATCCCGACCTTTTTGGGCGCGCACGCCATACCCCCTGAGTACGTGGATCGCTCGGATGAGTATGTCACCTTCCTGATCGAAAAAGTGATCCCGATGGCGTGTGCATGGCGCGATGATCATTGGCCGGGAGTGCTGTACTGCGATGTGTTTTGTGAGGAAGGCGCGTTCACATTAGAACAATCGCGCCGAATCCTGGAAGCTGGCCGCGCTTACAAGTTACCATTGCGCGTTCATGCCGATGAGTTTATGTCGTTGGGTGGAACGGCGTTGGCCGTCGAATTGGGCGCAACCTCTGTCGATCATTTGCTGGCAACCACGCCAGCGGATGTGGCGCTGCTTGGCACAGCGGACACGGCGGCGGTGCTGCTACCTGCAACTCCCTTCGGCCTGAACATCAAAAATACCGCTCCTGCCCGCGCCTTGCTGGATGCAAACGCAATAGTTGCTGTTGCTACCGATTGCAATCCCGGTACGGCCTGGTGTGAGAGTATGCAAATGGTGCTGGCGCTGGCAACTCGTGCGCTTGGTTTGACGCAGGCGCAGGCATTGGCCGCCGCGACGATCAATGCGGCCTATGCGGTGGGGCGCATCGATCAGGTGGGCAGTCTGGAAGTTGGCAAACAGGCCGATCTGGTCATCTGGGACGTGCCCGATTATCGACAGTTGGGTTATCGTTTCGGCGCGAATCTGGCGCATACCGTGATCAAGGGCGGCAAGATTGTCGCCGGTCATGGAACTTTGGTGGCTGAATTATGAATGATCTGCTTAGTACACCTGTTTTCGGCAGCCTGACGGTTGGACAAATTGGGCTGTTTATCGGAGTGGCGGTAGTCTTCCTGACAGTATGGCCGATCCTACGGTTCGTATTGCGGCTGCCCGGATTGATCTTTCGGCTGGGCTGCGGTGTGATCATGCTGTTTTTGGCCGCAGGTTTACTTTTCATGTTGTTGTATAATCGGACGGGATGAGCGTCCTCAACAGGAGTTTGCAACCGTGAAGTATTCTCGTTTTTTCAGAGCCAGTTTTTTAATCGCCATACTGCTTATGCTGTCGTTTGTGGTTGCCACGCCGTTTAGCGTCCGTGCGATCTCACTCACGGCGACAGTTCGCGTTGATACGCTCAATGTTCGGCGCGCGCCCGGCGTAAACTTCCCGGTATTGGGCACGCTGCTTCGCAATGATCAAATAACGCTGGTTGGCCGCAATGCGGGCGCGTCCTGGCTTCAGGCATCCACCAAATTTGGCTTAGGCTGGGTCAATGCACAGTTTGTCAGTGTCAGCGGCGGCATCAGCGGCCTACCGATCACCGACAGCACGATCAGCCCATTTGTGACGGTAGCGGCGTTCCCGGCGATTGTCGTGCGGAGCGGCCCGGCGGTTGAGTTTCCGCCGCTCGGTTTGCTGCTGACAGGCACGGTTGCGGACATTATTGGGCAGGATGCGAAAGGTGACTGGCTGCAAGTGCCGTTTGACAGTGGCAGCGGTTGGATTCAGGCGCAGTTTGTGACGATCACCGGCACAACGCTGTTCACGCCCGACTCATCGGATAATGCTACGCCTGTCGCGCGCTCGGTGGTCTATCGGCTGCGTGTCCGTTCGGCGGCTGATCTGACCAGCAATGTTGTGGGCGTCATGGTGCAAAACGAATATGCCACGATCATCGGCACGAATGCCCGCCATACCTTCTGGAAAGTCCAGGGCGCGTTCGGGACAGGTTGGGTAGCGGCTGAATTCGTACTAGCGACGGGCAACCTGGGGGCTGTTCCGGTTGTTGGGTGAGCATGAAATTGCCTCACCCCCGGCCCCACTCCGCACGCGGGGTGGGGCGGTGGGGCGGCGCGGGTGTCCCCCACGCGACCAGTGGCGTGTGGGTGGGGTAAGGGCGCTTACTGTAGCCGCCACCCTGGTTTTGGGGGCGCGGTTG
>JBBSEU010000347.1:0-5301 GCA_038239365.1 Aggregatilineales bacterium
CCACAATCTCTACCAGACCTCTTCACCGCTCTTCGACACGCTCTTGAAGCGATTTCGGTCAACGATGCTCTGGGTTTCTTTTGTAGTGCTGGCTTCACCAATATTCCCTAGCGGTTCAGCCTACTTGATTTTCGCTGTAAACCGAGCGATTGACCGATGAGCGCGATGATACGGCTCAGGTGCTTGTACACGCTGATTACTTTGGGCGATGTGCCCGCCGGGAACTGCGCTTCAACATCCGGTGAACCGGCCAACGCCACCGCAATAAAAAACGAATCCTCATCAAAATTTGCTACACCCGTCGGATTCAATTCGACCAGCCAGGCGTGCCCAACCAGATAGGGGATGCCCAACTGCTGTTTGAGCGATTCTCGGATAGTCCGCCACGCGCCAATCGCTACCTGTGTTTTCCACTTCTCATCGACGCCGATCAAGGTATTGAAACCGCGCATGAACATCGCCATTTCAAGCAGCGCATCGATCAGTACCGCTGGTTCAGGGCAAAACACGATCAACTCGTCGCTGCCCATATCGAACGAGAAGCGGTCAAAAGTAGGCATATCCGGGTCGGAGAAAACATAATCAATGAATACGCTGAAAGGCCGTCGATGCAGTTCAATCGCGGCCCAGATCGCTGGCTCATAGGGCGTATCCTGGGCGCTCACCGCATCGATCAGAGCTTCAATACTGGCCTCATCAGCCGGATTCACCCAGAATCTATCTTGCGACATAGGTTAATCCCTCAACGTAGCTGGCGACGCCACGTTTCCTTGAGTTGAACATTGCTCAAGTCGGGCGTGTCCAGGAGATCCATCAACAGGCGATTAAACTTGCTGGTATTTTCGAGCATCGGGAAGTGGCGAAAGTCGAGCGCAACAAATGGCAAAAACGCGCCGTCCGCCTTTCCGGCGGCGATCTGAGCGATCAAGCGATCATCCGGCGGCGGGATAAATGGATCGTCCTTGCCATGCAGCAGCAGCGCCGGGCTGCTCAACTGATGCAGCGTCAGTGCCAAGTTGACGCCCGCGAACGAGGATGCACTGCGCGACAGCACATTCTCATCCATTTTGCTGACCTCGGCCATCAGCTTTTCGAGATTTTCATCGGTGCGCGCCAACTGTCTTTCGAGCAGTGCGCGCGGTTTGGCGGCACTCAACAGATTAACCAGCGGATTCGTGGTGGCAGGCTTGAAAGGCGTCAGTGCTGGAAAGGTTTGGCTAGCGCGCGGCCCGCTGGCTGCCGGGGGCGCGCTCGGTTTGGCGGCCCCCTGGATCATCGCCATCGCTTCCGGGTTATTCAGAAACGGATTGCGGCGAATCGTATCACGGCTGTGATCGTCTTCCTCAGTCAGTGAACTTTCGGCGGGCTTTGCCGTGATCGGCGTGGCCGGGACGTCCAAACCACCCAGATCGAACAACGGCGCGCTGACCAGCATTACACGCGGCGCACGCTCCGCACAACGACGGGCGAACTCGATGGCAATGGCCGCGCCCAGACCGTGCCCAACCAGCGCCGCCTTCGCAATGCCCAATTTGTCCATGAAATCGATCAGCAGCTTCACCTGACTCTCGAAACCATAACGGGCGCTGTCTTTCCCAGTATCGCCAAAACCCCATAAATCGAGCGCGTAAATACGATACTTGACGCTCAACTGCTGCATCGTGGGAATCCAGTAGCGCCACGATCCCAGCCAGCCGTGTACCAGGATAACCGGACGCCCGCGCCCCAGCACCTCGTAGTGAACGAGATCGTTTTCAATCGTGATTGCGCTCATGGAGAGTTCCCGTTAAGGCAGTGAAGCAAATTGTGACCCATTGTGAGAGTTATGGCTGGCTTTTGAACTTAGCAAGGATTTCGGCAACACGCTTGGTGAGTTGATCGGGCGCGAACGGCTTCAAAATGTAATCGTAAGCGCCTGCGTCCAACCCGGTATCGATCTCCGATTCTTGTCCCTTTGCGGAGAGGAACACAACCGGAATATCCTTGATCAAGTCCATCGTTTTCATCTGGCGGCAGGCTTCATAACCCGTCATGCGCGGCATACGCACATCCATCATAATCAATTCAGGCATGACTTTGGGTGCCAGTTCGACGGCCTCTGCGCCATTGGCGGCTTTGAAGACCTGATGCCCGGCGTAGGTCAGGGTGAATTCGATCAGGTCTCGGATGTCGCGTTCATCTTCGGCAATCAAAATCTTCGCCATGTGTGTTCCCTGGTTAATGTGGATGCCCTATTATAGATCAGGTTAGCTCAGGCTGATCCCCCACAAAGGGGGTTTGCTGCCGTGCCGATTCGGAAACGGCGGGCAATCGTACAAAGAACGTTGTGCCCTTCCCCGGTTCGCTTTCCAGCCAGATCGCCCCATCGTGCATTTTGACATATTCCTTGACGATGGCAAGCCCCAAGCCGGTGCCCGATGTTTCCATAACAAGCTGATTATCTTCGCCCCGGAAGAAGCGGTCAAACACCCGTTCCTGATTTTCGGGCGGGATGCCCACGCCCGTATCGGCGACGGTGATCACGACGGCAGAGCCTTCGGCGTAGGCTTCGACGCCGACATTGCCGCCTGGATAGGTGTAGCTGAACGCATTATCGAGCAGGTTATTCAAAATTTGCACCAGCTTGTCGAAGTCGGCATTGACCAGCGGCAAACTCGGCGCAACATTGGACGTGACAACCAGTTCCTTCTTTTCCTGTTCGATGCGTCCGCGCAGGTGTGCCAAACCGCTGCTGATCACTTCCTCAATATCCGTCGGCTGGAAGTTTAGCTTAACGATCCCGCGATCCACACGCGAAATATCCAGCAGTTCGTTCACCAAAATCGAGAGCCGATCCGCGTTCGCCTTGATCGTACTCAGGAAGCGCCCCTGCTGCTCGGTCACTTCACCCGCTGCGCCCAACAACAATAGATCGGCATAGCCCTTGATCGAGGTCATCGGCGTGCGGAGTTCGTGGCTGACTGTCGCCACAAATTCCGACTTCATGCGGTCAACTTCGATTTCGCGGCTGATGTCGCGGAACACCGAAACCGTCCCCAGGAATTGATCGCCCATGTTCACTGGCGACAGCACGACGCTGACCACTTTATCGGTATCAAGCTGTAACTGTTCCTGAATCGAGTCGCCGGGATGATGGGCGGTGGGGTCATCCATCCAGTTCTGGAGCGCCTCCAGCCAGCGTTGACCGCCGCTGGCTGCATACAGTCCGGCCAGTTCGCCAATATCGTGGCCGATCACTGTCTTACGTGGCAAGCCGAGGATACGTTCAGCGGCACTGTTGAACTGGATGATCTCACCGTTCGGGTCAGCGACCATCACACCGTCGGCAATCGACTCGACGATGGCCGCGTTCTTGGTGGCGTCAACCTGCTCACGGCGCACCATCGCGCCCAGACGTTCAGCCTGTTCACGGATCAGACCGTACAGATCGGCATTGTTCATGGCCGTTGCGATCTGACCCGCTGCCGCCGTAACCAGTCGTAAATGATCGTCGTTGAACTGGTCACGCTGACGGCTGTAGAGCATCACCACGCCCAGAATATCTTCGTTCGCTTCGAGCAGCGCCGCAATCGCCGACTGGGGTTCATCATCGATCTGTGAGCGATGCAGCCAACGTGGATCGTCCTGCACGTCGTTGACGATCACCGACTGCTGATACTGAATCACCCAGCCTGCCAGCCCTTCGTGCTGCGTGAAAGTCATCATCCGGTTCGTTTCCGGGCTGCGGAAGCCATAGGTGGCGCGATAAGTCAGGTTATCGGAGATCGAGTCGATACCCAGAATTGCGCCCATATCCGCGCCCACCGAAGACGCCATCATTTCCAGCGCCCGCGTCAACACCTGATCCATATCCAGGCTGGCGGTTAGCCCCGTCGTGATGCGATACAGAAAGTTGAGGCGGTCACGTTCGCGGCTGAGTTCTACGGTACGCTGTTCGACGCGGCCTTCCAGTTCGGCGGTGAAGCGTCGAGTACGGTCAAACAGCCGTGAGTTCTGGATTGATACGCTCAACTGGCTGGCAATCGTTGTCAGGATGCGTTGATCATCCAGCCCAAAGGCGCGCGTACTGCTCTCATCGGCCAACGCCAGCGCCCCGACAATCGCATCACCTGTCAGCAGCGGCACGGCGATATACGATTTGGCCTGCGTGATTCGCAGCGTCACACCGAAGATATGCAGCACTTCGTCCACGTCATCACCCGCCAGCAGCAGCGGCATTCGGCGCTTGATCACATACGAAATTTCGTCATCACCTAATCCGTGCGCGGGGACTTTCACATCCCGGCCATGCCGCACCGCTACCGGGTAACTAACCTGTTCCGTCTCTGGATCAAAGACAGCCAGCAGCAGCATTTCCGACTCAGTCAGCAGCGGCAGTTGATCGTGAATGACGCGGAAAATCTGGTCTTGCTCAATGCTTGAGGCCAATGCCGTTGCCAGTTCATTGATGATGAACAGTTCTTGCAGTTTGTAAGTGGTTTCGGTTTGCAGGCGGGCGTTATCAACCGCGATAGATGCCTGACTGGTAAGGGCACGTGCCAACCGAATTTCGGCACTGCTAAAGCGGCGCGTGGGTTCGTGTATGTCCAGCGTGATCAAGCCAATCGCCTGATCGCGCACGATCATCGGCAGGAGCAGCCGTGAGGCCGCCCCATTTGTTTTCATCAACTGGCTTTCCAGCGGATCGCCTTCGGTTTCGTTGACATACAGAATCACCGTCTGGCGGGTACTGATGGCACGGGAGCGCGCCGGGTAATCAGCCAGTGGCAGGAACAATTCCGGCTCTGTGATAATTTCTTTGCCGTCGCGCTGTATCACCTCGACACGCACATCCAGCCGATTTTCAACGTCGTCGAGCATCTCAATCGTGCAGGCGTCGGTATTCAGGGCGGGCAGCATTTGCCGGGCCGCATTCCGCATCACTTCGCTCAGGTCAAGCGTGGCGCTGGTCGCCTGTGTGGCCTCGAACAGCGTTTCCAGTTCGCGCGTGCGAACCACCGATTGCTCGAACAAACTGGCATTTTGCACGGCAATCGCTGCCTGGCTGGCAATCGTCTGCGCTAACTCGATTTGGTCTGTCGTGAACTGATGATGTTCTTCCGTCGAGTCGATCCCGATGGTGCCGATCAACTGACCGCCCACCGCCAATGGAATCAGGATCGTGGACAGAATACCGCGCTCCACCAACAGATCACGCACCACGCCTTCAGGCCAATCCGCGCGAACATTCGAGATGGCGACAGGCCGCATCGTTTGCCGCACGCGATCCAGAATCGGATTATTGTCAATCGGGATGTAGAC
>JBBSEU010000348.1:0-5235 GCA_038239365.1 Aggregatilineales bacterium
CAGCAGGCATCGCGTAATAGATAGCGTGTACTTAATCTATGCCGTGCAACCGCTTTAGCTCGGCCAACAGCGGTGCGATCCCGCTGACGGGCGTTTGCTTGGCCGCCGATCCCAGTGGATCGAGTAAATCCTCGTCACCGAGAAGTATACGTGCGGCATTAACCATTCCATGCGATAACACTTCGAGGTTGTAGCCGCCTTCCATGATTACGATGAGGCGGCCTTCGCACAATTCGGCGGCCATCTTTTTGAGTTCGCGGGTCAGGTGAGCATAACCCGGCAAACTGAGTCGCAGTTGACCCAGGCCGGAGTCTTCTGCCCAGTGTGCATCGAAGCCCGCCGAAACCAGTATCAAATTCGGGGCGTAACGGCGCGCGACAGGCCATAGAATCTGCTCATAAAGCGCGCTGAAACACTCATCACCCGCGCCTGCGCCCAATGGCATATTGAGCGTTGCACCCAGCCCCAAACCGTTGCCTACCTCACGCGCCGCGCCACTGCCCGGATACCAGGGATATTGATGGGTAGACACAAACATTACGGATGGGTCTTCGTAGAAAACATCCTGAGTGCCGTTACCGTGATGCACATCGTAATCGACGATCAGCACACGCTCGATTTGTGGGTAGGCTGCCTGTGCATAGCGCGCGGTGATCGCAATGTTGCTCAATAGGCAGAAACCCATCCCTTGTGTAGGTGTGGCATGGTGGCCGGGCGGGCGTGTGGCAACCAGCGCATTCTGGGCATCGCCGCGCATCACCGCATCCACCGCCGCGGTACCCCCGCCTGCCGAATAGCGCGCAATCTCGAATGACTCCGGCAGCACATAGGTATCCGGGCCAAGCATCACGCCCTCCATCGCTTCGGTTTGGCGCAGTAAGTCGAGATAATTTTTCGTGTGAACGGCCAATAATTGCGCTTCAGTGGCTTCGATGGGGGCAATATATTTTAGTTTGG
Organism: Aggregatilineales bacterium; assembly: GCA_038239365.1. GTDB lineage: Bacteria > Chloroflexota > Anaerolineae > Aggregatilineales > UBA2796 > JBBRMW01. The sequence continues at coordinate 958 of JBBSEU010000348.1, forward strand.
CAGCGGTACCTGTCGAATCCATCAGCTTACGAACCGCTTGCAGGCGCGTCACATTCTCCGGGTGGCCGGAAAAGGTGTGCAGATCGAAGCGCGTATCCGTGACATAAGCAGTGGTCATCAGTTTGAAATGCCTTTTTAGAATAGCCTATTGCGCGGCTAATGTTACACATTCCCCGTAATTTGCTGCAACTTGCCATATACTGGCACGAATCCGCCCAAACTATGCTAGAATTCTCCGTAAGCGCGGCATTCTAGTTTAAACTACAGTTTCTGATTAATGTGTTTTTCATGCGAGATCGACACATGCCCGGTTTATACCTGTGGCTCATCGCGTCCTTGATCATGCTGCTGGCGGGTGTCCTGCCGGGTCGAGCCGCGAACGCGCAGAGTGTCAATCTGCTCCAGAATCCGGGTTTTGAAGGCACTTATACATCATTTAATAACGACTCGACGCGCCAGATGGCACCCGGCTGGTCACCCTGGAATCTGGGGCCAAATGCGGGCGATCCGAGTTATGTCAATGTGACGCCCGAATATCGTCTGGCGGCAAACCCAGCACGCATTCGCACGCCGAACGGCACGCAGGAATATTTTACTTATTATGCGACACACATTGCCGGGGTCTATCAGCAGGTCGCCGTGCAGGCAGGCAGCAAAGTACGTTTTAGCGTCTATCTGAATGTCTGGTCAACCACCAACGATGATAAAAATCGCAGCGATAATCCTGGTGAAGTCAAGCTGCAAGTGGGCATTGATCCTAATGGCGGCACGAACGGCGGCGCTGCCGGAATCGTCTGGTCAGCCGAGTCAGAATTTTATGATCAGTATCGCCAGCTTTCTGTAGAGGCGACGGCGGCGGCCAGCACGATCACGGTCTTTGTGCGAAGTGCCCCCAAACAACCCGTTCAGCACAATCACATCTATGTTGATGATGCCGAATTGGTGATCACCAGCGCCGTACCCACAACAACGCCCATGCCATCCAACACGCCCGTACCCGCGCCAACTGAGACACCCTTCCCCGGCGCGACTCTGACACCGACGAATACACAAGTTTCAACGCTGCGCCCGACGCCCACCCGTGAAGGCACAATCCCGCCCATCGAAGCGACAAACACGCCCGGCGGCGCGACGGATACACCCGCGCCAACCGCCACGCCGATTCTCGAAGTGACCTTGCCGCCCGGCGTACCCAGCGTTACGCCTGCGCCAACGAACGTTTTCCCGACAACCGTTCTGGAACCCACCAGCACGCCCATTCCGGGCTTCCCCAATCAGATCACGTATACGGTGGTATATGGGGATACCGTCTATGATCTGGCGATCAAATTCAAGTCGGATGTGGACGCGATTATCGCCGCCAACGGTTTGAACGAAGAAGGGCTGATCTTTGTCGGCCAGCAGTTGATCATCCCGGTTGTACAAATTCCAACAGCAGTTGCACCCACCGCTGTAGTCATTCAACCGAGTCCGTATTCGCCTGCAACGCTCCCACCCTACGGCCCGCCCACACCTGTTCTGGCCGGGCGCACGCTGAACGGCATCGGCACGTATATTGTTCAGCCGGGCGACGATCTGTTTCGTATCGCGCTGTTGTATAACATCACGCCCGGCGCACTGGCACGGCTCAACGGCATTGTGAATGCCTCACAAATCAGAGTCGGTCAGGTATTGGTTGTGCCCGGCCCCGGTAACAACGTTGGCGGCAAACCCCCGGTCACGAGTCCGGTAGGTTATCGGTTTACGCATGTGGTGCAACCCGGCGAAAACCTGTTCCGCATCTCACTCAAGTACAATGTAACGCTCGACGCACTGATGCGCGCCAACGGCATTTATAACCCGAACTACGTGTACGTCGGGCAAACACTGTATATTCCTTAAGAAGCCCTCACCCCAACCCCTCTCCCGAAGGAGAGGGGCATTGTGAATGGGAAAAGGTTAGCTTGAAACAATTTCGGATCGTTCGCAACGAAAAAAATGGCGCGGTGATTTTGCCTCGCGCCGAATGGTGCAATAACTTTTGGACGCACTTCAAAGGCTTGATGCTGCGTCGCAACCTGCCCGATGATGAAGGACTGTTGTTTGTTTATGGCGGTGAGAGCGTTTTGCAGACGAGTATTCATATGTTGTTCATGCTCTACCCGATTGCGACGATCTGGCTGGATAAAAACGGCGTGGTGGTGGATAAGGTGCTGGCAAAGCCCTGGCGTTTATCGTATGCACCGCACAAACCCGCGCAGTATTTCATCGAGGCGCGTCCCTTACTGCTGGATAGAGTTGCGATTGGAGATCGTCTGACGTTTGATGAGATCGCGCAACACTAACTCGCGCCAATTTGCTGCCTTTTGGATTGTATGCCTTGCCGTACTGCTGAGTCTCTCACGAGTTCAGGCGCAGGACTCAACACCAACTGCACCCAAGCCCGGCACAACGATTCATGTCGTGCAGCGCGGCGAAAACCTGTATCGAATCGCGCTCCTGTATGGAACGACGGTGGAAGACATCGCGCGTGCCAATGGCCTCAGCAACGCGACGATGATCAGTGTCGGACAGCGTTTGTTGATCCCGAACGCTGTCATGATCCCGAACAGCGCGCCCGGCGTGCCAACGGATTACACGGTTGGCCCCGGCGACAGCCTGCTCGATCTGGCGTGGCGCTACGGCACAACCGTCGATCTGATCGCGCGCCAGAACAAGATCGTCAATCCGGCAGTGCTGTATGTGGGCTTACCGCTGGCACTGAAAGCGAACGGCGAAGGTCGTCCACTTATTCAGAACGGCTACATTTACACGGTGCAATCAGGCGATACGCTGTACCGAATCGCCGCGCGCTACGGTCAACCAATGGCCGGGATTATGCAGGCCAACGAACTAGAGCGGGCAAATGTCTTGTTTGCCGGGCAGCGATTGGTCATTCCAACGGGCAACACTGGGCAGCCATTGATGGATTTGCCGCAGCCGTTCACGCAACTTACGATGCAGCCACCCATTGCTGATCAGGGGCGCACGCTCGAACTATCATTGATCACCGTTAATCCCGCTCAGATCAGCGGCAGCTTCATGGGCAAACCGATTTTAGATCGCATTGAAGACAACGGCCTGACCCATCACATTTTGATCGGCGTGGGAGCCTTCACGACGCCCGGTATTTATCCGCTGACGCTGACCGCAGCCGAGGCAAACGGCACAAAAACCGATCTGATGCGGAGTCTGGCCGTGCGCGATAGTGGTTATGCTTCCGAAAAAATTCAACTGCCAGCCGATCAAGCGGATTTGCTTGATCCGAAAGTGACGCAGCCAGAGCTAGATCGGCTGATGGCGATTGTCAGCAAAGTGAGCGACAAACGCTATTGGAACGGGCCGATGGGATTGCCTGTTCCGGCGGCCATCACCTCCCAATATGGTACGCGCCGCTCATACAACAATGGGCCTTACAATCAGTTCCACACTGGGACAGACTTCGCCGGACCGCCTAATGCGCCGATTTATGCACCGGCGGCGGGCGTCGTCGTCTTTACCGATCTGCTGCATGTGCGCGGCAATGCGACGATCATTGATCACGGTTGGGGCGTTTTCACGGGTTACTGGCATCAGACGCAAATTCTGGTCAAAGTAGGCGATATAGTGCAGCCGGGGCAGATCATCGGCAAAATTGGCAGCACCGGGCGCGTGACCGGCCCCCATTTGCATTGGGAAATGTTCGTCAACGGCGTTCAGGTTGATCCGACACAGTGGGCACGCGCCACGTTCCCTTGATCTTACTTTTCGGGTTAAGAGAAGCAAAGGTAGTGTCATTCACCTGCAAAGAGGGTGTTTGAAAAGCGCAGGGAGGGGGAGTAAAATTGGGGGGGGGCAATAACAAATCGCTTAGCAGAGGGGCGAGTTATCCAAGTGACTTGAGTGAGGGCGAATGGCAACGGGTGGCGTCGTTCATCCCCAAAGCGAAAGCGGGCGGACGGCCACGCGCAATGGTGATGCGCGAGGGTTATCAACGGGATTTTGTCTATCACGCGCAGCGGGTGTGCGTGGCGCATGTTGCCGCATGACTTACCCAAATGGCAGACGCTGTACACGTACTTTCGAGCATGGCCGGCGCTTGGGCTGTGGGCGCGGACTGGCCTACCGAGCCAGGCCGCAATCCACAGCCGAGTAGCGGGAGCATCGACAGTCAAAGCCTCAAAACGACGGAAAAAGGGGGTTCCGCGGCTACGATGGGCACAAACGGGTGAAGGGTCGCAAACGGCAGTGGGTGGTCGATAGCCTGGGAATGCTCTTGCG
>JBBSEU010000349.1:0-5215 GCA_038239365.1 Aggregatilineales bacterium
CGCCTTAAGCTCTCCGGCGCGCGCTGGAGCAAAGACGGCGCACGTAAACTTGTCAAAGCCCGTGCTGCCTTCTTATCTAATAAGGGTAATTTCGCTCCCTTTTCCCTGCCACACGTTGCCTGACAACCTTTGCTCGCACCCTCAAAAAGAAAGTTCCGGCAGCAATCCGACGACCATGCTAAAATAGCGCCAATTATCATTTTCTCGAAATCTTTTTTGAATTGTGAGAGGGCGCATCCAAGTGAACACATCCGCTAGAGTCACGCGGTTAGTATCGAGTTTATTGGTCTTGATCCTGATCGTTGCCTGTGCCCCCCAGCAGCAATTTGTTCTGCCAACGGTTGCGCTGCTGCCCTCGGATACGGTGACTTTCACACCGACCACAACGCTGACACCGAGCGATACACCGACTCCGCGCCCGACATTTACCTTCACGTCGACGCCGACGCCGATCACGCCCACCCTGACGCCGAGCAACACGCCGCCGCCCTCAGAAACACCTACGATTACGCTAACACCAAGCAATACCGCGTCATTGACGCTGCCACCTACGAACACATTCACGCCGACATTCACCTTTACGCCGCGTCCGACTCGCACTCCACGTCCGCCAACACTCACCTTTACGCCAACCGTCATGCCCGTGATTACCGAGTTCCGTTCGGATTTGAATATTGTGCCAAGTGGCGGTCAAACCGTCCTGTACTGGCAGGCAGACGCCGATCAGATCACATTGGAATTGGTAACAGCAAACGGGACGGTGGTCAGTTCGGATAAAGTCGATCCGAAAGGTCAGCGCCCGGTGCTGGTCACGACCAATCTGGGCTTGTCCGTGATCTATCGCTTGACGGCCAAACGCGGCAAAAATACTGTCACGCGCCAGTTGACGATCACGGTGCAATGCCCGCAAAACTGGTTCTTCACGCCCGCGCCGGGTGAATGCGCCACACAGCCGCCGATCCAAACCGGGATCAAGTTCCAGCAGCTTGAACGCGGTGTGGCTTTCTACGTGCCAACGAGCAATAACGTCTATTTGCTGCACAACGGCGATAATCGCGTGAATGCCTACCTGAACGATTGGAACTTCGCGCCGCTGCCGGTCTATCCGCCACCCGGTACACTGATTCAACCGACAGTCGAGATCGGTTATGTGTGGCTCAACAAACGCTGGTCGGATGGCGCAACGTTAGACGGCGTGATGGGTTGGGCGACGGCAGTGCAGCAGGTCTATAATGGCACGATCCAACAGGGGACGGTTAACAGCGATTTGTACATCAAAGGCCCGAATGGTCAGGTGTACAAACTAGCACTAGCCGGTACAGGAACGTGGTCAGTGGTGGGGAGTGCGCCCTAAACCGTTTTATAACACACTACAAACGGCTTTCTAAGCTAATCATCTGATTCCATCCGTTTTTGTTGATCCGCCGCTGGACATTTCGATGTATAAAGAAGTTAACGTAGAAGTGTTCAGTGGAGTGAACGATGACGACTGCTTCATTATCAACAACATGGAAACGCGCGTGCCGTTTGCTGCCTATCTTATTGGTTATCATTGCGTTGATGTTGCCCGCCGTCCATGCAAACGCAAATCGGGATAATACCGCCAGCCAATCGGATCAAAACAATGCGGAGACGGCCAATAAGGTTTTGGTTTTGGTCAACCAATGGCGGTTGGAACAAGGCGTACCACTGCTCAAAGTCAATAAAACGCTTGAGCAGATGGCGATTGCTCAAGCACAATACATCAAGCCGCTGATCGCTGGTTTCGATGAAAATGATGAAGCCGCGTATCACCGTGACGGTCAAGGGCATACGCCCCCACAGCGCGCCGTTGTACCCCCTTATAATTGGCCGCAGTATGGCCGCAACCGCTCTGCACAAATCGAGATTGGCGAAAACGCGGCGGTTGGTGCATTGGCGGGCGCAATCGCCTTCTGGAAAAGTTCGTCCATCCACGCCAAAGCCGCGCTCAATCCGGTTTATCGAGAGGTGGGCGTAGCGGCCATCCCGCACCCTTATGGCTACGTGTTCATAATGGACTTCGGCGCGCGCCCCAACATCTTTACCGCCCTGATTAGCGCCGATGGTGGCACGTTGTACCTGACCAACGAACGCTCCACTTATTCCAGTTTGCGGGCGGATGCGACTCAAATCCGCATTTTTAGCGCCGATGGTACACCGCTGACCGATACCATGCCCTACCAGTCTACTTTTACCGTGCCGCAAGCTGCCGTTGGCAGCAACATGTTTGTGCTATATACCAACGGCAATTTCCAGATGTTTGTACCTGTAAATGTGAATTCCGATCTGGCGGCGCTCTCGATAGGCCAAAAGGTTGCCGCCGTCAGCACTTCAATTCCAAGCAGCACGCCGCATCCAACGCTTGCCCTGCCCACCGCCACACAAATACCAACGTCTACGCCAACACTTGAATCGACTGGCGAAACGGTTGTGGTCGATCAGCCCACTCCGACGAAGATAGCGGCTACAAGCGCCCCGCTGTCAACCGTGCAATCTGGAACTGCTGATTTGACGATAACGTATAACAATCGTTCGCTGTTCATCCTCAACAGCAGTACGAAGCCAGTCAATTTGACGGGTTTTTCGATTGGTGGCAGCGGCAGCCGCGTTGCAATCGAGACCTTTGCTGCAACCAGTTCGTTCCCGGTCAGCGCCTTTCCGGTAGGCCACTGTCTGCAAATTGAACTCGTAGGCGGTACTGATCCTGCACCAAGCGCCTGTCGATTTGTCCGAAGCATCGTCAATGTCTCGTCGCCAAAAGCCTTCTGGACTCAAGGCACCTTCACCGTAACACAAAAGGGAATTGCCCTTGCCACCTGCGAAGCGACTACCGGGCGCTGCACCGTCGCTATTCCAGTGAGTTGAGTGTTAGAATTCGAGGCGGTATTTACCTGCTTATAAGGAAAACGGATAATGGTCTATATCGCCTCGGAGCAGCGTTACGACACGATGCCCTACCGACGAACCGGGCGCACTGGCTTGATGCTGCCGCCCATTTCGCTCGGCCTGTGGCACAATTTTGGCGGCGTCGATGTATTGGAAAACATGCGCGCCATTCTACGGCGCTCGTTCGACCTGGGGATCACCCATTTCGATCTGGCGAATAACTATGGGCCGCCGCCTGGTTCTGCTGAAGAAAATTTCGGCCAAATTCTGGCTCAGGATTTCCGGCCATACCGCGATGAGTTGATCATTTCTTCCAAAGCAGGTTACCGGATGTGGCCGGGACCTTACGGCGAATGGGGATCGCGCAAGTATGTGCTTGCCAGCCTGGACGCCAGTTTGAAGCGCATGGGGCTGGAATACGTCGATATATTCTACAGTCATCGCCCCGACCCGATGACACCGCTTGAAGAAACGATGTCCGCGCTTGATCAGGCCGTGCGTCAGGGCAAAGCCATCTACGCAGCAATCTCCAGCTATTCTGCCGAACAAACCAAAGAAGCCTCCACCATTTTGAAGTCGCTCGGCACGCCCTGCCTGATACACCAGCCTGTATACAGCATGTTCAATCGCTGGGTTGAACCAAAACTGCTCGACGTATTGGCAACGGAAGGGATCGGCTGCATCGTCTTTTCGCCGCTCGCGCAAGGGCTGCTCACCGATAAATACCTGAGCGGCATTCCCGAAGGTTCGCGCGCTTCGAAACCGTCCGGGTTCTTGAAGCCGCAGAACATCACCGATGAACGGCTGGAGCAGGTTCGCAAGCTGAACGATCTGGCAAAAGCGCGTGGGCAAAGTCTGGCACAAATGGCGCTGGCCTGGGTTCTGCGTCATCCGGGCATGACCTCGGCGTTGATCGGTGCCAGCCGCGTTGAGCAGATCGAAGAAAACGTCGCTGCCCTGAACAATCTGTCATTTAGCGCCGAAGAACTGAGCGCGATAGATGCGATTGCGCCGCTTGCCGGATAGTTAGCGCGCAACGATGAAGCTGAAATCCTGCCCCTCTATCGGGACGTGATAAGTTGTTTCAAACCCGGTATCCTTTAGCAAGCCTGAAATTTCGGGGACGGTACGAAAACGTCCCCCTTCATTTTCGAGCAGCAAAGTCAGTTGAAAGTCAATCGCAAAACCCGGTTGCAGGTTTTGAACTGGATCGACAAACATATCCTCGATCACCAGAGCGCCGCCCGGCACGATCACTTTTCGCAGCCGCGCGAATAACGCTTGAACGTCTTCAATCGCAATCCCACTCACGACGAACGCCGTAAATACCGTGTCGTAAGGGCCGCCCAGATCATCCTTCATAAAATCATCGTTGCGAGTCATAAAACCAGTGCCAGAAAGTTCGCGCGCAATCCGAGTCGCCAGCACACGGTCAAACAAGGTTGCTTCGGCGTTCGGAAGCTGTGCGGCAAATGTGGCGGCGTAACGGCCATGCCCACCGCCCAGATCGAGGATGCGCCACTGATCAGAAACGGGTTGCTCTGCTCCAACGCGCTGCAATACTTTTACCGCTTCGGCCACACCATCCGCGCTCTGACGGTGGAGCATCGTCAGAAATTGTCGGGCGTCTGCTTCGTTCTCCTGGATGACTCCGCCGCTTGTGACCATTGCCGGACGCCCTGTACGGATCGTTTCATATAGGTCAGCATAGTTCTTTCGCCGCCGCCATACCCACTTCAGTTCACTGAGCGGCACTGCCAGATCGCGTGCGGTATCGGTCAGACTAAATAATCCATCCTGATAAGTCAGCAGTCCGGCGCGGGTTAGAATTCGCCCGCAAATGTCCAGGGCACGCGCGTCAGCATTCAATTCGGCAGCGAGTCTATCTGCCGAACGTGGCTCACTATCGGCCAACAGATCAAATAGACCAAATTGAGCCATCGCCTGTAAGACGTGATAATTTGACCAATCGCGCTGCCATTGTGAAAGATCGCTTTCACTTTGAACGATCATGTTTATCCCTTTTTGCTGCGTTTATACCCGCAATAGCAAAAAGCAGCGCCAAATTCTGATTTATGGAATGATCAGCGTCGCATCGCAAATTGTGGCGGCTCATATTCCAAAACATAGAAGTTGCGACGGTTGCCATCTTCGCGCTGCTGACTCACAAAATCGGTGACTACATAACCATGCGCGAAAACATCCTGAAACATCGCTCGCGTGTGCAGTCGCCAATCGTGCGCCAAATCCATTGACACATTCTTGATCGCCTGATAGACGCCGGGCACTTCCACCAGCACAACCGAAG
>JBBSEU010000350.1:0-5192 GCA_038239365.1 Aggregatilineales bacterium
ACGATTAAAATACGGCCTTAACCGATTGTCCAGTATCCTTAATTCCCCGCCCCATTCCTCCACCATTTCAAGGTCAACTTCCATCGTTTACGCCCATCTGCTCCACTCTTTTTCCTCACCTTGCATTGTAGCTCCCTAATAACGGCTGTAATACTTTGTGGGTGAAACAACGTTGCTAACAACTTGTACTGCTGTGTTTATCCATCAGCAAACTTTCCTATCCTTTGCCCTCATCCATTCGTCTGCTATAATTCCGCCCACTATCGGGACAGTTGCGGACAAACATCATCGTGCAGGATAAATCACGGGAGTCGCTCCCCTCGACGCTCTACACCGAAGAATATTTTTTGACGGCCTGTGAGGGCTATGATGAATTTATTGCCAGCGAAGGCGAACACCTTTCGCGGCGGCTGGACGCGGCTTTTGCATTGGCGGCTGTCGAGCCGGGCATGAAAGTCCTGGATGTAGGTTGCGGGCGCGGCGAAATTTTGCGGCACTGTGCGCGTTTGGGTGCCAATGCCTATGGCGTCGATTATGCCGTAGTCGCCGTGAATCTGTCACGCGAAGTGATCGAAAGTACGACAGGTGCGCCGGGGCGAACTGGAGTCGCGCAGTCCGACGCGAAAAAGCTGCCGTTCCCAACCGCCTACTTTGATCGCGTCCTGATGTTCGACGTAGTGGAGCATCTCTACCCCTGGGAATTGCACGAGGCGTTGCTCGAAGTCTACCGTGTCCTCAAACCCGATGGCCGCTTCATCGTTCACACCGCGCCAAACATCTGGTATGACCGCTATGCTTATCCCGTCGTGCGCCGCTTCCGAACGCTGCTCGGTCAGGGCGCAAACTATCCCGCCGATCCGCGTGCCTTTCTGGTCGATGTTAATCAGGATGTTCACGTCAACGAACAATCGATCCTGAGTATGCGCCGCACTTTGAGCCGCGCCGGGTTTCGTGGCCGCGTCTGGCTCGATTCGCCGCCCCAGAAGCCGCACGAGGGCTTCATGCTCGATACGATGCGCGGCGCGATGTTCCGTCTGCCGCCCTTCCGCTGGTTCTTTGAACGAGAAGTGTTCGCGGTAGCCGCCAAAATTGGTTCGCTGGTGTCTTAAGGGGTTATGCGCGATAAACGCCCGGTAGACGAACTGAGCATTGCCGAACTGGAACGCATTCTGGCGATTCGCAAGAGCGAAGCCCGTCAATCGCGTTTAGGCCGCTATGAACGCCGCCGGATTGCCGTCCCGCTCCCCGATCAAACACCTGTACCCACACCCATTGATCTGCCTGCTGCCGAAAACGCATCACCAGCACCTAAAGCCGCGCCTATTGTTGACAATGAAACGCCGCACTTCGAGGATGAACTTGATGGCCGTGTACCCGCTGCTTCGAGCGGCCTTTCGAGTCGTGCCATTTTGTGGAATCGCGTGCTGTTGGGCGTGGAAGTTTTCGCCGTGATCGGTCTGGTCTTTTTGTTTGTGACGTTGTTCTCGTCGCTGCAATCACTCACGCAAACGACGGCCAATATCCAGGCGCAGTTTGAAGCGACGAACGAAGCACGCTTTGTCCCGCCAACGGCCACCCCCGCGATCAGCATTGCAGAAGTGGTGATTCCGGGCGGTCATACCTTCGATGCGGCCAGTAACACGGCCAGATTCAATCTTGATGAAGTGCCCGCCCAATTCCGCGATGCCTATCAAAAACAGGTGTTGGAAGTACCCATCGCTGCACCCACACAGAGTCCGCAGGGTCCGCTGAATATCAGCATCCCGGCGATTGGCGTGCGGAGTGCCGTTGTCACCGGCGATAATTGGGACGCCCTGCAACGCGGCGTAGGACATCATGTGGGTAGCGCAAACCCCGGTCAAGGCGGTAATATGGTACTCTCGGCACACAACGATGTGTATCGTGAAATTTTTCGAGACCTCGAAAAACTGCGACAAGGCGATAAAATCATCGTCGCTACACAGAGTCGGGAATATGTGTACGTTGTCAGCAGCACCGAAATCGTAGCACCGACTGAGATTCGTGTGATGGACAATTCGCGCAAAGATACGGCGCAAGTGACATTGATCACCTGTTACCCCTATCGCCGGGACACCCAACGCTACATTGTCTATGGCATTTTGCAATCGTCCTGAACTGCACTCTTGACAGTGATAACAAGCAAAGAAAGTAGAGAACGTCGTCATGGCTCGTAAAAAAACAAAGCGGCCAAATCTGCCGCAAGAAACCCTCGAACGTGCCCGCGCTGAACTACGCGGTGATGTGAGTGTATCCGACTTGCCCGCCCCACCCGATATGGCCGCTGTCAGTATGCAAGCAGCGCCCAGAGTCGCGGCCCCGGTCAAACCCAAGCGTGGTGGTACTGGCCTCAACGCGCCGCGTCGTGTGCCCAACGTCGAAGAACTGATCGCCGAATATCGCTATGTGCTGCACGATCTTCGCAATCTGGTGGTGCTGGCGGGCGTGCTGCTGGTCGCTATCGTGATCGCGTCGTTCGTGTTGGCGCGGCCAATCGGCTGATAATGCCAAATAAAGCGCCCGCGTTCACGCTGAATAATGACGAAGGCAAGCCTGTTTCCCTGAGCGACTTTGCCGGGAAACGAGTTTTGATCTTCTTTTTCCCAAAAGCCGGGACGCCCGGCTGCACAACGCAAGCGTGCGGTTTCCGCGATGCGTTCCCGAAAATTAGCGATGTGGGCGCGACGGTGATCGGCATCAGCCCCGATCAACCTGGCGCGCTTGCCAAATGGCGCACTAACCAAAAGCTGCCCTACATTTTGCTGAGCGATCCCGATCACAAAGTCGCGGAAGCGTTTGGCGTCTGGGGCGAACGCTCCATGTATGGCCGCAAGTTCATGGGGATTGTTCGCAGCCACTTCATTATCGACGGCGAGAGCAACCTGATCGAGTCGCAGCTTGGCGTCAACCCGAAGACAAGCATCGAAAAAGGCGTCGCCTCGCTCTTGAAATAGTAAAACTATATTCCAATCGATTCTGACGGCACTCCTATTGCTATCTCAACCGTATTGAATTGAGTAGTTCAGGAGGTTCGTATGGCAACGCTGGTTGGGATTTTTGAAGCGAGTGATGCTGAAAAGGTACTGAACGCACTGCATCGGAATGGCTTTGGCGATGAAACACTCAGGGTGTTGGATGGCCGTAACGATAAAGATGAAGAGACGCCCGTCGAAGGTGAAGTTAACCCAGGGCTAATTGTTCCTGCGACCGCAGGGCAAGTTGGAAGCGGGCAGATCGGGGTAAACCCACTTGCTGCTTTGAGTCTGGACGCGATGGGGGCAGACGGTCTGGGCGACTCGTTCAATGGGTTAGGCATGGCCGACGAAGAAACGCGCGTCTTTCACGACGCTGTCAAAAATGGCGGTACCGTGATCATCCTGCAAGTTGATGCGGATAAAATTGCACAGGCGCGCTCGATCTTCAAGCAGTTTAACGGCAGCGGAATGGCCGAAGCGAATACTGGAAATACTGCCCGAACTGCTTGACAAACGCTTAATCTCGTCTTATACTGCCCTTCAAGATTTTGGGTATAGGCGTATGCAGGATTTAGCGTCGATACATCTCCATACGGGGTTCTGAGGCACGGTTGCATCTTGCACCGTGCCTTTTTTATTTTCAGCATAAGGAGACGGATCAATGGACAACGCAATGATTGGCAAGATCGAAAAAGCGAAGCGTTATGCCGCAGAACGTACCCGCATCCATTTCAACGCGCTCACCGTCACTTTCGATGGTGACAACAGTACCCATCATGTAACCTTCGATGGCGGCCACTGGCACTGCGATTGCAGCTTTTTCCAGTCGCGCGATGTGTGCTGTCATACAATGGCACTGGAGCGCGTTCTGGAAAAGATGGTGCCCGCTTCGGCTGCGCTCACCAATTAGCGTTCGATAAATATTTCGATTGATGCCCGGCAGTTAATTGCCGGGTGATATTCCCTTGATTTGGGCGTTCAGCCCGATATTCCCCACATCGGGCGGTTTGACGGTCAACCCATTTTCCGCTATGCTGTGTCCGATTTTCTATCGGAATTATCTGTATCGTAAGCGGAGTTGAGTATGGCCGATAATTTACGCATCCGGCGTGACCGTTCGTCACTGGCTGATGGTTCGGTGTTTGGCAGGCGCAGGCACCGTCATCTTCGCTGGAAGTTCGCACTCTGGGCGGGTGCAATGGCATTTATTGGCCTGATTGTCTGGCAGTTCAACCGCGTTCAGCCCGTCGTATTGGCCGCTGTTGGGATTGCGCCCACTGCCACGCCCAGCAACATGACCTATGCCAAGCGCGGCTATGATGCTTTTTTGCGCGGCGATCTGGAAACGGCCATTGATAATTATTGCCATGCTGCTCAGGGCAATCCCAATGCGCCCTATCAGCAGCCGCGCTGCGAACTGCCAAACCCGCAATCTTCGGCTATCCTCAAGGCGAATGTCGATGTTCTGTATGAACTTATCCGCGTACTGGTTTACCGCAGCTATGATGATCGTCGGCTGGGTATTTACACGAAAGACGCCGAAGCCTGGGGCAAGATCGTCACCGATGCGAATCCCAAAAACAGCCGTGCCCATGCGATCTATGCCTTTGCGCTGACCAACAATGATCATGCCGAAAATGCCGTGCCCGAAGGTCTGAGCGCGCTCAATCTGAACGCCAATGATGCTGAAGCGCACGCTTATCTCTCACTGGCCTATTACTCATCCAATCGCTACGCCGCCGCACTGACCGAAGGGGAGCAGGCTGTTACACTCAATGGTCAAAGCCTTGACGCTCATATCGCGCTTGGCTATGCCGCCTGGGTCAATGGCCGCTTCAGCGTTGCCGAAGATCAACTCAAGCTGGCTACGTCGATCAACCCGCGCCTCACTTATCCATATTTTCTGCTGGCGGGCTTTTACGTCAGTCGCCAGGGCAAAGTAGGGGATGGTAACGCGATGATCGATCTGGCAATTGCCCGATATGAGCAGGTGCTTGCCATTGACAAGAAGAATGTCAAAGCCCATACCCGAAAGTGTGCCGCCTACTTCAATATGGGCAGCAATGATGATGCTCTGGCTAGTTGCAAGAGTGCGACCACGCTTGATCCGTTGTATACCGAAGCCTGGAAATGGCAGGGACAGGTCTGGTACAACAAACGCGATTATGAAGATGCGATCAAGGCTTTTGAAACGTGTCA
>JBBSEU010000351.1:0-5170 GCA_038239365.1 Aggregatilineales bacterium
AGTCTTTGCACCTGCGCGCGTGCGGCGTCGACTTGACCCGCCGCGACAAGTAACATGAGAGCGTCGTATTCGGACGTGCCATTATTTTGTTTAACTGCCGATCCAAGTATCAGGTCTCGATTTACGGCGATGATCGTATCCAGTGACGCATAGCGAACCGCTTTTTCGCTGGCACAGATCGCATCGTCCAGGCGGCCATTTTGCTTATAGAGTGCTGCCAGATTGATCCAGTTCCAGGCGTTTTGCGGCTCAATCGAGAGCGATTTTTCGTAGTCCCGAATGGCGAGCGGAAATTGATCGGGTTGTCCATTGATCGCCAACGCGCCTCGCATGTGACCGGCAGCAGCCAAATTCACGGGCGAATACGGATCGCCCTCTGCGGAATGTTCAATTTGCGCGGCGGCTTCGGCGAAATGCCCCTGCTCCGCAAACGCCAAACCGTCCGTATAAATCCGATAATTCAGCGTCGATGCCCAACCGCTGATGAGCAGTGCCGCACTCAACAGAGCAATTGGAAGGATACGCCAATTCACGGATTGTTGACGCGCGTTACTGGTTGTGCGGCCAAGTGTTGCGCCGAGCAGCCACGCGCCCAACAGCAAGATCGCGGGTTGGCTGGCCGTCACATCAAAGATTCCATGCACGGCATAGGCCGTCAGCGCGCCACACGCCCCGATCAGTGCGATTCGATCCGCCGAACCGCTCCACTGCTGCCGAAGCGCCCTGAGTGACAAATAAACGGTCAGTGCGGCGGCCAACAAGCCAAGAGTCCCCAGTTCTGCGGCGATGTGCAAGGGTACGTCGTGGGCGTGCGAGTGTGGCGGCTCTGGTGGGATGGATTGATGTTCTAACAATTGCAGGCCGAACGAGTCCGGGCCGTATCCATAAAGTGGATGTTCCAGAAAAGCGTGGAAAGCAATACTATAAATCGCGGCTCGTTCGTTACCTTCGTCGGTTGGCCGAACCAGTCGCAGCCCAATCGCTCCAACGCCAAACAGCAGCAGCACACCAATGAGTCCGCCGATCACGAGTTGAGGCCGTGTGAAGCGCGCCAATCGAATCGAATCTGTATTTCTGATCGTTAAGAATACGATCACGCTCACGCCCGCGCCCATACCGATCCACGCGCCGCGCGACTGCGTGAAGAACAGCACCACAATGCAGGCCGCGCAATACATGCTCCACAACAGGCGCGTGATCAGTTTTTGCGCTTGCTGGATGCGAACTGCCGCCAATGGAATCACGACGATCAACAACGTGCCGAAGGTATTGGCATTCCCCAACAAACTCGATGGGCGATCCGGCATGAACGGGAATCCAAGATCATGGTAGGCAAACCAGCCGCCGAACCAGTAGCCCAATGGTTGAATCGTATTGAGTAGTGCCAGCACCCCCGCCCCCAAAGTTGCATCGTAGAACCAGCGTTGGGGAACGCCACGCCTGACCAGATCAGCGATGATCAACAACGTCAGAAGTGCCAGGCCTTCTGCCCACGCGCCTGTCATCGAACGCAGCGATAGGAGTCCGTTAGCCGCCCACGAGATACCAATTGCCAGCACCCACGCCGCAACCATCGGATCAATCGGTGAGTTTTGCCAGGGAATACGCCAAATAATTCGTTGGGCTAGCCACACGACGAACAGTACCGTCAGCAGAATCATCGAAACGAGGCGCAGGTCAGCATTGATAATGCCTTCTATCGTTCCGCCGAACAGCACAACATACGCACATAAGGCCATCAAACCGAGTCGGACGGCGCGAATTTGCAAAGCGATGTTACCCTTCGCGCCGATAGGGTTTGAGCAGGGCAGCGGGCGCGGTGGCGTTTCGGCCAGCGATGATCAGCGCGATGATCGTGACCAGATAGGGCAGCGCGATCAGTAACCAGTAGGGTAAATCGACGCCCTGCGCTTGCAATCGGAGTTGAAGTGCCTGGAAAAATGCGAATAAGAGCGTCCCGGCCAGCACCCGAAACGGATTCCAGTTGCCGAAGATGACCAGCGCAATCGCTACCCAGCCGCGCCCAGAGACGATCCCAAAAGTGAACGAATCGAGCAGCGCCAGCGACAAAAACGCGCCGCCCGTACCCATCAACGCGCCACCCAGCCCAAGCGCCAGATAGCGGGTTCGATAAACGTTGACGCCTGCCGTGTCTGCCGCTTCGGGGTTCTCGCCACAGGCGCGCAGCCGCAGTCCCGGATGCGTGCGATTGAACAGCCACCACAACAGCGGCACAAGCGCAAACGCCAGATAGGTGAGCGCGTGCAGGTTGAAGATCGGGGCAAGCGGCGAACCTTGCGGCAAAATCGCCATTGTGGAGAAAGAGGCAGTCAATTTTGGCGGCACTTTCAGATCGGCGAAGGCCAATCGAAATAGATACAATGCCAAGCCTGTCCCTAACAGTGTCACACCCAACCCGGAAACGTGCTGGCTCAGGCCGAGCGTAACGGTCATGACGCCCATCAGCAGACCGAATGCGACTCCGGTCAGGACACCGACTAACAAGCCGATCTCCAGCGATCCGCTCACTTTGGCCGCCCAGAACCCGGTAAATGCCGAGAAAAACATCGTGCCTTCGATGCCCAGGTTCAGCACGCCCGTTTTTTCGATGATCGTTTCGCCCAACGCCGCAAATAAAATCGGCGTGGAGACGCGCAAAGTTGCGGCGATCAAGGCGATGAGGAAAGCAGAATCCATCAGATAAACTCGTTTAGCGACGGCGTAAGCGGTAATTGGTCAGGAGAAAACAGGCCATGACGGAGAGCAGGATCACGGCCTGTGCAACATCGCCCAAATACTGCGGGACACCGAGCGACTGACTAAGGGAGAGTGAACCCGATTCGATCAGGGCGATGAGCAGCGCCGCCAGTAATACCCCCGGCGCAGAAAGGCCGCCCAACATCGCCACCACGACGCCCGTATAGCCATAACCCGGCGAACTCTCCGCAATCAGCCGCCCCTGAATGCCCAAAATTTCGGTAGTCCCGGCTAACCCGGCGATTCCCCCGCTGACCAGCGCCGCGATCAATACTGTGCGCGTCACATTGAAACCAACAAAACGCGCCGCCTGTGCATTCAGGCCAACCGCGCGCAGCTTCAACCCGAATGACGTTCGCCGCAAGACAAACCACAAAATGAGCAGGATCAGTAACCCCAAAACGATCCCGGCGCGCAATCGAGACGGCGGCGCAAGTCTGGGCAGGCGGATCGCTTCAACGATCATCGGTGTGCGCGGCCACCCACCTGGATCGCGCCAGGGGCCGGTGAGCAACCCGGTCAGGCCGAGCGCCATTACCGAATTGAGCAGCAGCGTCGTCACCACTTCGTCAACTGCCAGATAGACACGCAGCAGCGCGGGCAGCATCGCCCATAACGCCCCCGCTACAAACCCTGCCGCTAGAATCAGCGGAATCGCCAGCACGGGTGACCAGTCTTTCAGGGCAATACCTAACCCGGCGGCGGCAATCGCGCCCGCCAAAAGCTGCCCCTCTGCGCCGATATTGAAGTAGCCGCCCGAAAAGGCCAGCAGCACCGCTAACCCCGTAAACAGGATCGGCGTCGCTTTGACCAGCACTTCAAGCGCGCCCGTTGTGGTAGTGAGCGGCTCGATCAGCAGATAGTAAAAGGCGTCAAGCGGGTTGGCTTTTGCCAGCAGCACCAACACCGACAAAATCACGAACGAGATGAGCAGCGCCACTAGCGGGATTGCCGGGCGCATCCAGAGCGGCGATGGTGCGCGCTCGATGCGGAAGCCGCCGAAACGCGGTAAGGCGGTGGGCGGAGTCTTGACGCGATCAGCCATGTTCGGACTCCCGCTGAACTTCGACTCCGCCCATCAACAAGCCCAAGCGTTCAAGGGTTGCTTCGGCGGCAGATAATTCGCCGATGATCTTGCCGGACGACATGACCGCCACTCGATCCGAGAGCTTCAAAATTTCGTCAAGGTCTTCGGAAATAAGCAAAATCGCCGCGCCTCGTTTGCGCGCTTCGCGTAATTTTTCGTGAACGTATTCCATCGCGCCAATGTCCAGCCCCCGCGTCGGTTGCGCGGCTACGATCAAGGCCGGGTTGCGCGAAAGGGTACGCGCCAAAATAACTTTTTGAATGTTGCCGCCCGATAGCCGTCCGGCGACGCTGCCCGGTTGTGCCTTGATCGCATACTCAGCGATTTGTTTTTGGGCGTTGTCTAGAATCGCCTGTTGATCGAGGACGCCGCCCCGCGTAAATGCCGATAAATTTTCAAACACCAGATTATAGGCGACGCTCATTTCGCCGATGATCCCCTTGAGTCGATCTTCGGGGATGCGTCCAACGCCTGCGCGTATCATCATATCGGCATTGGCGTGCGACAGGTCTTGACCGTTAACGCGAAGGCGTCCAGAAGTGGCCGGGTACAAACCCGATAACAATTCGCCCAATTCACGCTGACCGTTCCCCGCGACTCCGGCCAGACCGACGATCTCCCCGGCATGGATCGTTAAATCGACTTCGGAGAGCAGGGTCACGCCGCGTGTATCGCGTAAGGTCAGCTTATCCAGTTGCAGCACCGGGTCGCCAACGGCTTGTGCCTCGCGGCTAACCGTGACCAGTTCGCGCCCGACCATCTCCCGCGCCAACGAGGCGGCATTGGTATCTCGTATCGCGCCGCTCATCACCACGCGCCCGCCCCGCAAAACGGTCACTTCGTCACAGTGGGCGATCACCTCATCGAGTTTGTGACTGATGAACACAATCGACAGCCCTTGAGCAACCAATAGTTTGAGTTCGCCGAACAACCCCTCCGATTCGCCGGGTGTCAGCACGGCGGTTGGCTCATCCAGAATCAGGATTTTGCAGCCCCGGTACAGCGCCTTGAGGATTTCGACGCGCTGCTGTTCACCGACGGCCAACCGCCGTATCTGCACATTCGGATCGATGCTCAACTCGTAGCGATTTGCGATGTCGCTCACCCGCTCAGACGTTTTGCGACGATTCAGCGCCAGACCTTCATCGAGTCCCAGAACGATATTTTCCGCGACGGTGAAGCCCGGCACTAGCGCGAAATGCTGCGTCACCATGCCGACTCCGGCGCGGATCGCAGCGGCGGGCGAACCGAGTTGAACCGTTCGCCCGTAAACGTTGATTTGCCCTTCGTCAGGTTGGTACAGTCCGTACAGAATCTTGCTGAGTG
>JBBSEU010000352.1:0-5155 GCA_038239365.1 Aggregatilineales bacterium
AGAAGGGGTTGGGGGTGAGGTTAGCTTGCATGTATCGCAAGGTCTAGTAGAATCGAATCAAATGTACGGCGTAGGAGGCAGTTTCGGTGGCAGCACAGACTCTCAAATGTCCCCGTTGCGGGCACGAAAACGTCCCGCGCGCGCTGTTCTGCTTTCAATGTGGCCGCGATCTGGGCGAACTGCCTACCCGTGATGGCTCAAGCCTACCCGGATTTGATACAACACGCCTGATCAAAGATCGTCCACAAAGTACCGGGGAACCAATTAAGAAGCCGCGCCCCGATGATCTGCCCGGCGAACCCATCACCTGCCTGCGCTGCGGTGCGTACAACCGCCCGGATGCTCAACGCTGCCATAACTGTCGTATGCCGCTGGCCGTGCCTGATGAAGATTTCAATCTAATGGCGCGCCCCAGCGCCCGAACCAGCATTGGCAGTGTGCGCCACAACAATGAAGATAACCTGAGTTTGTGGGCGATTGACGGTATCACAATGGCTTTGATTGCCGACGGTATGGGCGGCGCGGCGGCGGGTGAAGAAGCCAGTCGATTAACGGTTGAAGCGGTTCAGGCTGACTTTCTGGGCGAAAAGCGGGGCAGCACCGAACTGAACACGCTCTCCGAAAACGATTTGAGCAAGCGCCTGTCCGATGCGATCCGTGACGCGAACCGCGCCGTTCTGGATAAAACCCTAGCCGAACCACAGCTTAAAGGCATGGGTACAACCTCGACACTGGCAATGATTCGTGCCAATCGGGTGATCGTCGCACATGTGGGCGACAGCCGAGCCTATCACATCAACGGCAAGACGCACGAGATCACACAGATCACGAATGATCACAGCTTTGTGCAGGCGTTGGTGGCATCGGGGCATATTACGGCGGAACAGGCGCGCTCTCACCCAATGGGGAACGTGTTATATCGCGCGCTGGGTCAGGGTTCTGATCTGGATGTGGATGTATATACGCGCTTCGTCAAGGCCGGGGATCGAATCGTGCTTTGCTCGGACGGTCTGACGCGCCATTTGCAAGCCGAAGAAATCGCCCATATCGTGATCGCTGAACCAACACCGAGCAGCGCCACTCAGAAGATGATCGAACTGGCAAATGCGCGCGGCGGCGAAGATAACATCAGCGTGATCGTAATCAAGATGATCGATGAGGAGAGCGAGGAAACGCTGCCCCACCGCCCCAACGACTAAATGCGCTATACTGCGACGCCAATCCAATCACCCGAAGGACACCTCTGTTGGACGAACTCAAAAGCCGCATCGCCGCCGAAGGCAAAAACCTGGGCGACGGCATTCTAAAGATTGACAGTCTGCTCAACCATCAGCTTGATCCGAGTCTGATCATGCGCTGCGGTCAGGTATTGGCAGCCCGCTTTGCCGATAAAAACGTCACGCGCATCCTGACAGCGGAAGTATCCGGCATCGCCCCGGCCTTCGCCGTTGGCACGGTGATGAATGTGCCTGTCGTATATGCCCGCAAGACGAAGCCCGTCACGATGTATGGCCCGGTCTTCCTCGAAACCGCGCCGTCACATACCAAAGGCATGGACGTACAACTGCTCGTTTCGGCAGAGTTCATGCCGCCCGGTGAACGCGTCCTGATCATTGATGATTTTCTGGCGTCAGGACGCACGCTCAAGAGCCTGGTTCGCATTGTGCAGAGCGCGCGCAGTGAGGTCGTCGGGATCGCGGCAGTCGTCGAAAAAACGTTTGAGGGCGGGCGCGCGGTACTCGAAAAGTACAACGTGCCGATTGAAGCCCTGGTGACCATTACCTCAATGGAAAATGGACAGATCGTTTTCGCATGAGTGTGACAACACCAACCGGCGGAATCATCATCCTCGACTACGGTTCGCAGTACACGCAGTTGATCGCGCGGCGCGTGCGTGAGATGGGCGTTTTTGCCGAAATTTTCCCGTGGGATGCCGATCCCGCGCAAACCTTAGCTGCCAAGCCAAACGGGATCATTCTGTCGGGCAGTCCGAACAGCGTCTACGACGTGAATGCGCCGACTCTGCCCGGCTATGTACGCGGTCAACCGATCCTGGGCATTTGCTACGGGATGCAGCTTTTGACACATACGTTGGGCGGTCACGTTGCCCAGGCCGCCGCCCGCGAATATGGCCCGGCGGTGGTGCAGGTAGATGGATCGCCGTTGTTCAGCGGTTTGCCCCCCCAATTTGACGTGTGGATGAGTCATGGGGATCGGATCGAATCGCTGCCTGATGGCTTTGCCTCGATAGGGCACTCTGGCAATTCGCCGTATGCTGCGATGGCTGATGAAACGCGCCGCATCTATGCCGTGCAGTTTCACCCGGAAGTATCGCATACGCCGCTGGGTTCACAAATTTTACGCAATTTCGTGTTCAATATTTGCGCTTGTACGCCCAACTGGACAGCCGAGTCGATCATTGATGAGAGCGTACAGCGCGTGCGGGAACAAGTTGGCGCGGGGCGAGTCGTGCTGGGCTTGAGCGGCGGCGTCGATTCGTCGGTGGCGGCGGCGCTGATTCATCGTGCCATTGGCGATCAACTGACCTGCATTTTCGTGAACAACGGTTTGCTGCGTAAGGGTGAAGCCGAACAGGTGGTGGAGACGTTCGGGCGGCACATGGGGATTCCGCTGGTAGCCGTCGATGCCACAGAAACGTTTGTAAGCGCGCTTGATGGTGTAACGGATCCCGAACGTAAACGCACGATCATCGGGGAGTTATTTGTCCGCACCTTTGAAATTGAAGCCAAAAAATTGGGCACAGTCGAATTTCTGGCACAGGGAACGATTTACCCCGACGTGATCGAGAGCGCCGCCAAAGATCGACCCGGCGCGCATGTGATCAAGAAGCATCATAACGTCGGCGGCTTGCCGGATGATATGCACTTCAAACTGGTTGAACCGCTGCGAATGTTATTCAAGGATGAAGTGCGGCGGATCGGGACGGCGCTCGGATTGCCCGATGAGATCGTCTGGCGACAACCATTTCCGGGACCGGGTCTGGCGATTCGACTGCCGGGGGTGGTCACCTGGGAGCGACTTGAACGGTTGCGGAATGCCGACGCGATTGTATTGGACGAACTGCGCCGCGCCGATTTGTTACGCGGCGATACGGCGCAAGCCTTCGCCGTGCTGCTGCCTGTGCGGAGCGTCGGCGTGATGGGTGATGTCGGCACTTATCAGGAAGTGGTCGCCATTCGCGCTGTAACGACGGACGACTTTATGACGGCGGATTGGGCGCGACTGCCTTATGACCTGTTGGCACGCATGAGCAAACGCATTGTCGATGAAGTGGCGGGCGTGAATCGCGTTGTATACGATATTTCGAGCAAACCCCCGGCAACGATTGAATGGGAATGAATAGAATTTTCGGGCGTTTCCTGATGGGTGTTTTCTTATTGTTGATCGTCGGCTGTGCCAGCGCGCCAACCGCCACCCCGACGGCAACTCGTCTCCCGCCGACAGTTGCGCCAACTTCGGAACTCTCCGCTGCACGGCCAACGATCACCTTGACGCGAACGCCGCTCCCGACACTCACGCCGAAAAATGGACAACCAGCAGCGACAAACGCCCCACTCAGCTTGACGGCAACCAGTACCACCGCCACTATCGCCCCGGCGAGTCTTGCGCCTTCGGCAACGTCGGCACTGTTGGCTGCTGCCAGTCCAAACATTGACGCAATGCTGCGTGCGACGTTCATTCCCACCTCAGCCGCCGGTGCGCCCGGTATCCCACCGCCGCTGACGATCAAACTCCCGGCGGATTGGAAATCAACTTATACGCTCGTGCCGCTCCGTGATCAACTCTCCGAAGTGACGATGAACGTGGCCGCCTATGCGGGGCCTATCGCGGATAAAGGGACGGGCTTCATCTTCATTTTGTGGAACTTTCCAAGTATCACACCGATCAGCGGCGGCACTGCGCCCAAAACATCCGAGGAACTGCGGCGGCAGATGGTGCTTTCGGATGGCTTTCGATTGCTGCGCGGAACGGTTGTCGATGCGACGTGTGAGGTGGGCGTTTACCCAGATGCGTTCAATGTCGCGGGTACAGCCGTGACCGGACAGCGTTTCCAAACGGCCAACTGCCAGGATGGATCGCCGGATAACGCGGGCTGGTATGTCGGACTGTTTCCGGGGGATCGGGAACTGCTGATTTACACTTATGTTGAACCCGTCAGCGCCTATAATAACGGTCGCGGCGATTTGCAACGCATCCTGGACACGATCACTCTGAGTGCCGCGCAGAGTGTATCTACCGCAACAACACCCCTGCCAGCAGCAACCATCGCCACCTCAGCACCAAAGATGGTGCCAACCACGACACCTGTACTCAACTGAAAATTACTGGCGATAATGATTGGCCTTGATGTTCTGCGCGGCCAGCGTCACCGTTTCCTCGATTCGTTTGGCGCGCGTTTCGGGGTGTTTGGCGCTTTCGATCCACCATAGAATGTTTTTCTTGGACGTTGGCGGAAAGGCTTCAAAGTTGGTTTTGGCCGCTTCATTTTTTGAGAGTGCTTCGCTCAGATCGGCGGGCATGGTCAGTTCTTCAATCGCGTCATAGGTGTTCCAAGCGCCATTTTTCTTGGCTGCTTCGATCTTTTCTAAGCCGCTCGGCATCATTAAGCCCTGCGCGATCAGCTTTTCGACGCGCTCCTTGTTGAGCTTTGACCAGGGGCTTTTCGGCTTACGTGGCGAAAACAACTGCATGTAGCGTTCATCATCCAACGAATTTGGCCTGCTATCCACCCAGCCAAAACACAGGGCTTCCTCAACCGCCTCAGCATATTCAACGCGCGGCTTCCCACTCTCTTTTTTGTAGTAAACCAGCCAGATACCCGGCGCGCTGGCGTGATTCTTCGCCAGCCAATCACGCCACTCCTGACGATCTTTCGCATAGAACTGTTCAATTTTCTGAGCAGATTTAGCCACATCTATCTCCGCTGTTCAAACACGGTTAGGGGTTATCGTCCAGATCGACATATTTGGGATCATCGTCATCATACTCATCATCGCTGAACAATGACGGACGTTTCGACGGATTGCCCGGCTTGCTTCGATCTCGATCTTTGTCGCGGCGATCTTTACGATCATCGAAGCCGCGCGCGAAATTTGGCTCATCATCATCATCAATGTCATCTTCGATCACATCC
>JBBSEU010000353.1:0-5144 GCA_038239365.1 Aggregatilineales bacterium
GTTTTCGCCGTCTGGCGCGTGATTATGAACGTCTCCCGCAGACCTTAGCCGGTCTCCATTTCTTGGCCTTTGCTATCTTATTGTTACATCGTTTTGTCGTCACCTTTCATTTCAGTCCATGAAGTGCATAACACGCTCTAAATCCTACCGTTATCATCGAGGTCTTGTCGCCTTCAACGGAGGCCTATGATCGCGGAAAAAAGTTCCAGCACTATCGCACGCTCGTGTCTTTGCAAGAATATGTGCTGATCGCCCAGGATAGCTACCGCGTGGAACACTATAGCCGCCAGTCCGACGATAGTTGGCTGTTGTCCGATGTGAACAGTTTAGCGGCAATGCTGGCACTGCCGTCGATTCACTGTGCCGTTCTTATGGCGGACTTATACGAAAAAATTTCATTCAAACCGGATGCGACCTCAGCCTGATCAACTTTAAGAACCGTACAAGATAGATAATGGGCCGGCAATGATTTGCCCAAAATCAAGCGACGCTAAATTGCTAAGGATAATGATGGTTGTCTTATCCGACGGGAAGTAAAACATAAAACTGAGAAAACCGCTCACGTCCCCCGCCTGGAAGTAGAGCACGTGACCTTGATATTCGCCAGTGATGAAGCCGTAAGCATATTTGCTGGCGAAAGGGGGACGGTCAGCGGGCAGCGGAACGCCCGCTTGCAGCATCGCATCAAAGGTTTTTGGCATCACCACCTTTCCCCCGACGAGCGCCTGATTCCAGTGATATAAGTCATCCACTGTAGAATAGATTTCGCCCGCTGCATCTTCAGTGGTCATGTCGATATAGGCTGCCAGCTTTGTTGGCGATTGATAACCGCGCGCCCGTTGCGGAACAAGAGCGGTCATGTCCTCAATACCTGTATTGGTCAATCCTAATGGTGTAAAGAAATGGTGTTGTAGGAAGTCTGCATAAGAAGTGTTGGAGAGCTTTCGGATCACTTGTCCCAGAAGGATATAGCCTGAATTACTATAATCCCAGCTTGTGCCAGGGCTGAACCGCAAAGGCTCATTACGAAAAAAATCCACAATCTGATTCGGCGTAGCGGGGTTCAATTTGAATGTATCATAGTGGAGCATATTATCGTAATCGGCGATGCCGGACGTGTGCGTGAGCAGTTCATGTAGGGTGATAGATTGCCAGGCAACAGGACATTGATCTACATAATGACAAATCGGATCCTGGACGTTTAGCTTGCCCTGTTCTGCTAATAGCATGATCGCCGCAGCGGTAAAGCCTTTGGTGATCGAGGCAATGCGAAATTTCGTAAGTGGCGTGTTGGGTATATTCCACTCTCGGTCAGCCAGACCGTAGCCTGCTCGTAACAACACCTGTTGATCTCGACTGATAAAGACAGCGCCACTGAACGCATCTCGTGTCGTTAGCTGCCTGAAAAATGTGTCAAGCTGCACAGCCGTATCTACTGGCCTTGTTTGAAAAGACAGTCCCCTGTTTGAGCCAGATGCCGTTGGTGGTGTCCCCAGTGCCACAACACCAATAGCGGCCAGAACAGTAATGAATAGTCTGAAGCCTCGTGTTTCAGCTTTCGTTGGCCGCTTCATTGGTTCTGTCTCCTCAATCTACTATTTTCAATCGCCCCATAATTTCACTTCACTTCGGTTCTGGTGTTACGCCCGCGTCTTTCGGGATCGCGTACAAACATGAGGCGTAATCTCTGCCCATTTCGACGCGAAAATCTACCGTGCGGTTTGGATCGGCTTTGGCGATCACCTGAGTTTTACCAACGCGCAAGAGTTTAATCAGCGTTTGCAGGCTGCTCGGCAGTGAGCCACCCGTATAATCATAAATAATTGTCACTTCCCGGTTGACAACGCCTTCCGTGCCGATCACTTTGGCGTTGAAGCCTTCCCACGACAGCCGATCCGCTGCCACCTGATCGTAACCCTTGAGGGGCAGTGCCGCGCCAATCTCGATGGTTGGGTTCTCACCGTTCAGACGATTGGGCGAAGGTGGCAGCATGAAGTTTTGAACGGCTGTTTTCATCGCGTCTGGCACCGGAAGCAATCCATAGGAACCCAGGTTATTGCCAACTTTGAACTGAACATTCAGGTTCATATCGATCCGCTGAATTTGGCCGGGGTTCAGGCTGAGCGCCACTGGCACGAAGCCCAACACATCCTGCAAGTTCATGTCCGTCTCAACGACTTTTTGCACTTCCGGCCACAAACTGGTCACCTGGGTGAGCAGTCCGGCATCTTTCGCCTGTCGCCACATCGCCCGCAAGACATCCATCTGACGGCGGCCCCGATCAAAGTCACTGCTGGTCGCACGCGAACGAACATACCACAGCGCCATATACGGATCGAGTTTTCGGCGGCCAATCGGCATCGTGTACAGTTCGTAGCTTTCCGCTTTGGTGTAATCCAGATCGGGCGACTTGAGCCGATAATCCTGGATGGCACAGTCAATGCTCACATCCAGGCCGCCCAGCTTGGCGATCAACTGCTCGAACTGGACGAAATCGACGCGCGCGTAAAAATCGACTTTGATACCCAGGTTATAGAGCAGTGTATCCTTCATCAGCTTCGCACCGCCGCCGTCACCATATTTGAGATTGCCATAATTGACGACGGTGTTGATCTTGGTCATCGTGTAATTCGGCACGTACACAAACAAATCACGCGGCACATGCAACAGGGTTGCCGTACCCGCTGTCCGATCAATCGAAAGCAGAATGATCACGTCGGTGCGTGACGCGCTGCTGTGTGTGATCGTATCGCTGCCCAGCAGTAATATCGTCACAATATCATCGCCCGACGGTTTGGGCGTGGGCAGCGGCGGCGGGATCGGCGCGACGGGTGATTGAACGGGCGTCTCATACGTACCCAGGATGACCATTGTCGGTGGTGGCGTGGCGGTATTGGTAGCAGTATGAGTTGGCAAGAGCGTCCGGCTGGGAATCGGGGTACGTGAACTGGTAGCCGTTGCGCCGCGCTGAGTATTCGTCGGCGGGGGTGCTTGTACTGTCGCCTGATAAGCTGCTACAGGCGACGACGCCACACCGAGTACGGCAGCAACGAACATCGCCAGCAGCAGCCAGCGCAGAGTTTGAGATGAACGCATAGAGTTAGATTTCCGTTAAGCACGAGCAAAACGGGCTAAGTATAGCAAGCCGCGCCCGACGAGGCACACTACGTTCGCCTGACATTTAGGGAGTGCAATTGTTCCGAACGTGGCAACAACGCGGCGCTGGATCGCCTGTCGCGTATTCGTGATGAGGTGGAGCGCGTGTTGGCGACTTCCGCAGCCGCCCGCGCTGGGATCGCTAACTCCCGGCAAATTACATAAAGTTTACGAACTCGGCAATAGTACATTACATCTGTGCCGCATGATCTGGTTCACACAATGAGTTGGTTCGGAAGTCAGTGATCATGTTGTAGGGATGGCATCGTCGCCGGGTTCGTCGGATCAGCGCGCGCAGGCGTTGGTGGTAGCTCTGGTAGATAAAAACGGCGCGGGGATCAACTCCCTACGCCGTTTTTATTACCTAATCGAAATGACCTGTACCACCCTCCGGCGTGATTGTTGGCGCAACTTTGGGCGGCACGCTGCTCGAGATGGGTACAATGATATTTAGATTTGTTGTCACTGTGATGTTCGATTGTGTCCATTTGCCCGTGATCGGCAATGCCCCCGGCGCTCCAAACGCAAAGATTGTGTCTGCGCCATCATTGGTGAAGCTGTTCTTCAAGTTAAATATACCATTCATTGCAAAACCAACCCGCGATTGACCCGTACTTGTCCAGTCGCCGGCAACAGGTGTTAGATTGTTCGGCCCAACCACAAAGTCATAATCGCTAAAGATAATCGCTGGTATCGTTGTAGTTCCGCCCATTCCATTCGCCAGGTAGAACTTCGTGTCAACAGGACGATACACGCCGATGCTGTCATAGCCGTTTCCGTCCCAATCGCCAGCGATGCCATGAGCGCCGGGATTGCCCAGAACCATTGTATAATCGGCAAAGCCGTTTGTTAGATTTCGTTTACCGAATAATAAGCCATTGGATGGGCGATAAACGCCTATTCCATCGTGCGTCATGGTATTATCCCACTTGCCCGCAATTGGCTCATCACTTGGATTGCCCATGACAAAGGCGTGGTCGGCATTGCCCGGCGTGTTCGAGTCACGAAGCAGAAATACACCCAACTCAATGATGTAAACACCTATGGGATACACGCCATCGCCATTCCAATCACCTACGACAGGCAAGTTCCCCGGAGCACCAAAGGCGACAGTTATATCAGCAGGTCCGGCTGTGTTGCTATTTCGTAGGTAGAACACACCCTTGGAATAAACTCCAATGGTGTCAGGATGATACGGCGGTGGAGTACTGGTTGGAGTCGGCGTAGGCGTTGCGATACTGGCGGTCTCATAGGCCCCAATATCGCATGGTGTTTTGCGTGCCATGCCGCGTTGATCAGTTGTTACGGCATACCCGCTGATCGCACAATTACCCGCGCCGATGAGTGGGCTAGCTGGCCGGATACGCATTGTTTGCGTTGAGTCACCGTAGCTGCCCAGCGGATCAAGTTGCGGATCGTCGCTCAAGAAGTTATTACCTAAATTGGTAGTGATACTACCATTGATATTCGCATAAGTAGGCGCATTGTTTCCGGCAATCACGCTACTGACTATGTTCAGGGGTACAGCGGAAGCGTAGCTGATTGCGCCTCCGATTGTTGTGGCCGTATTGCCGGATAGGGTACTATTGATTATTATTAATAGATCATTGTCGCCTGATCTATTTTCGTCAATTGCACCATCATAATCTGCCGTGTTGCCAGAAAAAGTACTGTTGCTAATAGTTAAAGAGCCAAAATTTCTGATCGCGCCGCCATCCTGGCTAGCCTTATTTTCAGAGAAGGTGCTATTTGCAACTGTAAACGGCGATCCTACATGATGGGTATATATCGCGCCACCATCACCATTTCGTACTTGGTTTCCTGACAAGGTGCTGTTGCTAATGGTCAAAGAACCGTCTAGCCACCCGACAGTAGATCGGACGAAATAAAAGGAACGCCGGAAAGGTCAAAAACCGGGAGAAAATCAACACCAAAGGCTTCACCCCAGGTGATGGCCTGTTGAATGATTTCCAAACCGATTCGAAAGA
>JBBSEU010000354.1:0-5142 GCA_038239365.1 Aggregatilineales bacterium
TCATCATGCTCAGGCGCTATTGGTACGCCTTCTCACCGCTGCCCCCTCCGCTATTTTTCCAGCACATCCTTGACACCCTTCGCCTCGGTCATGGTCTTGATCTATACTCTACCGCTTAACCCGTGTCAACAAACTACCGGTAGGTGTAACCTCTGCTGTGATACGCAGCACATCAATAGCAAGTTGTTCAACCTCATCATAACTCCATTGATTAGGTGGTTTAGTTCCTACAAATAAAATATTGGATGCGATAAGTAAAGTATTTTGGCTATTGACTAGTTTATAAGTACCCTCGTCAACCTGGAAGCTATCATCGATTCTAGCATTTTTCATCAATTCTCTAGCTACTGCTAAATCTGCTCCATAAAAAGATTGTGCAAACTTCAATGCAATCAATTCAGCTTCAAACGTTATGATATTGCCTTCAACAATTTGGATCGTTGTAGATGTCATTTTGCCGATTGTCCTCAAAAGCTTGTTCGCACAGGATCGCGCTTATCTTACTACAACAGCGGATTTACACATAAAGATAACAGCGATCTAGGTGATCGCCTGATGTCCTTGCCAATCCGTGCGATCTACAGATAAGCTCGCCGCGTTGTTCTGGCGGATCATCAATAAGAACGGCGTTCACTTCTTCGACGGATCGGACGGTTCGCGGTACACTGCCCGGAAAAGATAAGGTGCATTCCTTTTGCTTCGTTCGCCGCTTTTGCCAAGATTATTACTGATTGCGGGCGTGATCGCGCTGCTGCTGATGCTGTTGGGCGTCTATCAGTTTGTGACCGCCACGAATCGCT
This sequence comes from Aggregatilineales bacterium, assembly GCA_038239365.1. Classification (GTDB taxonomy): domain Bacteria; phylum Chloroflexota; class Anaerolineae; order Aggregatilineales; family UBA2796; genus JBBRMW01. The sequence goes on from JBBSEU010000354.1 coordinate 801, forward strand.
ATAATGAACTATCCGCGCTGCCCGCGCCGACTGACCTCACAAACTCGAATCAGGCACAGTTGATGGTTCTTGCTCAAATCGCACTCGATAAAACCGCCGCCGAAAATGCGCGGGGTACAGCTATTGTCCTGATCGGGGCGGGTGTCGTCCTGTTGGGTGCCGCCGCGTTCATTTTTGCGCGCATCCCGGATACGCCGCCTGCTGCCAGTTCGACGGGAAGTGTTGAGCGTGTTCAGACGCGCTGAGCGGTATTACCCGGCATTGGCCGTCGTGCTTCTGCTCATGGCGGCGTTGGCGTGCAGTGCCGATGATATTATCGGTCAGCGATCCGTCGCACCCACGCCGACGATCCCGGCTTTTGCGACAGCGACGCCCGGTGGCCGTGTTTCGGTATGGCTGATCACGCCAACGGGTCAATCCGGTGGGAGTGCCATCACCGCTACGCCGTTCGGGAATGTGGTCGCGCCTGCCGCCACAGCTACCGCCGCCTATGCCACGTTTCAAGCGGCCACCGCTGCCGCTGGTGTGACGTTTAGCGCGCCTGTTTTCCAGCCGAATGACTGCCCAACCCCCGGCAATCCGACACCGCCCGTTCGTCCAGCAACATTCGGTCAATTCGCGCAGACGATTGCCCTGTATCTTTCGGCGGGTGGCCCCACCACAACGCTTGAATCGACGATCCGATCCTGGGGCGCAATTGTCGATACACATGGTGTGCTGCAAGCGGATACCGATTTGACTGGCGACGGCGTGAACGAGATCATCATCACGCTATATGATCCGGGAACGTATCGTGCTAATGCCCCTTCGCCCGGCCAGATGTTGATCTACGGCTGCGCGCAAAAAGGCTATCGACTGCTGTACAGCACGCCGTTTAGCGCGGCAACCATGCTGCCAGAGTTGAAGCGTGTCGGCAACATGAACGGTGATGGCCGCGCACAGCTTGCCTTTACGCAGCAGTTATGTACGAACGTCTGCACACAGTCGATGCAAATCCTCAACTGGAATCCGCTGATTGGCGCGTTCGTGCCGCTGAATGATGTGCTGATCGACGCCACAAACGCGAAAGTGACGATCAGCGATGTGGACAACGACGGCATCTTAGAAGTGTCGGTTACGTTTAACCCGCCCGTTGATCCAGCCGCCGGGCCGTATCGGCGCACGACACAAATCTGGGATTGGAACAGCGCCAGTTATGTGTTGGCGCTCACACAGGAAGATGCGCCGCTGTATCGCGTTCACATGGCCTATGATGCCGATGATACGTTTATGCAGGGCGATTTCCGCGCTGCCTTGAAACTCTACGACAAAGTGCGCGATGATGGCAGTTTGCAAGCCTGGACAAGCCCAAATGATTATGCCGTGCTGCGTGCCTATGCAACTTATCGAAAAATGCTGATTTATGCGGCGTCGCGGCAAAGCAAAGCGGTAGAAGATACCTTCAACATTTTGCAGAGTGAAAATCCGCCGGGCAGCCCTGCCGAAGCCTGGAGTCAGCTTGGCGGAACGTTTATGGACGCCTACAAAAACAATCGATCTCTGAAAAAGGTTTGTGCGGCGGCGCTTGGTTTCGTCACTGCCCGCCCCGATCTGCTGGCCTCGATTAATGGTTACGGCGCGCTCAATCGAACCTACGTCGCGCCCGCGCTGTGCCCCTTCTGATCTAAAGTACAGTCCACTATCGCCCCACTGTCCAGCACAATCAACTGCTCATTGTTTTATACTGACTGATAGTCAACACAAAGGTCAAATCAATGACGAACACAGCTTTAATTACCGGTGCTTCACGCGGTTTGGGGTTGGCGTTGGCACGTCAACTGGCGGCGCAGCACTGGATACTGATTTTGGATGCACGCGGCACCGATTCGCTGGAAGCGGTACGCGCTGAACTGGCCGCACTCACCCAGGTGATTGCAATACCCGGCGATATTAACGCCACCGAACACCGTCAGGCGCTTTTGCGCGCGGTGCAGTCGGTTGGCGGTCTTGATGTACTGATCAATAATGCCAGCACGCTTGGCCCAAGCCCACGCCCGGCATTGCTGGATTATCCGTTGGATCAACTTGAACTGGTGTACCGAACCAACGTGATCAGCTCACTGGCCTTGATTCAAACCTTGCGCGCCGAACTTAAACCGGACGCGCGGATCATCAACGTGACCAGCGACGCAGGTGCTGAACCCTATGAAGGCTGGGGCGGCTACGGATCGAGTAAAGCAGCGTTGGAGCATCTTTCGGCCATTTTCGCTGCCGAAAATCCCGATCTGAAAGTGTACTGGGTTGATCCGGGCGATATGCAAACGCAAATGCACCAGGATGCCTTCCCCGGCGAGGACATCAGTGACAGACCCTTGCCCGAAGCCAGCGTACCCGGTTTCATGGCGCTGCTCACGGGTGAGTATCCGAGCGGGCGCTATCAGGCGCAAACACTTCTTGAAACGGAGCAGGATAGTTCAGAATCGAGTCGCCCATGAAAGCCGTGATCAAGGCAAATAATCGAGAATTTGTATTCGATACGCTGGACTTCAAACTGCCGCCCGAACTTGAGGCCAGCGAACCGCCTGAAGCGCGCGGTCAGGCACGCGACGACGTGCGGCTGATGGTATCGAATGCGGGCAGTGATGCGATTCAGCACACGACATTTCGGCAGCTTCCACAGTTTTTGCAGCCGGGCGATGTGCTGGCGATCAATACCAGCGGCACGTTAAACGCGGCGCTTAATGCCACCCGCGCCGACGGTTCAATTGTCGAGGTGCATCTATCGACACACCTACCTGCCGATCTGTGGGTATGTGAAGTGCTGACACAGACTGAGCGCGGGATGCAAACCTTGCGCGGGTTGGAGCCGGGCGAAAAGTTGCAACTGCCCGGTTGTGCGGTACTGACACTGCACGTCCCGTACCTGCATAGTCGAGAGGCATTGGCGAAAGGTCAGTCGCGCCTGTGGATCGGGACGCTTGATTTACCGATAGACTTGCACGCTTATCTGAATGAATACGGCTTTCCGATCCGGTACAACTATGTGCGGGAACAGTGGCCGATCAGTTACTACCAGACGGTCTATGCGACTGAGCCGGGCAGCGCCGAAATGCCGTCGGCAGGACGCGCCTTCACGCCGGAGTTGATCACGGCCTGTGTGGCGCGTGGCATACAGTTCGCGCCGCTGATTCTGCATACGGGCGTCGCCAGTCTGGAAGACCATGAGCCGCCTTATGAAGAATACTACCGCGTACCGACTTCCACCGCGCAAATCGTCAATGCCGCACGCGAGTCGGGACGGCGCGTGATCGCGGTGGGAACAACGGTGATTCGCGCGCTCGAAACGGTCACGGATGAAAGCGGCGTCACACATCCCGGCGAAGGTTGGACAACGACGATCATCACGCCCGAACGAGGCATTCGCGCCGCCGATGGCTTATTGACGGGCTTGCACGAACCACGCTCGACGCATCTGGCGATGTTGCAATCGCTGGCCGGGCTGCCCCACCTGGAAATCACTTATGCCGAGGCACTGGCAAAAGGCTACCTGTGGCATGAGTTTGGCGACTTGCATCTGATTCTGCCTTAGACTATGAGTTCTGAACGTGATCCTCAGGCCCATTACCGAGTTGGTTATACTCAGGGAAAACGCTAACGAGGATCACCCATGCCCGGCCAAACTGAGACCGCGCCCAACGCTTACGATCAGACTCCCTACCCGGAGATGTGTTTCGCCCAAACCCACCCGGATCGGCTGTCAACGATTGCCACGCTGTTAGGTTTGGTGCCTGCGCCGGTGCAGCACTGCCGCGTGTTGGAGTTGGGCTGTGCCAGCGGTGGCAATTTGATCCCGATGGCTTATGCGCTGACTGATAGCCAGTTCGTGGGCGTTGATCTATCCAATCAACAGATCACCACCGGACAGGCCATGATCGAGGAGTTGGGTCTGACCAATATCCGCCTCAAGCCGATGAGCATTACCGACATAAGCGAGGCTGACGGCCAGTTCGATTACATCATCGCGCACGGCGTCTACTCTTGGGTGCCGCCCGCCGTCCGTGAAGCCATGCTGTCGGTTTGTCAGCGCAACCTTGCGCCGAACGGTCTGGCTTATATCAGCTACAACATTTACCCAGGCTGGCATATGCTGGGCATGGTTCGGGAGATGATGCGTTATCACGTCCGCAACATTGCAGAGCCGCTGGAACGTGCCAGCGAAGGGCGCAGCCTGATCAAGTTTCTGGCCGAGTCCGCCGCTGCCGATCAGGATTACGGCGCGTTCATGCAAAGCTATGCGTCACTGCTCCAAAAGCAGAGCGCCTATCTGGGCGAAAAGCTGGACGCCAGTTTGCTCCACGATGAA
>JBBSEU010000355.1:0-5063 GCA_038239365.1 Aggregatilineales bacterium
ACAATCGACTGTGTTCCGGCAAAGCGTGGGTCTTCCTGAGCGTTCGTCGTCACAACCGCCGCGCCCGTATCAAAAACCCGCTTCGTGATCGTGCGGCTGAGCGCAAACGAATCATTGCCGCTGAGTGTTTCCTGATCGAAGTTGCGCGCCACCTGAACACCTAACACGCCGTCTTCATCGAGCAGCATCAGGAAGCCACGTTCAGCACCTGTCAGTTGAATAATCGCGTCCATCACCTGGTCAAGCACCGTTTGTAGATCGAGCGATGAACCGATCACGCGGCTGACTTCGTACAGCGCCGCCAAACGTTCCTGCTGCACGGTCTGCTTACGATCCAGGTCAAGTTCTTCCATCAGCTTGCCCAGCGCACCCAGACGCGACTCAAAAAACGGCAGTTCGACTCGCCCGGCCTGCACCTGACCGCGTAATAACTCGACGGTTTGGCGCGCGCTGGTCAGTGCCCCGTCGAGTTCACGGCCTGTGCGCCGCCCCTTTGCGTCCGTCATGGATTCATCCCCTTGGCCTGCATCATTTGATAATACTCACATAAATCGGTTAACGGACAGCGATCACATTCCGGGCGGCGCGCGTGGCAGATTTCGCGGCCATGCCGAATGATATTCAGGTGCGCTTCATAGTAGGTGTTGGCAGGCACGATCAGTTCCATTTCGCCATGTGCCCGCTCCGCCGACACTTTGGGGCCGATCAGTCCCAACCGTCCCGACACGCGATGCACATGCGTATCTACCGGGAAAGCAGGCTTACCAAAGGCAAAGAGCAGGATGATCGCGGCGGTTTTTGGCCCCACACCGTCAATGCTGATCAGCCATTCCTTCGCGTCATCAATCGGCATTTCCGCCAGAAAGTCCAGCGTGATCGAACCCGTCCGTTGGGTGATCAGGCGTAGTGCTTCCCGGATGCGCGGTCCTTTCTGGTTCGCCAAGCCTGCCGGTCGGATCGCATCGATCACGGCGTCGGTAGGTGCATCCCGAACCGCTTCCCAGGTGGGGAAACGCGTCCGCAGCAGTTCATAGCCGCGATCCCGGTTGAGATCGGACGTGCTTTGGCTCAGGATCGTGTTCACCAGTTCATCGACAGGCGGCAGCGTCGGACGCCATTCCGGGTGGCCGTACAGCGCAGATAGACGGCGCGCGATCTCGGCATATTTGGTTTGCAGCACATCGAGTGTGGCTGGTGTGTTCATACCTCTGATTGTAACGATTCCACACGGCGCAGCAAATCACATTCCTTCCGTGCCCGCCCCACAAACCAGCACACATACCTTTTGCGTTGGCGCGATCTGAACTTTGTTCGAGAGCAGTGCCGCCATCGCTGCCGCGCCGCTCAATTCGGCAGCCACGCCCATTTCTTCCCAGAGCCAGCGCGCCGCATCGTGCATCTCCGCATCGCTGACCAAGACGATCTGATCGACATGATCGCGGATGATCTCAAAGTTGATCGGGGCGCTCAGGCGTGGTGCCAGCGTGTTCGCCGCCGTCTCAATATGATCGAGTTCAATCAGGTGTCCGGCCTTCACGCTTTCATACAGACTCGCCGCACCCGTCGGCTCGACCCCGATCACCTGAATGGCCGGATTGATCGCTTTGGCGGCCAGACTCACGCCGCTGATCAAGCCACCGCCGCCAATGGCGACGAGCAGCACATCCATATCCGGCACATCAGCCAAAATTTCCAGCGCAATCGTGCCCTGTCCAGCAATCACAACCTCATCTGCAAAAGGGTGAAAGTAGGTCAAGCCCTGTTGTTCGGCAGCTTGCAAAGCGGCTTCATTCGCGTCGTCCCATACATCACCGACTTCCACGACTTTTGCGCCCCAACTGGCGATCTTTTCAGCTTTGATGGGTGGCGTGTTGTGGGCAAGATAGATCGTCGCGGGCACTTTGGCGATCCACCCGGCATAGGCGATGCCCAAGCCATGATTGCCACCCGATGCGGTCACGATCCCGCGCGCCACTTTGTCCGGCGTCAGGCTCATCAATTTGTTGATCGCGCCGCGTGCCTTGAACGATCCGGTGATCTGCAAACATTCCAGCTTCAGGTATAACGCGGCATCGGTGGCCGGACGTTTGACAGGTTGCGCCTCGATCAGGGGAGTACGCCGAACGGCACTGGTGATCCGAACGTGGGTCGCCTGAATTTCTTGTAAAGTAATCACGTTTTTTCTCCACTACCCCACCACTATAACCGACGCGCGGAAAAGTGGGGCGGGTCAGAATTCAGCGATACACTTCACATTATGCACCGAGTCGGCGTGGATATGATGGACGTGGCAAGAATCGAGCGGGCGATGGAGCGTTTTGGCGAACGCTTTTTCGCGCGTTTTTTCACACCTGCCGAGCGTGCCCGCTGTGCGGATCGCCCGGAACGGCTGGCCGCACGTTTTGCCGCCAAAGAAGCCGTCGCCAAAGCACTCGGCACCGGGATCGGCGATGTGGGTTGGACAGACATTGAAGTGGATGGCGATGAACGTGGCCGCCCGGTGCTAAAACTGCATGGCAAGGCGGCGGAACTGAGTACCACGCTGGGTTTGACCCATTGGGAGATCAGCCTGAGCCACACCGAAACGCAAGCGATTGCCTTTGTGGTAGCGATGGATTAAAGTTTGCTGGCACGTTTAGCATGGAATAAGAAAGGCCGAGATGATCCATACTCGAATTTTCTCACTTTTGTCGGGCGTTGTGTGTTTACTACTCCTCGTTTTTTCTGCACCCATCACTGTTCACGGCCAAGCCACTGACTGCAACATTGACCTAAGTGAAGTGACTGCTCTACTAACCCAGGCGCAGGCCAAAGCCTCGGCAGGTAATGCAGCTGCCGCAAAGGCTTTGCTCCAACAGGCAGGCCAAAAATTAAGCCAGCTTGAATCTCAGTGCGGCGTTGACAGCGCAACACCCGCACCGTCTGGAATTGCCCTGACGCAAACCTTTGACAGTGCTGAAGGCAAATTTTCAGTCAAGTACCCATCCGGCTGGTTTGTTTCGCCACTGCCCACTTCTGGCGGAGACAAAGCCCAAATTTCACCTATCTTTTTGGGCAGCGATCAAGCCTCAGTCGATGCGTTTACCCGCAACAAGGTTTCTAAGCAATTAAAAGGGGTAGCACTGGTTGTGGGTACGCCTGTGCAGGTAGCGATTACGTTAGGGGTTTTCGATCAAAAACAGACCTACAATCAGATCACGCCGGAAGCATTGTTGGCTGCGATTGTACAATCGACCAGTCAATCGACAGCAGGTGGTACGTTTGGCAGCATCAAAAAATTGCAAATCAATACGCAGGAAGCCGCCGAAGCACCATTTACCTTTGTAGCAACCAGCAGCACCGGAAACAGTTATGATGGCGTTATCTTGATCTTCAAACTTGCCAACGATAAATTTGCAACATTCCTGGGCGTGATCACGCCGGGGCAGACCGCAGAAATTGAAGTTCTGACACGCGAGATCGCCGCTACGCTTAAACTGAATAGTTGAGCGCCTATTCACCAACGGCTGCTACGGGCGCGCTTTGACAATCCTCACAGCGCCCGTACAGTTCAAGCAAATGTCCCTCGATCTGGACGCCGTACTGCTGCTGCACGCTGGCGATCAGCGAACCAAGCTGGCACGTTTCAAACTCGATGACTTTGCCGCAGTTGGTACAAACAATGTGATGATGGTGACCGCCCGGCATCAGCATATAATGCACCGTCGATCCGCCCTGTACGCCTGTCCACAAAATGCCCAGTTTGGTCATCAATTCGAGTGTGCGAAAAACACTGGCACGCCCAATCGACGGATCGCGCTGCTCAACCTGTGAGAGCAGTTCGGACGAGGTAATATGACCACCGCTTTGTTCCAATAAATCCAGGATCGTCAACCGGGGAGCGGTCAGCTTGTAGCCTGCATCGCGCAGCATTTGAAGGCTAGCGTCGTGTAAGTGACCCATCAGCAGAACTCGTTAATCAGCCTTATCGTGCTATTATATCACGCTGAAAGGAAGCCAAGTTTGCCGATTTTGTCAATTGATGCTTACGGACTCCATATCGGGCCGTTATATATCCATTTTTACGCGCTGCTGCTGATGGGTGGGTTGCTGGCCGGGGCATGGCTCATGGCACGCCGGGCGAAAGCAGAGGGACTCGATCCTGAACACGTCTGGAATGGCCTCATGTGGGCAGTGATTCCCGGCTTGATCGGCGCACGGCTTTACCATATTTTCACGCCGTCGCCTGCCTCTACGCTGACTACTGCCTACTACTTTCAGCACCCGGAGCAAATCCTGGCGATCTGGAATGGCGGCTTGGGCATTTATGGGGCGATTGTCGGCGGAGTGATCGGCATTTGGTTCTATGCACGCCGTCACAAGCAGCCGCTGCTGCGCTGGTTTGATGTAGTCGTACCCGGTCTAGCATTGGCACAGGCGATTGGCCGCTGGGGGAACTTCGTTAATCAGGAACTTTACGGTGCGCCAACCGATCTACCCTGGGCGCTCACGATTCCGCCTGATAAGCGGCTGCCGGGCTATCAAAACTTCGCCACTTATCACCCTTTGTTCCTGTACGAATCGATCCTGAATCTGATCGCGTGCGGAGTGTTGATCTATATTGGGCGACGTTTTGCCGGGCGACTCCGTGACGGCGATCTGTTCCTGATCTACCTGATGATGTACCCGGCCATTCGTTTCACACTCGACTTTTTGCGGCTGGATAGCAACGGTTTCGGCAGCATCACCACCGCGCAGATCGTCTCAGTCATCACGTTTCTGATCGCGCTAGGTATCCTGATCGTGCGCCATCGACAACGTGCCGTAGTTAGCTCAGCCTTTCCAGAAAAGTAAGGGGTTTTAAGCCGGGAATTGTAGTATCAGATAATAACGGCTGCGTTTTTGCTAGCAGGCTCTGGTTCAATGACTGAGGCAGCTAGCACTGTAATGCGCCCCAAAAACTGGACACAGAATCGGTCAGTTTAGTAAGGGGGCAGCCGCTTTGCCCCAGCGAGCGTCCATTTCAGCAGGCGTAGCGTAGTCAAGAGCCGAATGGATGCGTAAGCGGTTGTAGTCAACTTCGA
>JBBSEU010000356.1:0-4939 GCA_038239365.1 Aggregatilineales bacterium
ATCCCACAAATCTTCCGGCACTTGCAGGAAAAATTGGCGCAGCAAAAAGATGCTGAAGGTGCTAGCCAGGAACGGAATCACCAACCCCGGCCAATTGTTGATCCAGGGCAAGCCGAACTGCTCAAAAAACAGGCTGATATTTTTGACGAGGATCAAGCGCGGCACGAGGATCACTGTTGCCGGGACGAAAATGGTCAGCAGAAACACACCGAACAACAGATCGCGCCCCGGAAACTTGAGCCGTGAAAAGCCATAGGCCGCCAACAGTGAAATCACGGTTTGGCCGATCACCGTCAAGGCTTCAAGGATGATCGTGTTCTTGAGATAGCGCAGAAAATTCAACTGGTTCAGGACAAAGCCATAGTTTTCGACAACCGTGACGCGCGTCGGGATGAAGGCGGGAGAGTTGGCTTCGTAGATGTCCATCATTGACTTGAAGGCCATCCAGAACAGCGGAGCCAGGTAGATGACCGCCATAAACGACAGAAAAATGTAGACGACCACACGGAAACCATCGAAGCCGCGCCCTGGCCGCGTGCGGATTTCTTCGCGGCCCCGGCTGCGTGCCGCTGTTTGTGTCGCTGGAGTCGTGATGCTAGCCATAGAACACCTGATCCCTTGCAATCCGATTTTGGGCAACCGTCAGCAGCAAAATAATCCCGAACAGAACAAATGACATGGCCGAAGCGTAGGGTAATGAGCCATTGCGGATCGTCTCGAAAATTTTGACGGTGGCAGTGTCCATCGCGCCACGTGCGTTGTTTTGGCGCAGTACGTAGATGTGCGTGAGTGCCTGAAACGTGCCGATGATCCCCAAAATCGTCAGGAAAAATGTCGTTGGGGAAATGATCGGCAGCGTGATATAGCGGAAGTTCGCCCAACGATTCGCGCCATCGACTTCGGCAGCTTCATAAAGTTCGCGCGGGACACCGCCTAACCCGGCCATGAAGATGACCGCGTTGTAGCCGCTGAACACCCATGTACCGTACAGGATCGCCGTTGAGAGTGGCAAACTCGGCCCCACCAGAAAAGCGGGCAGCTTCGTATCGGGGCCGCCGATGATTTGCGCGATGATCTGGAAAATGCCCGCCGGGTTGCGTAACCACTGCTGCGACGGCAAACCAAGCAGGTGCATAAATTGATTGGCGGGGCTTTCATCGGCCAACGAGAAGATGACCATGAACACGGTAGCAGTGGCGACGGTTGGCACAATGTATGGGATAAAAAAGATCAGGCGGTAGATCGATTTACCGACGGTCACTTCATGGAACAGCAGGTAGGCCAGCAGCAGACCCAGGCCAAGTTGAAGCGGCACAGTAACGAAGGCATACGTCGCGGTACGAAGCAGCGAATCATAAAATTCTTTATCGCCGCTGACAACCGCGTTGGGCAGTTCCCCGATCAATAACCAGCCGCCGATCATCAACCCAATGGCGACCAGGAACATCGTCAGGAGGCCGCGCGTCGTTTCACGCCGCCCGGCATTTTGCCAGGCCAGATAGGCCAGGACGATCAAACTCATCCCCAACAGCAGTGCGACCATTTGCGGCCAGGCTAAAAGCGCAGTTGCCAGTTGAGACGGACGCGCGTCGGTCACAGCGGCCAGCGAGTCGGCATCGATCAATCCCAAACTGTTGACCGATTGGCGCAGTTGATCCGCGCCTGAGATCAGCCCGATCAAGCAGACGCCGCCGAATAACAGCACGAGCAGGCGCAATATCCCTAGCCCGGTTCGCAAAGCAGCCCGTTCACGGAGTGCATTTATGCCGTAGCTGATGAAAAAATAGGCCACAACCGTTGCCGTCAAGCCGCCCAAATACGTGAACTGGGTATCCATCGTGGGCAGATAGAAACGCCGTTCGGTGAGCAGTGGGCGCAGCAAATCCAACGTCGGGGTGACATTGCTGCCGAGTTCCGAGAAGGTGAACAACGCCATCAGTACACCGCTCAACAGGAACAGGATCATCCCCCACGAGTTGACGATGTAGGCCGAACCCTGTACGCCAGGCGTTCGGGCATTTAGCGCAAGATACAGGGCACAGGCCAGCGCGATCAGGGCAATCGGAAAGGGTGATAGCGCGATGTTCCCGGTTAATAGCAAGGCCAGTACGCCAAGTGTCGCGGGCGCAGCGATTAACGCGGGAAGCAGGTATAACCAGAAATTGCCCCGCCCGGCGTTCATATCCGCAATGCCGCGCATCCACAGCCGATAGCCGCCCCAGATCAGCAGAAACGACAGGCCAAGCGAAAATAAGTAGGCGATGCCGCCGAGCGCCTCAAGGTAATTCTTTAGCCCGGCGAAGCCTTCCGGCAAGACCAGCCCGCCCTGAATGCTCACATAAAAGCCGAAAATGACCGGGAACAAGCCAAAGACAAGTGTGAGCAGCGTCGCGGGGCCAACAAATAACAAGCCGATTGCCATATCGCGCAGCCGTGTGCGCTGTCGGCCTGCTGCGATTTCGCGTTGAGCAGTTGTGGGGGCGGTGATCGTCGCCATAACCTTATGACCTCAAACCTATGAGCTAAGCGTTGATTGTAGACAGGTTCGCAACCAAACGACAGAGCAGTTTTAACGAATTCAGATTAAGAGCATGTTAGGGATGGGAGCAAAAAAGCGGTCAGCACTCAGCAGTCAGCCATACCAAATGCCTAATTGCTGGTAGCCAGAGAAAGCATTTGCGTTTAGAGGTGTGGCGATGTACGCTTGGCAGCATGAAAGATGCTCAGGCGATCATCGAACGAGTGCGGCGCATGTCGGCGGCCTTACAACGGCTGGATATTGCCGTTGATAGTGCCCAACGCTCCGTAGCGCCGGGACAACACTTTCTGGCGCGTCTGACCGAATCGTGGGATCCGTATTTGCGCGAACCCTGGATTCCGATCCGGCAGCAGGGCAATTCGCTGACGATTGAGCGCCCCACCGGACGCAATTATCAACCTGGCGAAGTGGTGCATTTGCTGGGTCCGGTTGGCAAACCGATCCCACTGCGCGACTCGACTCGTACTTTGCTGCTGATTGCTTATGACTCAACGCCCGCTTCGCTGCTCATGCTGGCCGAACAAGCCCTTGCCGCGCGCACTAGCGTGACCATGGTGCTGGTTGGCGCGGCGCAGGGTTACGCGATGGAAGCCTTGCCGCCTGAACTTGAAGTTTTGCGCGGCGATGATAAAGGCGAATGGCCGGAACAGCGCGCTAATTTTGGTTGGGCTGATCAGATTGTGGCCGTTGCGCCGCCGCCGCATGATGTGACTCGCTATGGTCGATTGCTGGAAGCCGTGCGGAAAGTGCGTGTCGAAATCCCACAAGGCTATTTGATCGGGTTGTTTCAGCCGCCGATGCCATGCGGAATCGGGGCGTGCCAGGCGTGTATGATCCGCTGCCAGAATGGTCAATCGCTGGCCTGTATTGACGGCCCGGCGATGGATTTGCTCGATGTGGCATTAGGATGACACTTTGATCGAATTGACGGGCGGTAAGCAACCTCTGACCGTTTCGAACCCGGTGATCGCGGCGGCGGGAACGGTAGGATTCAATTCCGAATACACGCGCTTGATTGACATGAGCAAACTCGGCGCGATGGTCACGAATCCGGTGACATGGAAGCCGCGCCGAGCCGCAACCGGGACGCGCGTCGTTCCGCTGGACAGCGGGATACTGGTTCATACCGGACTGCCCAACGATGGCGCACATCGCGTTTTTCGCGCCAATGCCGCCTACTGGAAAATGAGTCCGTGCCCGATTATCGTTCATCTGGCGGCCACTTCGACAGATGAGATCGGCAAGTGCGCCAAAGTGCTGGATATGCGCGACGGTGTGGCCGCGATTGAGATCGGCCTGAGCGATACGGCGACTCACCGCGACGTTCGGTTGATGATCGCGGCGGTGCTGGCAAATACCGAACTGCCAATCCTGGTACGTTTGCCGCTGTATAGTGCGCCGCTGTTGGCGGCTGCCGCCGAAGAAGCGGGCGCAGGTGCGATTGTCGTGGCTGCACCGCCGCGCGGCACGGCACGCGATCCGCTGACGGGACAGATGATCGGCGGGCGCGTGTATGGGCCGTGGCTCAAGCCGCTGGCGATTCGGGCGGTGGGTCAGATTGTGTCGATGGTCAAAATCCCGGTGATCGGCTGCGGCGGGATTCATAACCCGGATGATGCGCGCGAATTTCTGGCGGCAGGTGCGCGGGCGGTGCAAGTCGATTCGGTGACATGGGTTCGCCCGGATATGACGGAGATTATCGCGCGCAACCTGGGCGGTTTGGAACTGACGCGCGTCGCGGGCGCTCTGGCGGATGAGTGGCATCCTGGCCTGGGCGAAACGGCGGCGTTGCGTTCACAGTTGATCGTTTCGCCGCCGCCGATTGCCCCGCCGACGGATTTACCACGCTAGGTAGATTTTTGCTAACTGTCTACTCGGTTGCTTCTTGAATCAGTCCATAGAGCGTATCCGCCCGTTCGTGTCGAAAAGCCTCAAAATCATCTTGCCATAGACTAGATTGTTCTCCAACTGGCAAATAATGGGATTCCAGGACCGTATTTAAGTTATCGCCCAAATGAGTCCGAATGTCTTGAAGATATTTACTGGGTGGATTTTTGCCGATTCGCTGATTAGTTTCGCGGTCTATCAAAGTTCGGTTAACGATAGCATCAATCGCTTGCTGGGGATATTTTGAACTTTCAGCTAAATAGGCGTTTGGGAAAATATGGTGATCATCGACATGATTCTGCTCGATCACACCCAACGTTAGGGTTTGCGTTGAATGAAAATCACAAGGTTGATTCCGCAATACGAGACAAAGTGTAATGCGCCCCAAAAACTGGACACAGAATCGGTCAGTTTAGTAAGGGGGCAGCCGCTTTGCCCCAGCGAGCGTCCATTTCAGCAGGCGTAGCGTAGTCAAGAGCCGAATGGATGCGTAAGCGGTTGTAGTCAACTTCG
>JBBSEU010000357.1:0-4933 GCA_038239365.1 Aggregatilineales bacterium
GGGAAAACAAGACCATGTGTCGGACAAGTCGTTGCGCCTTCACTGTATACAGCTTGCGATGAGGCCACGACAATCTTTTTGATCGGGATGTTCTCCTCGCGGATCACTTCAAGCATTTGCGCCGTGCCAAAGCTGTTCACATGCACATATTTGCTGATTTCGGGCATGTAGCCGCCGTAAGCCGCCTCGTGAAAGATCACGTCGATGTCTTGCATAGCATCGCGGATCGCCTGCCGATCTCGAATATCAGCATGGATAAATTCAGCGGCGGGGTTGACCCAGGCGGGCTTGCCCTCCCGATGGGTTTGTGGCTCAAGCGCGTCAAAAACGCGCACTGTGTAGCCTTCACGAATCAACAGATCGGTCAGATGCGAACCAATCAAGCCCGCGCCGCCCGTGACCAGTGCCCGATTTCCGTGTCGATGATGTTGCGATACACTCATAGTATTCTGTATTGCCTGCTCAGTGATCCGTTGAAAGCGATTTGCCGATGCCGCCAAAACCCTGGAAGACGGTCAGTACCCGCCCCATCTATGAAAACAAGTGGATGAAGCTGCGCGAAGACATTGCTGAATTACCCGATGGTCGCACCACGATCTACGGCGTGTGTACCTTTGGACAATGCGTCGGTGTGCTGCCTTTTGTCGATGCCGATCACGTCGTCCTGGTGCGGCAATATCGCTATGTGCAGCACGAAGATATGCGTTGGGAGATGCCGACAGGTGGCCTGAAAGCCGACGAACTCCCCGAAGTCGCTGCACAGCGCGAACTTGCCGAAGAAGCGGGTTATCGCGCCGCACGCCTCGTCCCAATCAACATTTACTACACCTCTAAAAGTATTTGTGATGAAACGGCACATTTGTTTTTGGGCTACGATCTGGTTCAGGAAAAACTTCCCCCTGATGATACCGAATTTTTGGAAGTGCAGACGTTTCACTTTGATGAGGCGTTACGGATGGTGCAGCATAGCGAAATTCGGGATGGCATGACAGTGATCGCCGTACTGCAAGCGGCATTGCTGCGTCAAAGTCGTTGATAACGACAGTGGATAAACCGTTGCTCGGACTCCCAGGGCGTCTTGTGGGTATGCCGAATGCTCTCGATGAGTTTGAAGCCGTCCCCTAACACTGCGGAGAGCGTCTCCGGGCTGTAACGCATCACGTCCAGATTGCTGCACTGCTCCGGGCCATCATCGGCGAACGTTGCGATAACGAGTTGGGCGCTGGGTTTGAGCGCATTTCGCAGCGTGTTCAGATAGGCAGCACGGTCAGCCGGATCGGTCAGAAAGTGAAATACCGCGCGATCATGCCACAGATCGTAAGTCTGAGCCGCAAGCGACACGTGCCGAATATCGGCGGCAAGCCATTCAACACTTGTCGCGCGCGCACCAAGCCGTTGGCGAACTACCATCAGTGCGGCCTCGGAAATATCTAAGGCGGTGATCTGCTGATAACCCGCATCAAGGAGAAAATCGATTAGAACGGTAGTGCCGCTGCCTATGTCAATAATCCGACCGGATTTTTCCACGCCAGAGCGGTGGATCATGTCCAGTCAGAGATCAGGTTCGGCTTGATACCACGAGACCTGATCGGGTGCTTTGGACTGGTAAATATTTTCCCAATGGGTTTTTGCGTCCATCGTTGATCTTTCCTCAAAAACAGATAACCCCTGTCGGATCAGAATGAGTTTACCCTCAGTGCGGGGTCATACGCTACCCTTGATAATCACGGTTTGTTCAGCAGCAGTGGTACGATCACGGCCAGCAGCATGAGTAGTATCCAGAGCGGGCTTTGCGCCGGAGTCGCGGTAACAACAATCGTCGCGGCAGCCGATCTACCGTTAGCCGCGATTTGTCGTTTGCGGCGTTGTTCGAGCCAGAAAAAGTACATGGCTGTGATAGTACCATAGGCCACATGCCCCAGGAAACTGGGCGGATAGGCGGCCAATGCTGCCCCCGCAGAAAGAACGCCTGCCTTTCCGAGCAGGAGCGGCAGCAGCGTGATCGGCCCCAGCACCCACCAGAACAACCCATAGGCGGTGCCCCAACCGATAGCGCCGCCATACGAATCGACTTGATCGGCAAACAAGAGGCCATACATCGCGCCGATGATCACCGAGATCAAGAAGTGAACCAGCAAACCGAACCATATCCCTGAACCGCCCAGAATGGGTGCAATCGTGGGCAGAAAGCCAACCTGAATCATCACGAACGTGAATGCCGCACCACCGAACAGCGACCCTACGATGCCGCCCCCCAAGGCGCGTAAGTTGCGTGCGCCGATGCCTTCATCGCGCCCATTCAAGCCCACGTCATCCGAAAAGAGTGCGGTTTGCAGGCGCGTGATCAGGTGATAAAACAAAGTCAGGATACCGCCGAACAACATCAGGCCAAGCAAATTATCGGTGTAGGCTTGCGCGGTCTCAAGCGTCCAGGCGACCTTCACGCCGCTGATGAGTGAATGAAGCGTCAGCACGACCAGCAACCACCATAACAGCCCATAGACCATCCCTCGGATCAATCCGACTCCGGCGCGTTCCTCGGAATCTACCACGACCACACCCAGGATTGCCCCAACAAGAATGCTAAGTGCCCAAAAGACGATGCTCGGCGTCATTTCGGCGCTCATGCCCGGCAGTGGCAACAGACCGATTTGGGGCAATCGATTGATGAAGATCAACCCAGCCAACGCGCCCGCTAACCCGCCGCGCAGCGCCGCCCAACGCATATCCGCCGGGAGTCGAAGTCCCTGTCGTTCAATGGTCAGTTGATAAAGGATCGGATAAACGACACCTAGCGCCATTCCAAACAGCAGGTAGGCAATCAGATCGGGAAAAAGTTCGCTGAATTCCGCGATTGACCAGAGCGGCCCGTGTCCGGTTAGAAATCCAGCTATCGTTGCCGGGCCGATAAGCCAGCCCACAAAGCCATAGCTGGCACCCCACAGCAGCGTATCGCGCAGGGGAAGGGGACGCAGCCCCACGATAAACACGAACAGGATTGTCCAGAACGCCCCCCATAACAGGTTAAAGCCACTGCTCCCGCCCATCTCGGAACGCGGGCTTCCGGTAAGCGCAACGGCCAATACGATGGCAGTGCAGGCGGCCAGCAGTATTCCCAGCGAAAGACGCTTCATCATGCGGCACCATCTGCTTTCGGCTCTGTGATCAGGTCAGAATGGCGCGGCGTGTTGACGCGCTGCGTCAGGACAATATCGCGCGGGAAGAAAAACTCGACGATCCAATCGAGCAGGACGCGCACTTTCTTTTCCAGCCCTGGCAATTTGCTCAGGTAAATGCCCCGCCACATGAACCAGGCCAATAGCCCGCTGAACTTCCAATCGCCGATCTCCGCTGCGGCGGTGCGCTGCCCCAGCACCACCAACAGACCCAATGGCTTGAAGACGAATGGCGTCAAGGTTGTATGGCCTTGCCAGACCGCCAGCATATTATCGGCGGCCAGTTTGCCGCTCCGGGAAGCGTTTTGCGCGGTGGGCGCATACGGTTTACCATCCGGTGTCGGGTTAAAGGCGCAGTCGCCCACCGCCCACAGGTTCGGGTGGCTGACGCTTCGGAGTGCAGCATCGGTTTGAATGCGGTTGCCCGATTTAGCAACGTCAAGCGCCTGCAAGACTGGGTGCGGCTTATTGCCCGTCGTCCAGATGAGTGTTCGGGCAACGATAGGCGCTTTATCTTTGAGCAAGACTGAATTCGTGGTACAGCCCGCCACGCGCGCCCCCAACATGAACTCGATTCCGCGCTGGGTGAGTTTGCGTTGAGCATAGTCGCCCAGGCTAACGCTCAGTTCGGGCAAAACGTGTTCGCCCGCGTGAACAAGGACGAACCGCGTATCTTCCGGGCGAATAGTCGGATAGTAGCGAATGGCGCTGTGAACAAAATCGAACAGTTCCGCGACGACTTCCATCCCCGAAAAGCCACCGCCAGCCACGACAAAAGTGAGCATATCCGGCGGAATCGCCTCGCCTAACAAGTCAGCCTGTTCGAGCAAGGTCAAAACATGATCACGTAACGTAATCGCGTCTTCAAGTGTCTTGAGGGTAAAGGCATAGTCACTGATACCCGGCAGTCCAAAATCGAAGGGGGTTGAGCCGAGTGACATCAGCAGTTGATCATAGGGCAGTGTCACTTTTTCCGCATTTTCGCGGGGCTGGAGCTGAACGGTTTGCGCCTGGGTATCGATCTGCGCCACAACCGCCCGCCGAAAGCGAACACGGTTGAAGAAGGCGCGTACTGAACTACTGATGTGCGGCGCTTCCAACGCGCCAGACGCGACTTCGGCCAACATAGGCGTGAACAATGAATAATTGTTGTCGCTGACGAGCGTCACGCTGATTTCAGGGTGTTTGGCGAGATGCGTCTCCCAACGCAGTGCCGCCGCCATCCCGCCAAAGCCGCTGCCCAGAATGACGATGCGGTGCGTAATCGGCACCGGTACGGGGGGTTGGGCAAGCAAACGTCCTAATAACCACTCGCCGATGATTTGGAACGCAACTCCTAACACCAACCCATAAACCAGATGGCCGATGAGCGATGGAAATGCGGTCATTACCGCCGAAAGCGTCCAGGCGACACTGCCCTGCTGCAACAATGGTGCAAGCGTCATCGCGCCCAGCCCCCACCAGACAAAACCATAGGTCATGCCGCTGGCTGCACCGTCGCTATATTTGGAGGCACCTTTGAAGATTGGAAACCAAAATCCATAAAGGCCACCGACAATGATCGAGAAGAACAAGTGAATGGCCCAACCGATCAGCGAATTGTCCAGGTGAAACAATCCGGCAATTCCCCCCATCATGCCCTTATTAGCAAGCGCGATCCCGAACACGAGGCCACCGAGCAGCCCGGCGACTGCTCCTAGCCAGATGGCACGTCGGCGTATGACATCCATTCGATTCCCCCAGAACTCGCTATATGA
>JBBSEU010000358.1:0-4919 GCA_038239365.1 Aggregatilineales bacterium
ATTGCTCGATAAGCTGAGCATCAATCTGGTATTTTTCTGGCACTTGCTCCAAAAACTTAACCGTCGGACGATTACACGCGATGATGTGGTCTTCATTCCGACCACCACACCCCGCCTGTTGTATGGCTGCGCCTGGTGGTATCGAATGATTCCAGCCGAAAAACGTCCACGTTTGATCCTGTTAGTGCATCTGCCATCCTATCCATACTTCGAGAGTCGGGGCACCTACTCAGCACTCCGAATGCTGGCGACCACACCCGGTGGCCGTGTCACGCTTGGGGCGCACAGCGAACGTCTGGCGCGCGAACACGCTCGCTTTTCGCGCCTACCCGTCTCTGTATTGCCGATTCCTATATCAGAAATCACACCAGCGGAACCACTGTTGTTAGATGGGATCGATTTAGCGCAGCGTTGTTTTGTCTATTTGGGTGATGCTCGTGACGAAAAAGGCATCATCGAAATTATTCAGGCCATTCGGCAGCTAAAACGAACGGGCGATCTAGAGCAGATGAGTTTCATTTTGCAAGTGACGCGCGCTTCTGATAAGCCTGCTGAAGCCTGTTACGCGCTGATCGACGAACTTGAAGCCGAACAATTGCCAAATGTCATTTTGATCAAGCGTCGCCTTGAACCAGGTGAATATCAGGCACTATTGGCGCGTGCCGATGTTGTGCTGCTTCCCTACTGGCAAAGCGAATATGTCTCACGCATCTCAAGTGTTTTTGCCGAGGCGTTAGCAGCCGCCAAACCGGTCATTGCCACCGCCGATACGTGGATGAGTGAGCAGCTTGAACACTATGGCGCGGGCGTCATCTTTCGGGATAAAGACCCGCTCGACCTGAAACGGGCAATGCTGGCGATGGCCGCCCAATATCCGACGTATGCGGCTAAGGCCATCGAAACACAGTCCGCCTGGCGTGCGCTGCACAACCCGGCTAATTTGATCGCAGCCCTGTTTGACCCGAAACCGCTTACCAGTCGTCCAGCTCGAATTGCAGTGATTTACCCATTTTGGGGATTGATGGATGCTAAAAGTGGCAACGCCCGGCGCACCCGCCAGATGATCGAGTATCTGCGGGGGCGTTTCGATCATGTACGGGTGCTTTCGGTTGGCGAAGAACCCGATTACGTTGATCGAAATGTGCAGTTCCTGTTTTTTCGCCAAAGGCGCTTCGGGCACTGGTTAACTTATCGCTTTTGGGAACGCTTATACCGACGTTATCAAACCCTGATCACACTGGGCGAAAACAAAAAAGAAATCAGTCCGCTGTGGCCGTTGTGGGAATATTATCGCTTTCCTGTCGATCCGGCGCTGAAACGACCACTTCGGCAGTTAACACGCTGGGCAGATACGATTATTCTGGAATACCCATTTTGGGCACGTGTGCTGGCCGAAGATTGTAAACGTGAAAATGTCCGGTTGATCATTACCGCGCATGATCTGCTGGCCGACATCCTGACGCAAAGTTTCACATTGCATGAAATTGCGCTGAAATTGGAACTGGCAGCCTATCACATGGCCGATGAGGTGGTAACAGTCAGTGCAGGCGATCAACAAAAACTACAGAAATTTGGCGTCAATTCTACTGTAGCCGAACACGGTATGGATTGGTCTGATTACGAAGCCCTGCCGCCTGATAAAACAATGGCACGCACACTGTTGGCCGATGCCTTCAATATCGTATTGCCCGCCCAAAATTTATGCCTGTTCGTTGGCAGTTGGAACTATCCCAATCTGGATGCAGTAACAATTATACGCGAAATTGCCCAGCCGCTGCGCGCGCCGTTTGTTGGCGAGCCGGTTTATTTTGTCCTGGCGGGCGGAGCAGCAGAGCCGGAACGAACCGATAATTTCATCGCACTGGGAAATATTGAAGAAGAAGCCCTGAATTTGCTCTACAAGGCAGTTGATCTGGTACTCATTCCGCTTCAAATGGGTACCGGAGCCTCGGTCAAGACGGCGGAAGCGATGAGTTACGGCAAGCCCATTTTGGGAACGAGAATCGGCTTTCGAGGCTATCTGGTCACATCTGGTGTTGAGGCCATCGTGTCCGATAATCTCAGTGACTATCCGGCTTTAATTCGCACGCTCCTGGGAAATCCGATTGCTTTGCAAGAAATAGGGCATAACGCCCGCCGCTTCGCCCGTCGCTACCATTACACAAAAGTCTACCGTGCTTATGAACGACTGGTTATGGAGCAGCAGGTGTCTATTATGCCGGAGATAACCATGCAGGAACTAATGGCGATGAGTATGGGCAAAATGATCCCGTATCAAGTGCGTCAGCGATTATTGCGCCGTCAGCGCATTCAGTTCTTTTTGGAAAAACTCCGTGAATCGCGCAGCCATGTTTCTGCTCAAAAGTTACCAGAGCGCACCGTTCACCCGGCGACCCTTGATTATCGGCCACGCTGGGGTTATTCGCAGCCAGGACACGCCCAGTTGAGCGGCCTCTTTGAGAAATTCCGCCATACGTATACCGATCTGTACAAGGATATTGCAGCACTAATGCCCTTTTTGTACGCGATCAGCCCCGATTTTTCAGGCGACCAGCCAAGCGAACCTTACTGGCAGAACTATTGGATCACCGCCTTTGATGCCGCATTGATCTACACGTTTATGGTCAAATATAAACCGCGCATTTTCCTGGAAGCTGGCTCTGGCATGACAACACTGTTTGCCGCACGTGCAAAACGCGATCACAACCTGTCAACCCGTATCATCTCAATTGATCCTAAACCGCGCCGGGAAGTTGATCGGGTCTGTGATGAAGTCATTCGGCAGGGCATGGAGACGATTGATCTGGCACTTTTTGAGCAATTGAGCGCAGGCGATATTGTTTTGATCGATAGCAGCCATCGCGTGTTTATGAACTCCGATGTGACTGTCTTCATGCTGGATGTTCTACCCCGGCTGCAACCCGGCGTAAACGTTCATTTTCACGATATTCACTTGCCATTCGATTACCCGCCCGAATGGGCAAATCGCTACTACAGTGAGCAGTACATCCTGGGCGCGTGGCTATTGGCGGCCAGCAACGTCCAAATACTGATGCCGTCCCGCTATATGTCGAACAGCCAGGAAGCCAATCGCATCCTCAGACCCTTGATCAAGCATTGGCCGTATGCAATTGACGAATGGCTGAGTGGAACATCGCTCTGGCTCACAAAAGTGCCGCCGCGATGATTTCGATAGGATGCAGCGGGACGCGATCCGTATTGTGTTCGATCTGCTCACGGCAGGATGTTCCGCTGGCCGCGATGATCGTTTCCGGCGCGGCGGCGCGAACCGCAGGCAGCAGCCGATCTTCACCGATCTTGATCGAAATATCATAATGTTCGGCCTCGTAGCCGAAGCTGCCTGCTACACCGCAGCAGCCCGATTGAATTTCGCTCACCTTCGCATTTGGGATCAGGGACAACAATTTTTTGAGCGTTGCCGTACCTGTCAGGGCTTTTTGGTGGCAATGGCCGTGAAACAGGATCGTGCGCGGCTTGTCATCAAAGTGCAGGTTCAGTTCGCCCGCTTCGGCCAACCCGATCAGGAACGCATCAATCGTCTGAGTCGCGGCGGCAACGACTTCCGAGTCCGCGCCGGGAAACAGATCGCGGTAATCATCGGTCAGCGCCGAAACGCAGCTTGGTTCGCAGCCAACAATCGGAATGCCGCGCCGTGCCAGCGGGGCCAGCATGGCAATGTTATGTTTCGCCATTGATTTGGCTGTATCCAGCAAGCCTTTAGAAATAGCTGGACGCCCGCAGCAGCGTTTATCGATCAGTCGCACACGATAGCCCGCCGCTTCCAGGACTTTCACGGCGGCCTGACCAATCGAGGGTGTGTTGTAATCAAGAAAGGTGTCATCAAACAGGACAACTTCTTTGACCTCACCCCCTAGCCCCTTCTCTGCTTGCGGAGAGAGGGAACTGGTGTGTTGATAGAACCAGCGGCGGAAAGGTTGTTTTGCCAGCAGGGGCAGATTACGTTTTGGCGCGATGCCCATCCGATTGAACACAAAACGGGTCGGCGCGGCACTCAGAATCGCGTTGGTGAGGCCGGGCGTCAGGCTGCCCAAACTGTTGAGTGCGGCGATATTGGCGAACAGGCGCGAACGAATCGGTGTGCCGTGTTCGTCGTGATACGTTGCCAGAAAGTCCGATTTGAGTTTTGCCATATCCACAGACGACGGGCATTCAGCTTTACAGGCTTTGCACGACAGGCACAAGTCCAGCACGTCGTTCACTTTTTCGCTGGCGATCCCTTCTGTGCCCAGTTTGCCGGTCATCGCCAGACGCAGAATATTCGCACGGGCGCGCGTCGAATCCTTTTCGTCACGAGTCGCCATGAAGCTGGGGCACATCGTTCCGCTCTCGGTTTTGCGACATTCGCCTGAGCCGTTGCACTGCTCGACGGCCTGTTCAAAACTGCCATCCGCCGTATAGTGAAAACGGGGCACGGCGGGCGCAAGCTCAGTATTGTAATTGACTCCGTAGCGCAGGATGTTCGAGTCGTCCATTTGCGCCACATCAATCATCTTGCCGGGATTCATCAGGTTATCGGGATCGAAGGCGTATTTCAGTTCGCGGAAGGCTTGAACCAGTGTCGCGCCGAATACCTTTTCGCTGAAACAACCGCGCGCCAATCCTTCACCGTGTTCGCCACTGGTCGTGCCGCCAAACGTGACCACCAGATCGGCCACCGCTTCGCCAATTTTGCGATACTGACGGATACCCTCAGCCGTTTTCAGGTTGACCAATGGTTTGATGTGCAAACACCCGGCGCTGGCATGGGCATAAATGGCAAAGGTTGTTCCAGCATCAGTCACAATTTGCGCGACGCGATCTACATAATCGGCCACGCAATCGACTGCCACAGCGGCATCTTCGATGAAGTGCGACGGCTTGTAATCGCCCTTGATACC
>JBBSEU010000359.1:0-4884 GCA_038239365.1 Aggregatilineales bacterium
GCCGAATTTGGCTTATCCATTGGTATAATTCTTCTAGACTCATCGTTTTCTCTCTTCTTGGTCGTTGCGAGATTTCGATGAGCCTATACTTTTTCGGCCCTCTCTCCAAAACTGTCGGTGCGTGAACCCGAGGGAGAGGGGTTGGGGTGAGGGCTGCAAAGGGGTTGGCGCAGTTTTTGGGGACGCGCTATAGTACGCGCCATGAACGTTTTACGCCCTTCCCGCAAGCCCTCCCGGGTCAAGCCGACGCGCGATGCTGCGCCGCTCCCGCCCGATCCGGCTTCGCGTAGTGCTGCCAGCTCACCTTTCGACGATGAGTCGTTGGGGCTGCCGGTTCGTTCACCAACAATAACAAATGTCAATCTGCGTGAACGGCGCAAACAACGGCGCGCACAGCGTATCGCTGATCTTGCCGCTACGTCGCCCGCCGCTGTTCCGCGTGATACCGTTCGACAGGTGTTCATCAGTTGGCGCTGGCTCAGCGCGATCATTGTGGTCGTGCTGCTGGTTGTGTTGTATATCTTCCTTTCGCAGGATGCGTTTTACATTCATAGTATTTATGTCGGCTATTCCGGCACCACTCAATACCTGACACCGCCCGAAATCTTCGAGCGCAGCGGCCTGGCTAACGTTCATCTGTTCTGGGTCGATGCAGGTGACGTTGAACGTAAACTGGAACAAGACCCACAGGTTGCCTCAGCCGAAGTAAACGTCAGTTGGCCGCCGAATCTGGTTCAGATCACGATCAGCGAACGACAGCCCGCCCTTGTCTGGGAGCAATCCGGGCAGCGCGTGTGGGTCGATGTGCGCGGGCGCGTGATGGCCTTACGGCGGGATATTCCAAGTCTGGTGCGCGTGATTGTGCAAAAGCCCTCGAAAGATGTTCATCTGGGCAAGTGTTCACTGCAAGGCACGGATTCTGTTCTGGGCGCTGGAAGTTGCATCGATCAGGATACGGTGAACGGCGTCCTGCAATTCAAGGCGATGTACCCAAACGTGACCGAAGTGGTATATGATCCGATCAAAGGTCTGGGTTTTCAGCAGGGCGGGGGTTGGTTATTATGGTTCGGCAACGGCGTGGATATTCCAACGAAAATGGCCGTCTATAACGCGATTGTCGAAAACCTGTTAGCCAGCGGCTTGCAACCTGTCGAAGTGAATGTCGCCAACCCGGATGCACCGTATCGCAGTGCTATCAAGAAGTGACGCAGCAGCTATCATCGTTCGCCGCGCGTCTGTGGAGATTTATACGTAATGGGTGAAGTGGTCGTCGGGATCGACGTAGGCACGACAAAGATTTGTACGTTGGTCGGAGAAGTGCGCGCCGAGGATATTTATGTGATCGGCGTGGGCGTCGAACCGTCGCGCGGCATGAAAAAGGGCGTCGTCATTGATGTGAACGCGCTCACCAATGCGGTCTCGGCCTCGGTGCATAAAGCCGAACGCAGCAGCCGTTACGAGATTGGGCGGGCATTCGTGAGCGTTGCGGGCGATCATGTGGAGGCGCGTAACAGTCGGGGCGTGGTCGGCATTGCCAACAAAAATGGCGTGCAGATCAGCGATCTGGAACGTGCGCTTGAAACTGCCCGCGCGATTCCGCTGCCCCACAACCGCGAAGTGCTGCATGTCATCCCGCGCTCGTATTCGCTCGATGGTCAGGAAGGGATTCGCAGCCCGCTAGGAATGCACGGCTTCCGACTCGAAGTCGAGACCCATATCATCCTAGCTTCGATGAGCAGTCTGGCGAATATCGAAAAATGCGTACAGGCATCGGGCGTCTCGGTAGATCGTTTCATCCTGAATCCGCTGGCCTCTGCTGATGTGATTCTAAGTGCGGCAGAACGGGATATGGGCGTCATTGTGATCGACATTGGCGGCGGCACGACAGACCTGGCGATGTTCGTCAATGGCAGCGTATGGCACACGGCAGTGATCCCGGTAGGCGGCTGGCATGTCACGAATGATATTGCGATGGGGCTGCACCTGCCCTACGAAGAAGCCGAAGGCGTCAAGATCGAATACGGCAGCGCCGATCCAAAGAACCTTGATCCGATGGAGCAGTTCCATATTCAATCCTTTGGCGAAGACACGATGAGTCAGGTCAACCGCGTTGATCTGGCGCACATTATCCGTTACCGCATTGAAGAATTGTTCGAGCTTGTCCAGGACGAGATCAAGCGCAGCGCCCATGCGGGCATTCTATCAGCGGGCGTCGTGCTGACGGGCGGCAGCGCGCAGCTTCCCGGCATCAAGACGGTTGCCGCCGATGTATTAAAGCTGCCTGTTCGAGTCGCGCAGCCGGAACACCTGAGTGGGATGGCTGATCAATTGATGCACCCCTCGTTCAGCACCAGTGTTGGCCTGCTGCGCCTGGGCTTGATCATGGATCAGGAAGATGAGCGGCGCGGTAGTGCGACGTATGGCGTCGATTCAGGGCGTGGTAACGGCTCACGTAGCAATAACGGCGCGGCGGTGCGAAAGTTGTTCCGGGGTTTCCTGGATCGACTGTTACCCGAAAGCGAATAACCAGTGAGTGCCAATCCAAAAAATTTTTCCAATATTTCCCGGTACATTTTTTACGGTAACGATACGCCACTCCCCGAAGGCCGCGACTTGCGCGCTGGCCCGCTCACCATGCGCTACGAAAACGGCGATCTGCGCTATATCCGATTCGGCCAGCATGAAGTCTTGCGGCGCATTTATATCGCCATTCGGGATCGCAACTGGGGAACGATTCTTCCCGTTTTCAGTAATGTACAGCTAGACGTGCGCGCCGACTCCTTCGATATTCAATACGATGTCGAAAACCGTGAACGCGATGTCGATTTTCGCTGGCATGGACACATCAGCGGCACTGCTTCCGGCACACTCACATTTGGCATGGATGGTGCTGCCCATTCCAGTTTCATGAAGAACCGAATCGGGTTCTGTGTGCTGCATCCTGCCAGTTGTGCCGGAGTCGCCGCACGTATTACACATATTGACGGCACACAGGAAGCGGCACACTTGCCAGTCTATATCGGGCCGCAGCTTATCCGCGACGGGATTATCCAACCGCTTTACCCGTTTGCAGACATGGCCGCACTCTCACACGAAGCCGCGCCGGGAATATGGGCACACGTCACATTCGCGGGCGATACTTTTGAGATGGAAGATCAGCGCAACTGGATCGATGCGTCGTTCAAAACATACTGTACGCCGCTCCGTTTGCCCTGGCCTGCGCCGATCAAAAGCGGTACTAAAATTTCGCAAGCAATCACGATCAACGTTGAAGGTTCGCTGTCTGATCTGGCTGCGAACCCGATCAGCCGCAATGAAACAGTGACGCTTGCACCAACGAATGATAACCCGCGCACGCTGCCCCGCATCGGCTTGGCAAGTGCCAGTCACGGCGAACCACTCTCCACAACCGCATTGCAGCGTTTGGCGGCGCTGCATCTAGCACATTTGCGAGTCGATTTGCGGTTACAAAACGCTGGATATGAGGTGGCTCTCCGCCGGGCGTGGTCTGAGGCGTCGGCGATCAACTGCGCGCTTGAGGTGGCGGTGTTCGTCTCCGATGCGGCAGCCGAAGAACTGGTTGCGTTGCGAACCCTGATCGATCAGCTAAAACCGAAAATCAGTCAGTGGTTGATCTTTCACATCGCCGAAAAAACCACTTCTGAGCGATGGATCACGCTTGCCCGCCAACTTTTGTTTCGCCTGGACGAAGGCGTGCTGCTTGGTGGCGGGACGAACGTCTTTTTCACCGAATTGAACAGTCAGAAACCACCTGCCCATCTACTTGATCTGGTCAGCTATTCGATTAACCCGCAAGTTCACGCCGTCGATGATGCCTCAATGATCGAAACGCTGGCGACGATCCCCATGACTATTGAGAGTGCCCATCAGTTCAGTGCAAACGCCCAAATCGCCATTTCGCCCGTCACCTTCAAGCAGCGGTTTAATCCGGTTGCCACATCCGAAACACCTCTTGCGCCCGATGAACTCCCGCCGCAAGTTGATCAGCGTCAAATGTCCCTGTTCGGCGCGGGCTGGACACTGGGCTGCCTGAAAGTGGTAGCAGAAAGTGGTCTGGATAGTATCACCCTGTTCGAGACGACAGGTTGGCGCGGCGTAATGGAGACGGACAGCGAATCGCCACTACCCGCTCAATTTCACTCATTGCCGGGAATGGTCTTTCCGATGTATCACGTCCTGGCCGATATTGGCAAATTCGCGGGCGGTGAGGTTATCCCCTACCAATCCAGCGCGCCTTTGCAGGTCAACGCTCTGGCATTGCAAAAAGAAGGCCGTATATGCTGGCTGATCGCTAATTACACCGCTGTGCCGCAAACTGTCCAAATCGGCGGCCTGAATCCGACGGTAAAGCTGCACCCGCTGGATGAGACAACCGTTGAAATGGCATGTATGTCCCCGGAGCAGTTTCGCGCTACACTAGGCGAAGCGGTAGTTACCAGCAGCGGCACTCTGAAACTGACGCTGCGACCCTTCGCTGTTGTTCGTATCGACTAACAGATTTAACTCTGTACTTCCGTCAAAAATTGTCGGATGGCTTCTGTCGTGGCAGTGGGCTGCTCCATCATCGGCAGGTGGCCTGCATTCTCGACCACGATCAGCGTCGCCCCCGAAATCGCGGCAGACATCGCGTCGGCCTTACTGGGCGGAATGAGCGCATCTTTATCGCCCGTAAGCAGCAAAACGGGCATATCCATATTTGGCAACAGCGCCGTCGAGTCAGGGCGCGCGGCCATGCCCCGCAACGTGCCAATGATGCCCGTCGGGTTGGTGCTGACGATCATTGTGCGAACACTTTCCACGACAAGATCATCAGCAGCCAGCCCCGGCGCGAACAATTTGGGGATCATCGCGTCCGCCACAATA
>JBBSEU010000360.1:0-4852 GCA_038239365.1 Aggregatilineales bacterium
CAGACTCATCCCTTCGACGCGCTCAATTGAGGTCATCAGGTTTGTTAATCTCCCATACTGAAAGCATCTTCCGGTTTACGTGCCGTAGCTTCGGCGGGTTTCTGTTTGATACGTGCGCTGCCATGCAGGAATAACGCCGGAAGCAGCGCCACGAAACATACCACCGCGCCAATGACTAACATTTCGTCGATCACTTGAATCCCGGACGCGAAGTAGGCCGCCACCGAACGATGTTGAATTTCGGCAGCATCCAGTCCGGTTGGGAAGGTATCGCGGGCAATCGACACCAGCGTAGCGACACGGCTCAGCGCGTAGGTGGTCATGGATGAAATGGCAATCGTCATGCCGATCAGTCGCAGGATGATCACCAGCGCCGAAGCAACACCGCGCTTCGAATCATCCGCGTCATTGATCACCGCCGTACCGATGGGTGAAATCGTCAGTCCTAAACCGATCCCGACCAGCAGCATTTCGGCGGCCATGATCAGATCGGGCGTATCCGCGCGCCAGGTGAGTCCCGCCGTCAGCAAGCCTACAGCGGCCAGCGCCAACCCGATCAGCGTTGTGGCACGGTAGCCGATGCGGTTGCTGAGTGATCCGCCCGGTACGGCCACAATCGCCATTGGCACGGTTAAGGCTGAGAGCAAAATCCCGGCTTGCTGCGCGGCTTTGGCAATCGACTCGGCGCTGGCACTATCGGCGCGCAGGTTGACCAGCAGCGGCACACTGACTAACCCCAACATCAGGCAAAAACCGACCAGTAGATTCGTCGCCGAAGCCGCCGACACGTTGCGCTTGCGAAACAGATGCAGATCGATCAGGGCGTCAGTGCTGCGCCATTCCCATACCAAAAACAGGATGAAACAGACGACTGCGCCGATCAACAGCGGCACATTGATAGGTGATCCCTGTGTATTCAGGCTATCCAGCGAGGTAGACCCGGTGACTTCGGTATTGCTGCCCAGACTGACGTTCAAACCGATCAATGACAGACTGATCAATGCCGCGCCGATGAAATCAAAGCGCCCTTTGCCTACCGGGTGTTCCACGCCGCGCAGTGCCCACCAGGTCACCACCAATGCAAAGAGTCCAATCGGCACGTTGAACCAGAACAGGGTACGCCAATCGGGGGCGGGCAAACCCAGTGGCCGCAGTGCCGTCCCGATCTGATCGCTATAATCATTGAAAAATTTGACCATGACGCCGCCGTACAGGTGACCGAGTACCCAGCCTGCCGTATCCATCGCCCCGATGATGCCGACAGGCTGCGCGCGCTGTTCAGGTGGGAACAGATCGCCGACCAATGCCATGCTGACCGGTACCATCGCGCCTGCGCCCAACGCCTGCATCACACGCCCAATGATCACGGCGAACAGCGTCAGTTGGTTGAGATCAGGCCGCTGGTGAAGTACCTGCCGCGCGATGGTATTTAACAGATCAGTCGGAAAATCGCTGCTCGAAGCAACCCACCATGACCCGGCGATGAAAATGCCCAGGCAGATCAGGTAGACGCCGCGCCGCCCGACCAGATCGGAGATGCGCCCCATCAGCGTCATTGAGACGGTGTAAGCCAGCAAATAACCCGTTACTGCCCAGGCCGCCAGTCCCAGGTTGGTATCTACCGGGATATTCAGTTTGGTCAGCACTTCGGGCAAAATGGCCGAAACAATGGTCAAATCCAGCGCGCCAATGAACACTGGCACGAGGATCAGCGCCATGATCACCCAACGGCGGCGGTGTGGCGCAGTCGTAATGCCATTCATTTGGCTTGTGTGGCCTCATCCGTTGGCAATGGTATCGTTGGTGTCGCTGCCGTTGCCATCGTTGGGATGGCTGTTACACTCTGGGTTGCAGGTTGTGTGGCGATTTGTGTGGCTGCCTGAGTCGCGGCCTGTGGCACCGATGGCGGATTGATGATGATGTCTGTGTTATAGTCGAACAATTCCAAATCCCAGCGCGTCGGCTTGGGTTCTTTGGCGGTGACGGTATCCGGCTGCACCATCACGACTCGTGCGACACGCCCGTTATCGGCGTTGACGTAAATATCCAGTACGACGCTTGCCCCGCGAATCAAACCAACGGTCAGGGCTTCAATGTCCGCGCCGTTAGCAGCCCCGGTGACGTGGTAGACATTAACGCCGTCCAGCGTTTCGCGCCCGATCATTTTCAAATCCCTGATCGCTTTCAGTGCCGATTCGATTCCCGCGTCAGATGAGACGAGCTTGGCCGCGTTGAAGCCCGGTGAAAACGTCTTGTTGATGAACTTGCCAGCCGTCAGGATTTTGTTGCTGTACCACTGATCGTCCCCGATGGCGATCACTTCGACTTCGCCCGCCACACCCAGAATTTTGGCAACGACTTTGGCGGTCACACGGTCTGGTGAGGCATATGCGCCATCGGCAGAGACAAACGAAATGGCGTTGGTTGGCGGATCGACGTAGGATGGCGCACCACTGAGTTGCAGCTTGATCTTGACGGACTTGGCATTGCGGATTTCCGAAGCGGCTTTGTTCAAAACATCTTGTGCGCCGGGGAGCGGCGCTTGTGTGGCCGCCGCTGGCTGGCACGCACTCAACAAAACGATCAACCCGGCAACAACACACCAATGCGCGAACCGCATAGTTTTTCCTTTTCTACTCCGATAAACCCCCTCTATTATACGCGCGCTGTGTGGGGTTGTTGCGTAAGTGTTTGCATAGTTGAGCGTCAGGTATTCGCGGTGCAGCCGTCCAGACAGGTCAGGTCTGAGTACCAGCGCGATTCGGCAGCTTGCCAGTTAGCCGCCCGAACTGATTACGCGATTAATTCCGCAGCAGTTTGCCGCCGATGAAGCCTATAAACGCGGTTGGACAAATGGCTTGGCAGCGAAGTACAACACATCACAAATCGTCAGGATCAAACCTGATCAATTTTTCGAGTCGCCGCACGTTTGATCCGGCCACTCGATGTTATTTCTGGCCTCACGGATCGGGCCAAAACAATTACTTTGCTGGTTATTGATCAACCGGGAGTTGCTCAAACTAACCTGTCCGGCGCGATGATTACCAATCGCGCCGCCCTGTTCAGCCGCATTACCATAGAAACTGCTGGCACTGACGCTGAGCAAGCCGCTGTTGGCAATACCCGCGCCGATCTCATGCGGACGTGTTTTATTGTTGCGGAATGTGCTGTCTGCGACGGTTGCCTGACCGCTGCCATTATCAATACCGCGTCCGTTGCCATCAAAAACGCTGTTTTTCACATCGAGTTTGGCGGCGTTATAGATCGCATTCCCCGTATTGTTGATAAACCGGCTGTTAATAATGCTCAGTCCGTTAAAATTGACAATGGCGTGCTGATGACCCGTAAACAGGCAGTCAATCAAGGTTAGCAGGCCGCGATTGTTGATCGCATCACCGCCACTTTCGGCGCGGCCATTGACAAAAGCCAGCCCTTTGATCGTGACGCTTGCCCCATTCTCGATTCGCAGGATTGCCGTTCGGTTCTGGCCGTCCAGCGTTACGACATTTCTCGAAGCATCCAGTATGAGATTTTTGCGGATCGTTTTAACCGTGTGAAGGAAGATCGTGCCGCTGCATGAAAACTCAATCGTCGTATCATCGGCGGCGCGTGCAAGGCTCTGCTCAAGCTGTGCCTCATTGCAGACGGTAATGCGTTCTTCGCCGCTTGCCAGCACACGCCAGGGGACAACTAACACGATTACCAGACTTGCCTGCACTAGCCATCGAAACACGATGCGTCTCCTGCTTTTAGGGCAGAATCAGCAATCGGAAGACCACAAACGCTCAGGCTTCTTTAAGTGGTTTGGCGCGGCGATCCAACAGATCGTGTGCCTGTTCAATCGTCTCGACAAAGATGACATCGCTTTTCATAGGAAACACTTTTGCCAGCACGTTTGCAAGCCGTTTCAAAAAGGCGGCGGTTGCTGAGGAGTCCTGTTTGGGCACGACAACAACAAGTTTCAAATTGGGCGGCTGTTGCTTGAACGCCTCTCGAAAGTGCGAGAGTGGATTGCCTTTGGGGAGACCCGCTTTATCCAGGATGATCAGATCGACTGGATTAGACACCGGCGTGATCAGTCGGTGCGCCTGCCGAATCGCCGTATGGAATTCCGGCCATTCCAGATGATCGTCAAACTGGATAATTAGCCGCGTATGCTCCGGGGAAAACCAATTGATTGAGGTGGACATGAATGGCCTCTTGATGCTAAATATCTGAGCGACGCCAGCCTAGATAGTACCACTAATATGAGACAGTTAATGCGGCATCGGTAAACCCAGGGCGTGTATAAAACCCAACATAGAAAAGCTGATTTTGTGCTTCTATTCAGTTTGATTATGATTTGCTATCCCACCTATTACACCTGCATCACCTGCTAAGCAGGTGAAACAACCTGATTAATACTTATTTTGGATAGGTTTGTCCCCTCTGTAGCACCGGATCGGGTTGCGCCTCCCTGCCAGAAGTGTTAGCCTTTGCTCACTCGTATTGTTAGGGTTGTTAGAGGTTAATCATGTTGGAAAATCTGGCCGACTCCGCGCAACCGATTTTGAATGCGCCCTACGTCCTTCGCACCCGCCGCAATCATGGCCTTGAACACGCCACGATTCACGTTTTGAGCAGCCGCGTCAAGCCGTTGAGCATGGCCGGGCGCTCCGATGCGGACGACTTTTCATTGTTCGGCGAAGTCAAAACAGAGCAGGTTGAAGATGCCGTTCACGAGGCACTTCACCGGATGCAAGGCGGCGAACATACTTTAGCCGTGCATCCCAACTGTGGTACAGGTTTGGTGACAACTGGTTTGATGGTCAGTTTGGCAGCATTAGCGGGCAGCGTTGGCGTTCGGCGCGGC
>JBBSEU010000361.1:0-4780 GCA_038239365.1 Aggregatilineales bacterium
AAACTTTCCAATGGCGGTCGTGGTTGGGGGATTGTGTTTTTGTTCATACCACCATCCTACCCCACGACCCGGCCTCAAATACCCTGAGATAATCTCACCCCACTATCCTTTATGGGCACTCGATCCGATTCACAATCAAAAACGGCTTATTTATCCGCAATTTTCCCGACAAATGAATGCGTAACCTATGTATCGGTATGAAACTTTACCAGGTCATTAAAAAAGAGCGGGTGGGTGGATAAATATGTCAGCAAAATTGTGTGCGCTTTCAAAGTTGAAGCCAATTATAGTATGTCTTGCAATGTCCATTTTAGTTACGACGATTCGCCTTAGTGAGGGTTCCGAACGGGGCACCTTGCCCAGTGATCTGATTTTTGAAACAATAAATCTACCGTTAATGTCCAAGCCAGGAAATAGAAGTTACTTGGTTCGTGTAGCCGCTACAACATCGAAAACAACTGTCTTTTACACAAATAGCGATTGGAATGTACATCCACTTGAATGGTCACCAAGTGGAAAACAATTTGCGGTTATTTTGTATGATGACATCAGTCAAATTTGCCTTTTGAACCGATCAGGTCAACTTCAAACCTGTATGGCAGAGAAAGTACCTAATGCACTCACCGAACTGAATTATATGGTGTCTTGGTCACCCGACGAGCAGAAATTTTATTATCTCACTTTTGACGACGACTATTATACAATTTTGGAAGCAGATACAAACACTGGAAAGACTTTGAGAGCGATATATAAAACACAGTTTGACCTCGCCGATTTTGCCCCTTTTTCTTGGACAAGGATGTTAGATTATGTGGTTATCAATGCGGATAATCCGGCTTTCGATGTTTCGGCGCTTCTTGTTAAGCTACCGACACAGGCAGGTATGCAATCAGTTGAGCCGCCCCTTGAACTTATCCATCCGATCACATTTCAAAAATCTACCATTAGTGACCCGACTTTCGCCCAACATTTTCTGATTCCGTGTTCGTTTTCGCCACAAGATAATTATATTGCCGCGTATGACGAGCATAAGTCATCCGAACCTGCTTTATTGTTCACCATTATGGATAAACAGGGCAATGAGCGATACCGTTTAAATGATGCCAATC
Source organism: Aggregatilineales bacterium (assembly GCA_038239365.1). GTDB lineage: Bacteria > Chloroflexota > Anaerolineae > Aggregatilineales > UBA2796 > JBBRMW01. The sequence continues at coordinate 1,110 of JBBSEU010000361.1, forward strand.
AACCGATTCCCAAACGTTGTCCTGCTTGGCAGAATGATGAGCAAGCTTTTTATTTTCCAGTGTATACAAAAGAAGCTGAGGGGGTTTTCGATACGAGCATCTACAAATACACATTGTCTACAAACCAGTTAGCGCCCTATTACAATGCTCCCCATACACTGTTCCTTAGCTCCCCGCTCCAAGTCTCGCCTGATGGAAAATATCTGGCTTTTGAAACACTTGCCAATCCTGATTACAAACCGACGGAAGATATGCCGCCCAGGGCATCAGGAATCGGCGTTATTGAGCCAAACAACCACATCAGCTATTACAGCAGCGTGTATGTTTATGGCCGCCGTCCTGTTTGGGTGCCACCTTTACAATAAGGCTATTTAGATGCCATTGTGTAGTCCAACCACGACCACTCAATACGCGCCTTTGCCAAACATCACATGCGGCAGCGTTCGCAGCATGATCTGAACATCCAGCGCGATTGACCAGTTCTCGATGTAATAAATATCGAGCAGGCACATTTCCTCAAACGGAACATCACTGCGCCCGCTGACCTGCCATAAACCGCTGACACCGGGGCGTGTATTCAATCGCTGACGCTGCCAGGGTTCGTAGTGCTTCACTTCGTCGGGGGTGGGCGCGCGCGGCCCGACAAGGCTCATTTCGCCGCGCAAGACGTTCAACAGGTTCGGCCATTCATCCACACTCATCCGCCGCAGCCACTTCCCGACTCGTGTCACGCGCGGATCGTCCTTCATCTTGAAGTGGCGCGGATCGCTGCCCGTTTCCCGGATCAGTTCGGCGTGGCGCTTATCGGCATCCACATACATCGAGCGGAACTTGAACATATCGAACTCGCAGCCATTTTCGCCGACGCGCCGATGCCGATACAGCGCCGGGCCGGGCGAATCCGATTTGACCAGAATCCAGACGATGATCGCCGGGATAGCGACGATGGGCGCGGCCAGCAGCACCAGCAGCACATCCAATACGCGCTTGGCGATTCGTTTGACCTGACTCAACGCGGGTTCACCACTCAGGCCGAGCAACGGAATCCCGGCCAGTGTTTCGACCCGCACCTGACTCATGTTCAGTTGAAACACATCCGGCACGATACGCGCCTGCACCCGGTGATGCGTGCATTCCGCCACGATCTCCTGAATTTTGTCGTGGGCTGTCCAGGGTAAGGTGATGATCGCCAGATCGATTTCGTTATCATGCAAGGCCGTGCGAAGCTGATTTAACCCGCCGAGACCGCGCAATCGTCCCAGATCGACGCTGCCACGCTCTGGATCATCGTCCAGATAGCCGACGATCCGAAAGCCCAGATCAGGCCGCGCGACGATTCCACGCATCACCGCGCGTCCGGCTTCGCCCGCGCCAACGATCAGCACGCGCTCCACGCCAATACCGTGACTGCGTAGGGTACTCTGCAACGTGCGCTGAATGAGCCGCATCGCCGCTAACAGGATCACCACCAGCACCGTTGCGATCAGGATCATCAGGCGCGAAAAAACCAGCGGCTTGAGCAGGAAACTGAGCGCCATGACGACGACGGTTGCATTCGTCGCGCCATTGACGACTGCCGATGCTTCATCGAACCATGATCGCCCGCGCTGCTGCCGATACAATCCGGCGACGGGAAAGGTCAAGACCAACCAGAACGCATAAATGAGCGCATACGGCCAGTAAGGTTCAAACGGCGCGAAAAAGGCTTCATCAACGGGCGTGATGATCTGCACTTCGTAGCGGAGGACGTAGGCCAGCCGGAACGCGCCGATCACAAGGATGAAGTCTAGGAGCGGCATCAGTCGCCGGAAAAGGGTTGCCCAGTCGCGCATAAAGTTATTTTTGTAGTGCCTGTCGATAACTGATCACTGTTTGTTCAGCGGTGCGTGCCCAGGTGAACTGCGCCGCCCGCCCGATCCCACGCTGACCGCGCTCGATGCGCCACGCCGTGTCACCCGCACTCATTGCCAGCGCCGCCGTCCATGCCGCCTGATCGTCCGGTGGCAGCGTCAGCCCGGCGTCGCCCGCCGCTTCGGGCAAGCTGGACGTATTCGAGACGATCACGGGTTTTCCGCAGGCCATCGCCTCAGTGACGGGCAATCCCCACCCCTCGAACACGGAAGGATAGACAAACGTTTCAGCGGCATTGTACCACAAGGGTAGCTCCTCATCCGAAACGAAGCCGGGTAAATGCACCGTGTCCGCGACGCCGCAGCTTTGGATCGTCCGCAGTACGTCATCGAACAACCAGCCTTTGCCGCCTGCCAGCACCAAATGTACCGCGTGCCGCTCGATTTCGGGCAGGGCCGCATACGCCCGAATCAACATCGGCAAATTCTTGCGCGGCTCGATGGTACACACGCACAGAAAGAAACGGCTCGGCAAATTCTTCGCGGCGCGAAAGGCTTCAACATCGGCGGCGGGGGAAGGGCGAAAACGTGGCTCGATTCCCGGAAGCGCCAGATCGATCTTTTCGCGCGGGATTTTCAGCAGTGTCACCAGATCATCGGCGGTGCTGCTCGAAATGGCGATCACGCGCCGCGCCCGCTGGCAGGACAGCGCCGTGAACAAGCGCAGATACAGACGTCGTATGCGGGTGAGACGTTCCGGGTAGCGAATGAAGGTCAGATCGTAAACGGTCACGACGAACGGGCGCGGCATGATCAACGGCGCGGCAAAGGCTAACTCGTGTACCAGATCGAGGCCGCCAAGCTGCCAGGGCTGCGCGAACTGTTCCCACAGGATGCGCCGTGCCGGACTTTCGGTATTCCAGCGAGATCGGCGAATCGTGAACTGGGGATGGTTCGGTGGTTGTCCCGCTCCGGTGAAAACCGTGTACTGATAATGCGGCGCGGCCAGGGGCAGTTGATCGAGCAGGTTGGCGATATAACCATGAATCCCGGCACGGCGATAACCGTCCGCGCGGGCGAGCAGGTGAGCGTTCAGGCCGATGTGCATGTTAAATGGGCAATCGCCCGAACCGAGCGATCAGAACTGAAAGCGCGGGGCCAGCCGCACGATCTTCTGTTTGTAGTTGGTCACGTACTCCTGCAAACGATCATGCAGCGCGACCCATTCTTTGCCCTCGATCATCATTTTCATGCTGGCAAAGTCATCGGTGATGCCTTCCATCATGATTTGCGACGCCTCACCGTACACCGTAAACCAGGCTTGCGTCGGCTTGAGGCCAAGCCGCGTGACGCCCGGCGCGAACTCCCGAACCACAAACTCAAAGTATTCCTGGTCTCTGCCCTGTTTGATGTCCCAGGTCATGATTAGTTTAACTTGCATCCGTAATGCCCCTGCGTTAGCCAGTGATCCTTATAGAGTCTAACCTAGCGCGCGATATTTAGCATCACGATTTGGGTGCTTTCGGGCAAGTTGGCGGCGGTGATTTTGAGGGCATCTTCGTGCTGCGTGTGACTGACGCCCATTTCCTTGAGGAAGCGATCCACCGGATCGAGTTCCAGTGTCGTCTGATCGGTTTTGTAGTGCATCGGGATCACGATACTGGGTTCGAGCAAGCCGATCACTTCGGCAGCCTGCACGCTGTTGAGCGCACCGCCACCGCCCACCGGGATCAGCGCCACATGAATCGTGCCCAGCGACTCGATGCTGGACTGTTCCGGGACGTGATCCAGATCGCCCAGGTGCGCGACGGTCAAGCCTTC
>JBBSEU010000362.1:0-4713 GCA_038239365.1 Aggregatilineales bacterium
AGCGGATGATGTCGCCGCTGTCGGTGATGGCTTCGACGGCGAGGCCCAGGCTTTGTAGTTCCTTGACCAGCACGCGGAAGGATGCCGGGACGCCGGGTTCCTCGATGGGTTCACCCTTGACGATGGCCTCGTAGGTCTTGACACGGCCCTGAACGTCGTCAGACTTGACGGTGAGCATTTCCTGAAGAGTATGCGCCGCGCCATAGGCTTCCAGCGCCCACACTTCCATTTCGCCGAAGCGCTGACCGCCGAATTGGGCCTTACCGCCCAAAGGCTGCTGCGTCACGAGGCTGTATGGCCCCGTAGACCGGGCGTGAACCTTGTCCTCGACCAAGTGGGCCAGCTTGAGCATGTGAATGATGCCGACAGTCACCGGGCGATCAAACACTTCGCCCGTCTTGCCGTCATACAACTTCTGCTTGCCGTAGATCGGTACTGGTTCGCCGGTGCGGAGGAAGATGCGATTGGTGTAATCGATCAATTCCTGCCCCTTGAGCGCCGGGTCAGTCGGTTCGCCCGAAGCGGCTTCTGCCCAGAAGGCCAGCGACATATCAATCGCGTTGTTGTCGCGGCGATCCCGTTCCACTGCCGAAACTGTTTCGGTCTGGTACAGGAATACATCATCCGGGTTGATGCCACGTTCGCGTACCCATTCGCGCATCACGGCGCGACGGGCATAAACGGCCTCAAGTGCCAGACGTTCACTGTCATACTCTGGATTGTCACCGATCCACTGATCGATGTACAGGCGACGCACTTCATCATCGTCTTCCAGGTATTCGGGCGTATAGTCCTGCGTCTTGATCCAGTCCCAGGCGCGATTGGTGATCTGCTTCCAGGTGTGGTCGATCAACCAGGCTCGGCCAAGTTCGGCTTGAATTTCGTGTTCGTCAGCGCCGTCAAAGACGGGCGTCAGCGCACGGAAGCCCAACCGATCCGCTGCCCAGCCGAGGTGCGTTTCCAATACCTGGCCGATGTTCATACGGCCTGGCACACCCAACGGGTTCAGGATGATGTCAATCGCGGTGCCGTCTTCCAGGTAGGGCATATCTTCAATCGACACGACCTTCGAGATAACACCCTTGTTGCCGTGACGTCCGGCCATCTTATCGCCCTGGGTCAGCTTGCGCTTCTGAGCGACAGCCACCCGCACAAGTTGATCGACGCCAGCGGGCAGATCGCGGTGTTCTTCGCGGTTGAAGACCTTCACATCGACCACTTTACCCTTTTCACCGTGCGGCAAACGCAGCGATGAGTCCTTCACTTCGCGCGCCTTTTCACCAAAGATCGCGCGGAGCAGTTTTTCTTCGGGGCTAAGTTCTTTCTCGCCCTTCGGTGTGATCTTGCCGACCAGAATTTCGTTGGGGCCGACTTCTGCACCGACGCGGACGATACCGTTCTCGTCAAGGTCTTTCAGCGCGTCATCACCCACATTCGGAATGTCGTAGGTGATTTCTTCGGGACCGAGTTTCGTATCGCGCGCTTCGATCTCGTGCTTCTCGATGTGAATCGAGGTGAACTTATCATCGCGCAGCAGTTGTTCGTTGAGCAGCAGCGCGTCTTCGTAGTTGCCGCCTTCCCATGACAGGAACGCGCACAATACGTCATGGCCGAGCGCCAGGTTGCCGTGATCGGTGGACGAACTGTCCGCGATCACATCGCCGCGACGGATGCGCTGGCCTTTGTTGACAACGGGCTTCTGATCGATGCACGTAGACTGATTGGAGCGGGTGTACTTCCGCAGCTTATACGTGCGCTCATTGCCGTCTTCCTCACGCACCAGAACCTGATCGCCCTGCACGCTCAGGACTTCGCCATCGCTCTCCGAGATCATCACCTGACCGGAGTCGTAGGCGGCCTGATCTTCCATGCCGGTGCTGACAATCGGAATGTCCGGCTTGAGCAGTGGCACAGCCTGACGCTGCATGTTCGATCCCATGAGCGCACGGTTAGCGTCATCATGTTCAAGGAACGGGATCAATGCGGCACTGATGCCGACGATCTGACGCGGCGCAACGTCCATATAATCGAGACGTTCTGGCGCGGTATCCAGGAATTTCTGGTGGAAGCGCGACGAAATACGCTCATCGGTGAATTGATTCTTATCGTCGAGCGTGGCGTTCGCCTGGGCGATCATAAAGCGGTCTTCTTCATCCGCCGAAAGATACTGAATATCGCCCGTAACAAATGAACGCACGGGGACTTCGGTGATGCCGCCCTTGACCATTTTGTTGATATTGGTCTGGCTCAGCACAATGCCTTCTTCGATCAACGTCTTACCTTCGGCGCTCACCACGTCTTCACGAGTGGTACGGCCAATCAGTCGTTCATCATCAATCGGCAGTTGGCGCAGCACCGCTCGGTAGGGCGTCTCGATGAAGCCATACTCATTGACGCGCCCGTAGCTGGCAAGACGACCAATCAAGCCGATGTTCGGGCCTTCTGGCGTCTCAATCGGGCAGATGCGTCCATAGTGGCTATGGTGAACGTCGCGCACATCGAAGCCTGCACGTTCACGACGCAAACCGCCTGGCCCCAGTGCCGAAAGCGTGCGCTTGTGCGTCAGTTCGGCCAGTGGGTTAGTCTGCTCCATGAACTGGGACAACTGGCTCGATCCGAAGAACTCACGGATCGCGGCCACGATTGGCCGAATGTTCACCAGCGTGACCGGCGTCATGTTTTCCTGTTCACGGATCGACATGCGCTCCCGGACGACGCGCTCAGTACGGCGCAAACCGATACGCAGCTTGTTCTGGATCAGTTCGCCCACCGTCTTGACGCGGCGATTGCCCAGGTGGTCAATATCATCCGGCTCGGACACGCCGTTATTGATATTGATCATGCGCTCGACCAGTTTGATCAGGTCATACTTGGTGATCGTCCGCACCGAACGCGGAATATCGGCGTCCAGCATCAAACGCTGATTCAGCTTGTAGCGACCAACGCGCTCCAGGTCGTAACGGCGCTGATCGAACAACTGGCTTTCCAGGTACGTCCGCGCGTTATCGAGCGTGGGCGGATCACCGGGGCGCATCCGCTTGTAGAATTCAAGCAGCGCGGCTTGGGCAATCGTTTGACCTTCGCGCAGTTCCCAGGGCGGCTCCATCTTGAGTGTGCCCGGCAAATACGGGTGATCCGGGTTGGTGTCGACGTCTTTGTAGAGTTCCAGCAGTTCCGCATCATCGCCCGTTTTGATCGGGGAGATTTGATCCATGCCGTCTTTGACCGCTGCCAGCGCACGCAGCAAAATCGTCACGGGGATCGTGCGCTTGCGGTTGAACTTGATCGTCAGATAATCGCTCTTGCGCGTCTCGAATTCCATCCACGCACCGCGATCCGGGATCAGTTTGGCCGTTGAGAGGCGACGGCCTGTTGTGCGATCTTCATCGGCGGCAAAATAGACGCCCGGTGAACGGATCAACTGACTGACTACAACACGTTCTGTTCCATTGATGATGAACGTGCCGTTTTCGGTCATCAGCGGGAAGTCGCCCAGGAAAATATCAGATTTGAAGACTTCACCGCCCGCTTCCATATTGACCAGCGCGACGCGCACATATAAGGGCGCGGCATAGGTCATATCGCGTTCGAGGCAAATATCTTCGCTGTATTTCGGCTCCTCGAACCAATATTTGAGGCCGAATTCTTCTGTCTCTTTGGCATTGATGGCCGGGAAGTACAGCTTCAGGTTGCCGTTGAAGCTCTCAATGGGGCTGATTTCGCCGAACAATTCGCCCAGTCCCTCGTTACGAAACCAGTTGAAGGAATTCAATTGGACTTCGATCAGAGAGGGCAGGTCGTGGACATCATAGGTACGCGCGTAGTTTTTAGTGTCAAGGCGTCGCTGCATGACTACTCCTGAAGGCTACAATACTCAAAACGGTGGTAGTTGAGAACACACAAGGTGGGGATGAGTTTGGCTCCGTTCTAACCAAAATTTCTGGCGAGACAGGAACATTGTAAATTGTGATTATACTACTGTTTAGAAGCGAGTCAACTGGCAAAATTAAGACGAAAACGGTGCGCCCTGATCCAGATCGTGACCCGCAGCGCGCATTTTGATAACCAGGAGCATTCGGCGCTGGATACGCGCCTGATCCGCCTCAGTGTAGGTTTCGATGTGAACGGGCGGCGTTTCGTAATCGGTATCCATGATCAAGTCCGGGGCACGCTCAAAGGTGTACTGATAGACCTGATTCAGATCAAATTGCGAAATATGGCGGCCTTCATCAAGCGGAATGTCAAACTTCGGGATTGGCTCGTCCACATCGAACATGATCGACTGAGAAAAGCCATCGTAAATGGACGGCTGCGGATCGTTGATGATCACGCTGTAGGGGTGCGAACCCGGCTGAGGATAGGGTGGCAATAGTTTGTTCACAGATGGTTGTTGATGCAGGTAATCGATCTCAATAAGGGGCATTCCGCTCCGAAGCGTGGCGTTGCGTTTATCGGGGTACTGTGGATAGCCCGACTGCGGCGGCTTGTTGGCTGGCGAGAGAAGTTCGATGCGCGTGATCGGCTTACCCCGCCGGCACTTTCCTGAATTTTGTAGATGACCATCGCGCCTAGTTGGTAGTCATGTGAGATTATCCCGTATTGGGTACGGGACAAAGGGGGGTAAGAAGCAGGTCACGGATTGACCAAATACGGTTGGTGAGAAAAAGAGCCATGGCCGGGGTGCGTTGTTCAAACTTTTTTTGTCGGTTGGCA
>JBBSEU010000363.1:0-4697 GCA_038239365.1 Aggregatilineales bacterium
GTCGGCCTTCACCCAACTTTGAATTCTGGCCGTTCAGGTAATTGGTGAGTGCGTTCGAGTCCAGGCTGAAAGCAGCACCGGATGATGTGTTTTCGACGCTGAGCCATTGTCCCCATTGATCCGCCGGAAGTGTCCAGGTATCGGTTTGATCGGTGATCGGGCTGTAGGCATGAATGATCAACGGCGAAGCCAGCAGTTGACGCGCCTTATCGATCAACGGTGTCGCATCGGTGATTGACGGCGCAATGCCGTTCATCACCAGATCAAGCGCCCCATCCGCCAAATTATTGGCGCGATTGGTACGAAGTTGATCGAGTGTGGCCGTGATATTCAGTTGGCGACCTTCGATGGCGGCGACAGCGATCAATTGACCATTGTTATACCGAAAGGTGGCGTTGGCGGCGGCGCGCTCTACGGTTGTGGTGAGTGCTTTCAGGCCTTTTTCAGCTTGCGCCAAATCGACGGTGATCACGGGTTGAGCGTGTGAGCTGCCCAACAATTGTGCCCAACCTTTATCCTGCACGGCCTGAGCCGTCGCGCGACTATCCAGCGTCAGCCCCAAAGTGGCGGGCGAAACTGCCCAAACCCGGCTGCCATCGCGCACGCGAACGGTATTCCAGGCGGCAGAGAGTTCAGCGGCGGCATCTTCAACGCTCAGACCGCCCAATGAGACGCCCATCACTGACGCACCGGGCAGCAGTCGGTTGGATGCGCGCACAACCACGACGCCGAACACAAACAGGATCATCGTCATGGTGAATAAAATTGTCAGAACCAGACCGCCCGTAAACAACCATGTTGTGGATGAGATGGGTTTCGGCTTTATAGGCGACTGGGCGCGCTGGACTGGAACGGTGTACATGGACTGCATGATCGTTTTGATCTCTGAATCTTTCATTTTCAGGCAGGATACTTACTGTGCAGTCTACAGCACAGATCGTTTGCATATTTGACGCCTGAACTACGATTGCTCTACGGATTGGGCGCGGTAGCGAATTCCGTAGCCGGGCGAAACGGGGAGACTGACGAATTGAGCAGCGGGGAGGCTATCCTCAATCAGAATTTGTGAGGAGTCGATCTGTATGCGCCGATAAACAGGTGTGCCGTACCCATGATGCCTGCCGATAAATTCGCGTTCGCCAAAAACGACACATTCAGCGTGTGCTGTATCGCCCAAAGTGAATAATCCCAGATCGAGTCGTCCGGGTTCAGATTGATCGAGGCGCGGCGCGAAGTGTGCCCGCACCGAACGGTACTCGTTGCGGCGTGCAGGCAGCGGCGAATAAAGATATGTGCCCGGATCGACGATCAGGTTCACATCGTTGAGGGTCAGTTCTATCGCAAGTTGATCATTGTGAGCATGGCCGCCGTTGCCACGCTGACCAATCGCGCCGCAGCGAATCGCCAAATAGAGGCGGCGCGAACGGTAAACATACAAGCCAAAATCGGGGAAGGCGGTGCGCTGCAAATCTTCAAGGAGATCACCTTCGGGGCAGGGGAAAGATACGCCTGGGAATTTATTCCCAGGCTCAGGTAACAAAGTCCACTGAAGTGGACTCGCGGCGATTGAGTCCACTTCAGTGGACTTTGTTCGTTCAGCCTGACGTTTTAACGTCAGGCGCGAAACACTCGACAGGTCGCTAATGAGCGCGGTTTCCAGTTCGTAACCGGGCGTGAATGCTGCAAAATTCTGTTGGGGCACAAGGCCGTTGATTGCGGCCACCAAATGCCAATGATCAAGGTGATCTTCATCCCAATAGACGGCATCATCTGGCAGTTCGTCGTAGCCGTCAAGGTTGGCATAAAGCGATTTGGCTTCACCAACAGTTCGCCGTCGGTAAGCCACGTTCAGTTTCAGGAAGCGCCCGTTATCGTTATCGCCAAATTGCGGTACGTGTCCGTCTGGTTTTGTGATCGTCAACGTGAAGGCGGCCATCTTCGCCAGCCTTGCAAGGTGATCCGCCGGGACAAGTGCAGCATCCAGGCGCAAGATCAACGCGGTTGCATAAGTCACAATCTCAGCAGAAAGTCGATGGTAGCAGGTAGACGCCTCAAAATTGGAACCGTCGGCGTTGAATTGCAGCGTCGTTTCGTGGAGAAGTTCACGAATTGCGAAAGTACGCCACGCCTTGATCTGGTCATCAAGGGGCAAGTACGCAGCGATAAATAATAATCCGGCCACTGCGCTCAAATAGTGATTGCCACGCCAATCGGATCGCCATTCTGGATCGTTTCGCAGATAAAGACCGTGTTCGTAAAGGCTGCGCCGAAAAACATCCTCAAAGGCTTCATCAAACATCATTCCGGCAGCACGAAACAGATCATGGGTGGTTAGCCAGTTGGCAGCGCGAATCCCTACGTCCATCGCGGAATACCAGTTCACGCCAAAGCGCGGCGGATTCGTGGCGATAAAATCCAACACCTGATTACGAAATTCGCGCGCATAACGCACATTTGAGGTGAGCATATAGGCAAAGGCTAACGTCGCAAGGTGCTGCATCCGGGCAAGTTCCCAGGGCACTTTAATATCGACACACGGATGGTGGGCATAGCGGATCGCTAAGTGCCATGTTTGTTCTGACCAGCGCCATCCCGATTTGAAATCAAGCTGCCAGTCTATCGGCTGATAATCCGCGTCAATCAAACGCCAGATGCGCCTTGACTCAGGCAGATTAGGCGGGTTGATGTAACCGTTCAACCAATGACCATCGGGATCAGTGCGGATAGCTTCGGTTGCCGGATAGACGATCCCTTCTAACCCCCGGCAGATCATCCCATGCCTGACCTGTACCCAACCCGAACCCAGCAAATCAAAGCGATGCGCTGTGAACAGGTCGGCCAATTCAAGGATTCGAGTTCTGTCTTTTTCGAGCAGATCGCGCGGCAAGGTTGAAAAATAATGTGCCAGTGTGCCGCGCGGATAGTTTGTACGATAGGTGCTGTAACGTTGATCACGCAAAAAAAGCGGTAAATGAGTGAGTCGTCGGGATGTGTAGCGCCGCACTTTGCTGATCCGAACGGCAAATGATTGAAACGAACGCATCCCGCGAATGATGTTATTTTGTGGCAGTTGCAGCAGCGACAGGCTTCGCTTCGGCAACCATTACCGAAACCGTACCCGCTTCAAAATCGCCTGCACCCGGATCGCTTTCGATCAGATTGACACGGTAATTCCCGTCCTGGGGCAACTTGACAGTCAAAGTGGACGCTTCAAAGAAATCGCCGCCGCCGTAGATCAGATCGGCATCGGACTGGCTGCGTACATCAATCTTCAGGCCTAAATTCCCCGTCAACTTCTGTACGGTGACAGTAACAAGTTGATTGGCCTTGCCCTTGAAACTGAAATAACGGTAGCTGACATCGTCCTTATTGAGCGGAGTCGTGACCGCTGTGCCAAAATCGAGCTTCACAACCTGGCCCGGATCGATAGGCGTTGCCGTGGCCTGCAACGCGGCCACTTTGGCGGGCTGTGCCGAAGCGAATCCGGTAACACAAAGCGCCAACACGAAAATAGTGATCAAACTGAGGGTACGAAATGAGCGGGGCATTGAGTTCTCCTGAATAGGTAAGTGTCGATTCAGTATAGAAAATTTTGCCGGACGCGCAACTGTCAGCATCATCCAATAGGTCAACCCGGCAGGGCTTGTGCTAGAATACACAAATATAACAGTAAGAATGGATCACGTTTATGACCAGTAACCCCTTGATCAAATTGCGCGGCCTGACCCGCGAATATACCGAAGCGGGGGCTTCGCGCAAAGTCCTCGATAATGTGGATATGGATGTGATCGAGGGGAATTTTGTCGTGCTGCTTGGCAAGAGTGGCAGCGGCAAAAGCACACTTTTGAACCTGATTGGTGGTATTGATGAACCAACCAGCGGCGATGTGTGGATTCAACAAACGCGCCTGACGGCATTGAGTGAGCGTGACCTGACCGTTTTTCGGCGCGATCATATCGGGTTTGTCTTTCAGTTTTTCAATTTGATTCCGACGCTGACCGTTCTAGAAAACGTGAGCCTGCCCTACGAACTGCGCGGCAAAAGTCGGCGTGAGGGCGAAAAGGAATCGCGGGTGCTGCTGGAACGTGTCGGGTTGGCGAATCGCGCGGATACCTACCCGGATCGGTTATCGGGTGGGGAGCAGCAGCGGGTGGCGATTGCGCGGGCACTGGTTCATCATCCGCTGCTCATCCTGGCCGATGAACCGACTGGCAACCTGGATGAAGATAATGGCAAGTTGATCCTCAATCTTTTGCTTGAACTGACTCGTGAAGCGGGCAAAACGTTGATTATGGCGACACACAGCGCCGATGTAGTGCCCTATGCCGATGTGGTCTATCACATCCGTGAAGGCAAGCTCGAATCGGAACGCGCTGCCGCTGTAGCCCCGGTAGTCCAGCCATGACCGAGACACTCTGGCGCGTGGTGCTGCGTTCGATTCTGCGGCGGCCATTGCAAGCAATCCTGTTTATCGCGGGCGTGGCGCTTGGCGTGGCGATGATCGTAGCGATTGATCTAGCAAATGGCAGTGCCGGACGCGCTTTTGGATTATTTACGGAAAGCATTGTCGGGCGCGCGACGCACACGATTGACGGTGGACCGAATGGTTTGCCTGACGCATTTTATACGCAACTGCGCGTTGAGCTGGGACTGCGAAACATTGCGCCAGTGGTCGATGATTACGTGCAGGTGCTGGA
>JBBSEU010000364.1:0-4683 GCA_038239365.1 Aggregatilineales bacterium
CAGGGTAGTCCTGCACGTAAGATTTGAAACGCTTTAAGGACACTCAAGTCGGCTTGGATCGAGCCGTCAGGCGCTAACCTAGACGAGCGAGTCATGCGTAGCCTGAGAAGCTCCCCAGATGTATCGGGGAGAGTGGTCACTATGCCTGCTTGCTGTCGTCGCATCCGCCATTGCACCCATACCCAAACCGCTGCCACTTCGATGATTCCGGCCAAAACGGTCAGGCCAACATGCCCTAATGTCGTTGGTTCTTCGCTCAAATGGGATAGGCCACCAAAAGTTGTGTTGACCATGTAGTAGTGAAAAATGACTGGCCGTGCCGGATTCAGATGATCGACCAGCGTTATAGGTGGCTTATGTTGGTGAAAGAGCAGTAAGAGGGTACATAAAATTGCAAAAGCCGCTCCGATTAATATGGCACGGCGTCGGGTGCGCTGCCCCGCTGCCACCAAAATCCCTGAAAATGTCGCTAATACCGCTACCGGGAATATGCTGGTTAGATACATCGCTACGTAGCTGACCACATCAAATGGATAAACCAGTGCCCACCACGCGATTCCGGTCAAAACCCAGGGGATGAAAAGGCTGATCGCTACGCTCAAAACGCTTGCCAACAGTTTGCCCGTGATGTAGACAGTGTTGGTCATGGGCAGCGTTTGCAGCAGATCGCGCACACCGTACTGATGATCTTTGGGCAACGTGTCGGCAAAAAGAATCGGGAACAGGAATATCAACAGTGGATGGACCAGAATTTCGATTGTGATTAGAACTTCTGTCGAATACTTCCAGCGTAGTGGCTCAACCTGATCGGGTGCAATATCAGAGGCCAGCATGGTAACAATACGAGTAACCGAGTCGGTTTGCGATTGCTCAATAACGATTACTGGATCAAGGATATTGTGTCGATCATCATGCCAGATCAGGACAAGCGTCCCGGCCAATAGGCAGAGCATTACAGCGATGGCAAGCGCCAGCCGCTGCCGCCACTGCAACACAAACTCATAACGAGTTACTACGATTAACTGAGAAACATTCATGTGATTACCTCTAGTGCATCAGGCGGCGCGTCATCCAGCGTTGAACCAGCACGCCCGCGATCAAAACTTCAGCAATCCCCCCCAGAATTCCTAACCCAATGTGCCACACATTTACGTCTTCATAACCATACAGCACAGGTGTACTGCTGGCGTACATCAGGTAATACTTGAAGGGTAGCATTCGACCCGGATTGAAATAATCTGGTAATGTCGTTTTGGGGCCAAACGATAAGAATAGCAAGCAGCCAAAAGCGAAGACGATCCCAATCAGGATGGCACGGCGACGAGTTGGCTGCCCGCTGGCAATGAGCACACATAGCGCCGTATTGATCAGCGCAGTGGGTATCAATGCGACGATCCACATGCCCAGATATGCGCCAACATCGAAGGGGTAAACGATCAGCCACCAACCGACACCCAATACAATCATCGGCAGTCCCAACGCAATTAGGACGCTGCACACGGATGCTGACACCTTGCCAATCAGGTACGACGCGCTGGAAAGCGGCAGAGTGTCAATCAGTTCGCGGACGCCATACTGCTTATCTTTTGGGAATGTGTCAGCCAGAATGATCGGGAACACCAGCAGCGAAAAGATATGCAGCAGCGTGTACAGCGTCAGCACCGCCACCGTTGAAAGCTGGCGATTGACTTCGCTCAGTTGCTGCGGCGTTAATGTTTTCTCCGCGAACAGACTTAAGCTGTTGCGTAGCTCAAACATCAACAAAACGCACATGAAGCACAATCCAAACGAGGCAATAAGGGCGACGCGCTGCCGCCACTGGATGAGAAACTCGTAGCGCAAGACCGCGCCAGCATGAACAAAGGTTGAGGCCATCCGGTTTAGTGTCCTTTCGCGGGTTGAGTGCGAATCGCGTAGGCTCCGGTCAGGAGTCGTTCTTCATCGCGCAGTTCGGAAAAAGCTGAGAGCATCAGTCCGATTCCCAACAACACGATCATGAGGCGGTTCAGGGTGTAATCGGTATTGGTCAGGCCAAGCAGCACAGTTGAAAAATTGATCGGCTGCATATACAGGTGCAGCGGCCACATGAATGGATGCTGCGCCAACATGCCATCACCATAGAACCACATTACGAACCAGAATCCGATCACGATCAGCACACCAAAGACGATCTGTCGGGTGGCAAGCGTGACGCGCAGCCCGATCCCGGCCAGGAAAACCGTAGCAGGCAGCCAGCGCACGAGATTCTGAATCGGATCGGTGTTTTTGAGCAGCAAAGCCAGCACCGTCCCTAACAGTCCGATGGCGATCTGAACCAGCAGTGTCACGCTGATACGTTCGGCGGCGAGCCAGACGAACGGACGCGGATAGGTTAGTTTCAGTTCAAGCACCGGTTCGTCATCGGGCGAAAAGAGCAGCGCCGCCTGAATGCCGACTATCAGTGGGACGATCAGATCGATCACGCGCGGCACACGCAGCCACATAAAAGGTCCAGTTTTCGGATCATCAGCGGTTGCCAGCATCAACAGTGGAATAGCGAATGCGCTTGCCGCCGTGATCCACAAACTGAGCGATCCGAGACTGCTGCGCCATGTAAACGCACTCCCGGTGATCTGCACGCTCCGCACTGCGCCGAGACAGGCAATACCGCCAACACCTGCTAACACGGCCATGATCAGCCAGACCGCCGGTCGTACCTGATAGGGCGTTTTGTCAAGTTGCGCGATTAGGTTAGTGAGTTGTGGACGGAAGAGCAGTCCGCCGCCAATGATCAGTGCCACGATAATGCCTTGCCGAATATACCGATTCATGAGATGCCCTTTTTGATGATGAGATCACGGCGCGTGCTGATCCAGAGTGCCAGCGCAAACAAGGGGATTGCCAGTATCAACAACCAGGGACGCACGTTAGCTGCCAGCAGATCGGGAATGGCGATGATCAGGTGCAAGTTGGGGTTGATGTTCACGAAGCGGATCATGATCAGCGCCGCCCACAGCCCGAAACTGATCACCATGCCGACCAGCGGATCGACAAACAAGACACTGATCAGGAAGGCCAGCGCCGATAAAAAGGACATCGGTGCCAGCCATGCCCCGACCAGCGGCCACAGCGATAAGCTGGGTTGAGTCAATGTCAGGATGATGCTTCCGCACAAGCCCAACGCAAAATCGAAGGCAAACACAAGCGTCAATCGGGCAAGCAAGACCAATGACGTGGAAACGGGCGTGGCGTGTTCGATTTCGGCGACGGCCTGAGCTTCTGTGCCGTACAAAAATGCCAACCCGACGGCGGCCACTATCGGCGCGATCAAGACCAACGGCAGATCAATACTGTAAAGACCGCTGTACATCCCCATGTTAAAGGTCAACAGCGTGACCACCACGCCCAGCAAAATCATCAGCGCCGAAGCGATCAGGATTTCGCCCTGCACGACACGCAGTTGAGCGCGCATGAGGAGCAGGGGCGGCCAATCGCGCAGATGTTGGAATGGCCGGTGGTTTGCCTCCCCCCCCAGCCCCCTCTCCACTTGTGGTGTGGGGGTGTCCGAGCGTGCTGTGATCTCCCCTCGCCGCCTGCGGAGTGGGGCCGGGGGTGAGGCAAGTTTGGCCTTGAGTGCCATAATCAATTCCGTTGTTTGTTCGGGGTCAACTGCTGGCGCGGGCAGATCGCGCAGACGTTCGACAGTTTCAAGGAATTCGTCGGCTTCGTCGCCTATATCTTCGCGCAGCATGGCGCGCAACCGTTCGTGTCTATCGGTCATTTTGCTGATACTCGTAATGATTCGGTTCCTGCTCTAACAGATCGCGCAATCGACGCAAGCCAATCGACAAACGTGATTTGACCGTGCCTACCGGGATGTTCAGCGCCTCGGCAATTTCCGCTAACGATAATTCCTGCTGATAGCGCAGCGTCACGACTTCGCGTTGAAAGTCTGGCAGATCATTCAGGGCGCGGGCGGTGCGGCGCATTTCCGCATCCATAAACAAACTATCTTCGAGTTGGGCGGGTTCGTGATCGGCAAAGGGCAGTGTGTCGTCAATATCATCAAAGGTATGCTGCGTATCGGCGCGTTTATAATGATCGCGTGCCAGATTCGTCGCAATCGCGTACAGCCAGGGCTTGAACGGGCGCGGGTACTCGTAGTGTGAGATCGTTCGCAGCAGCCGCAAGAAAGTTTCCTGCGTCAGGTCTTGTGCCAGCGCCCGATCTCCACCTGTCACGCGGTACAGATAGCCAACCAGCGCGTTGTGATGGCGCTCCACTAACGTTGTGAGTGCGTCACCGCTGCCGTGTGCGATTGCTGAAGCAAGTTGTTCGTCGGTTAGCATCCACGCTGCGCCTTTCTGATCCCCGATACGAGATACTGGCGAAAAGGTTCACGGGGTAGAATAACGGCATGTTCAAGGGGTTCAGTTTATGAATTTTCCAGCGATTTATGATCCGGCGCGAGTCGGCGACCTTTATCAACCCGATCTGGTGCGCGCCTATGAGGACGGACTGGCGGTATTTTCGCGACCAGCCAGCACTGACTCGCCGCGCATTTTGCTCTGGCTGGTGGATGTGCAGGTCGATTTTGTATTTCCCGCGCCGGTGGGTCGGCTGGCCGTGACGGGCGCGGTAGACGATACGCGGCGCACGATTGAGTGGATTTATCGCAACACGCCCCACCTAACGCATATCACC
>JBBSEU010000365.1:0-4637 GCA_038239365.1 Aggregatilineales bacterium
AACAACGGCATCCCGGAAGATGCCCGTATCAATTTGCCGGGTTACGAATGGCTGAAAAAGCGTTTTACGAGCGAAGAAGGTCAACAACGCATCGCTGCCGTTCGCGAACTGACAACGATTGCCGAACAACTGGATACGACAATGGCACGGCTGGCGATTGCCTGGTGCTTGAAGAACCCGAACGTCAGCACGGTGATCACGGGCGCATCGCGGCCAGAACAAGTCGTGGAAAACATGGCAGCGATTGATGTTGTGCCACATCTGACCGCTGACGTGATGAAGAAGATCGATGATCTGATCAGCCAAACGGTGGAGATGGACTGATCACTACCAGGCGATCCCAAACTATTTTAGTCCACTTATGGATTTTAACGACTTAGGCCGGATACCTTCCGACTCCCCCTCTCTGTAAACGGAGAGGGGGCTGGGGGGTGAGGTTAATCCGCCCTTATTTCTAAATCTCCATAATTCCCCGGCGTCACTTTGTCAAAAGCCGCATTTTGTAGACAATAGGATCAGCAAGGTATAAAAATCTGCCATGACCAACCCCGCTCAGCGCATTCTGATTGTCGATGACGATAAAGAGATCGCCCGGTTGCTGCGCGCCTACCTCGAAGAAGCTGGCTTTCAGGTGCTGGTCGCGCACGATGGCGAATCGGCGCTGCACATCATGCGGCGCGATAACCCGACGCTGGTTGTCCTCGATCTGATGCTCCCGCAGCGCGACGGTCTGGATGTGACGCGCATCGCCCGCAAAGATACGATGCTCCGTATCATCCCTTTGATTATGCTGACGGCACGCATCGAAGACGTAGATAAGATCGTCGGGTTGGAGTTGGGCGCGGATGATTACATCACCAAGCCGTTCAACCCGCGTGAAGTCGTGGCACGTATCCGCGCGGTGCTGCGCCGAACGCTGCTCACGCCCGACGCGCCGCTGCAAACGCATTTTCAGAGCGGCGACCTGATTCTGGATACGGATCGGCACGAGGCGACGCTGAACGGTCAACCCCTCGAACTGACGCCGACAGAATTCAAGCTGCTGCTCCTGTTCATGAGCCATCCCGGTCATGCCTTCACGCGCGCCGAAATCGCCGAATCGGTTGTCGGTTACGATAATGATTTTGTCGAACGGACGGTGGATACGCACATCAAAAACATCCGCAAAAAGATCGAGCCGGATGTGGGCAATCCATCGTATATTTTGACAGTCTATGGCTACGGGTATCGTTTGGCAGGAAAAGATTCGTGAACAGGCTGTGGGTTCGCCTGAGTCTGGCGTTCAGTGCCGTGACGTTGGTCAGTACATTGATTATCGTCACGGCTGGCACGCTAACTTTACGATCTGAGGGCATTCGCGGCGTGCTGATTGAGCAATTTCAGTCACCGGGCGGCCTGATCGATCAATTGAGCAGCTATTATCGTCAGCACGACGGCTGGACGCACATTGCCGATTTCTGGATCGATCAGAATCGGATTGTGTCCGTGCCGCCGGGCGACATGACCGTGATCTTATCCATCGCGGACGAAACGGGGCAAATTATCTTTGGCACGAATTTGCCCAAATTCGCCAGCAAACAAACCGCTGTTGCCGAACTGCCGATCAATGTCGATGGGTTCTTGCGTGGGTATCTGGTCATCAGTCAGGTTGAGATGTCACCGCCGCGTGACGGCGGATTATTTTTCGTGCCGCGCATTACCGGGGCGCTGCTCACTTTTGGCGTTATCACTGCGTTGGTGGGCATTGCCTTTGGGGCACTGATGAGTCGCAGCTTGACCGCGCCGCTCAGTCGGCTGGCAGAAGCAGCGCACACCATCGGCACACGCAAACAATTCAAACGTGTGAGCGAGGAAGGCACGGCTGAAGTTCGTGAACTGGCGCGCGCCTTCAATGAGATGAGCGGGGCACTTGAGCAGGCCGAAACGCTGCGCCGAAACATGGTCGCGGATGTGGCGCACGAACTGCGGACGCCGCTTTCGGTTTTGCAGGGCAATCTGAGCGCCATTGTCGAAGGCGTTTATCCCCTCTCCAAAGACGAAATTTCGGCACTGTATGCCCAAACGCGCGTCCTGAGCCGACTGGTAAACGATTTGCACGAACTTAGTCAGGCCGAAGCCGCCAAACTGCCGCTCAACCTTCAACCTACGAACATCGGGAATTTGGTTGAGAGTCAGGTGATCACGTTCGGTACGTTGGCCGAGGGCGAAGGGGTCACATTATCCAGCGATATTCAACCCAACTTACCTGACCTAAGCGTAGACCCGGTTCGACTGGCGCAGGTCTTATCGAACCTGATCTCAAACGCACTGGTTCATACCCCGGCAGGCGGCACGATCACGGTCAATGCCCGGCAGGATGACGATCAGATCGTCATGGCGGTGCAGGACAGCGGTCAGGGGATCGCCAGGGAACACCTGCCCTACATCTTTGAACGCTTCTATCGTACCGATTCTAGCCGAAGCCGTCAGACGGGGGGCGCTGGATTGGGATTGGCGATTGCCCGCGCCCTGATCGAAGCACACGGCGGCTACATGACAGCGGAAAGCGACGGCATCCCTGGCAAAGGCAGCCTGTTTTCCATTCATTTACCACTTCAACTTCCAAACGGTTCGTGAGTCGAATCCACTCCGCTTTCGCATAGTGTCCTCACAATTTTTACACAACTTTTGCAGATGAGGCCGGAAAGTGTCACAATCAGACTATCTTCTGCGCTAATCGACAAATCAAATTTTCTATGGCAGCGCATCACGGCGCGTTGCACGGCATGAGCAAACACGATCAATGAGCAAAACCAGTCAAATTAACAAACTAATCGATCTGCAATGTATCCACTGCGGCTATCGTACCCGTTATGAACGCCCCTTGCCCGCCTGCCCGCAGTGCGGCGAAAATATCCTTGAGGCGCGTTACGATCTGGATGCGCTGCGAACGTCGGGTTGGATCGATGAACTGAAAACCCGATCCGGCGGCTTGTGGCGCTACCACGAACTCCTGCCGTTGTACGACATCGCCAATATTGTCACATTGGGTGAAGGCAACACACCACTGCTCAAGGCCGAAAATTTGGGCGCGATGCTCGGCCTCAAAAATTTATACATTAAAGATGAGCGCCAGGGGCCAACCGGATCATTCAAGGATCGGCAAGCATCGGTTGCGATTTCGGTCATGCGCGAATTGGGCATCGACGAGGCGGTAGTCGCTTCAACGGGCAACGTCGCAATCGCTTATGCCGCCTACGCCGCGCGCGCCGGGATCAAAATGTGGGCATTTCTGACCAGTATGGTGCCCGGCGATAAGATGCGTGAGGCGGCGCTGTATGGCGGCGAAGTGATCAAGGTAACAGGTACCTACGATCAGGTCAAAATCGTCGCCAATCGTTTCGCGCAAAGCAAGAATTTGTTTGTAGATCGTGGCATCAAATCGGTAGCCGCCGTCGAGAGCATGAAAACGATGGCCTACGAGATCGCAGAGCAGCTTGATTGGCGCACGCCCGATTGGTTCATCCAGTCGGTGAGCGGTGGCATGGGGCCGCTCGGAGTCGTGAAAGGCTTCTCTGAACTCCGCGAACTGGGACTTACCTCCAAAATGCCCGCGATTGGTGTGGTGCAATCGGCGGGTTGTGCGCCGATGGTCAACGCCTTCAAACAGAACGCGCGCGTTGCTGTCCCCGTCGAGAACCCGCAAACGATCATCGCCACACTTTCAACGGGCGATCCGGGACGCGCCTATCAACTGCTGTATGATATTATTGCCCAGCACGGCGGCACGATGGAGTCTGCAACCGACGAGGAAGCCTTCAATGCCACGCGCATTTTAGCTCGCACCGAAGGATTGTCAGTTGAACCGGCAACCGCTGTAGCCTTCGCCGGACTGACCAAAATGGTGCGGGCGGGCATCATCAAGCCCGATCAACTGGTCGTGATCAATTGCTCCGGCCATACCTTCCCGGTTGAAAAACAAATTTTGGGCGATCAGTACGCGCGGCATGTCGATGTGAGCCGCGCCGGAAAAATCCCGGCACTGCCCGAAGAGGGCTTGCTCTCGGCACTCGAACAGATGGAAGACGCGATCAAGAGCATCGTTGTAATGGAAGACAACCCGGACGCGGCACGTCTGATCAGTCGAATTCTACAGGCGCGCGGCAATTATCAGATCGAAGTGGCGCTCGATGGGCGGCACGGCATGGAACTGGTTCACCGCATTCACCCCGATCTGATCATCACCGATTTGATGATGCCCGATGTGGATGGTTTTCAGGTGATCGATATGCTCAAAGCCGATGATGAACTGCGAAGCATCCCGATCATCGTTCTCACAGCCAAAGAACTGACAGTACAGGAGCGCGAACGACTCAGCGGCCAGATCGACAGCCTGTTGCAAAAAGGCACGTTCCTTAACGAAGAACTGTTACAAAGTATCGTGGAGGCGCTCAACTGACGCGCCCACAGCCCTGAATAAACATGCCTTAACGTAAAGGACAGGCTTCTATGGCCGAAAAATCGACGATACTATACATTGAAGATGATCCCGGCAGTCAATTGCTGGTACAGCGAATGCTTTCATTTGCGGGCTACCATGTGATCGTGGCCTCACGCGGCCTGGATGGTATCGACATGGCGAAGCGTGAAATGCCCGA